>CAYRZX010000087.1:13258-21273 GCA_964428665.1 uncultured Gemmatimonas sp.
GAGCGTCAGCCCCAGCGCCAGAAACGACACCATCCGATAGGCGGGGTTGAGCCGCGCCAGGTCGATCACAAAGACATAGATGACCGTCAGGAACATCGTCCAGATGGCCATCCATCTGTACTTCCTGTTTTTCAGAATCAGGCTCACCGCGAAATAGAAGAGCGCCGCCCCCAGCCAGGAGAGACTCACGTAATTCTGGGGAACGCCGTGATACAGCCCGTAGGGGATAATTACAAAGGCGGATGCCAGATAGACGTTCCGCATCAGCTCCGTCTTCAGGGTGAGGCGCTGTTGCTGCCAGTTCATCACCCGCGCGCTCAGCAGGGCCACCCCCGCATAGCTCAGGTCCACCCAGAGATCGGGCGGAACTAAGAGCAGGTAGACGAGCAGGATCCCCAGATAGATGAAGACGTTGGTCACCACCACGATCTTGGAGCGGAACCAGATCGCCGTGCAGATGACCAGCAGGCTCTGCCAGCCCAGATAGATGAACCGCTCCGGGCTGCCGAAGTGCGCGACGATGGAGACGCTGAGCGCCACGTAGCCGAAGCAGGCGTAGAGGGCCGTCGAAAACCGGCTCTCCCGGCGCGCCCGGTGGGCCACAGCAAGGGCCAGGAAAAAGGCCGAGATCAGGAGGTTGATCCCCGCGAACTGCCCCCTGAAGTACGTCAGCGCCGCGACCCCGCCGAGGCCGTAAAACCCCGCCGCGTTGAAAAACGCCAGGGCCACGCTGGAGGGGGCGGAGTCCGGCCCCTGCCCCTTCGGAAGGTGGGCGACCCCGAAGACCGCGGCGCAGAGAAACAGGTAGGCCAGATTGAAGTGGGGCTCGGCCACCGCCTGAATCGGACGGCCTAAGACCGGGTTGTTGAACATCCAGATCAGGTGGGCGGCGTAGGCCAGAAACACGCTCAGGAGGACCCCTCGAAACCAGCCACAGCGCCACTGGAGATACACGGCCACGCCCGACGTGACGGCCATCAGCGCGAGGGCAAAGTGCCCTGTGTCGCTGCAGAGGCTTGTCACAAACCCCAGACAGAGGGCGATCACCCCTAAGTGCTCAACCCTCCGCGCGACAGCCACGTAAAACAGAAAGCCGAGCGCCAGCGTCAGCAGCGCCAGCCCGGCGGCCTTGTCAGGGACGAGCGGGGCCTTCGTGAAGAAATGCAGCCGGAGGGTGGAGAAATAGAGCAGAATCAGGCCGCCGGCGAAGAGGAGGCGAGAGCCGAAGGGGTAGGAGGCCTCCCAGCGCCGGGAGAGGAGGAAGAGCGCGCCCGCGGCCAGATAGCCGGCCAGGATCTGAAGGGCCGGAGGCAGGGCCGAACCAAAGGGATAGCTGATGAAAAAGGCGATCCCCACCAGGAGCGCCACGATGCCCACCTGCCCCAGCCAGAGCTCCCCGATCCTGAACTCCAGGCCGCCCCCGTCCATCGCCTGGGCGCCGGGGGCGACATCGCCCTCCCCCGTTCGAGACCCGGACGCCTCGCCGAGAGGGGGAAGCCGGAGCGCCAGTTCCACGCGCCTCAGACGAGCCTCCACCTCTTGAAGGGCCTTGCGCAGGACTTCCAGGTCCCCCCTCAGGTCCGCGCCCCCCTCCATGGCCTCTCCTTTCCGCTGCCCTTACCTCAGCCCCCGCCGCCGGTCCATCTCCCGGATCTTGAAGAAGAGCGCCACGGCCACGCCCAGGATGATGACCAGCGACACCCCGAGGCCCTTCCGGCGGAACTGCAGCTCCGCGATGGCCTGCTCCCCTTTTCGGCGCGTCCCGTCGGCCAGGCCCTCCCCCTCTTTGACGGTCTCCTCCAGCTTGACGAGCGAGAAGGCGTGCACGGACGCCCGCGCCTTGGTGAGGGCGTTCCCCACCTCGTTCAGGTCGAACTTGGCCTGGCTCACCTCCATCCCCGCCTGCTCCGCCCGCAGGATCAGCGCCTCGGCCGCATCCCGTTTGGCCTTCAGGCCGTCGACGGCCCCCCGCATCGCCTCCGCCGCCTGATGCCCCCTGGACCCCCGCTCGTGACACGACGTGCAGGCCGACCCCTCCCCTGCGCCCAGCATGTCGTCCGTCGGGCGCTGAATGCCGTGATTGCCGTGACAGCTCTCGCAGGCCGCGACCCCCATCTCCTCGAACGGCTTCTGGTGGGGGCTCTGCTTCAGGAGTTCGCTGTTGACCGGATGGCACTGCCCGCACACATTGCTCACCGAGCTGACCCCCGGAGGGGCCGCCCCGTGGTTGCCGTGACAGTCGTTGCACGCCGGCGCCCCCCGGACCCCTTTTTCCAGCAGGGGACGTCCGTGCACGCTAGTCCTGTACTTGTCGAACTGATCCGTCGGAATCCGATAGCCCGCCATGAGGCCCGCATCGCTGTGACACCGGGCGCACGTCCTCGGCACGTTCGTGGGGTAGACCGGGGACCTGGGGTCCGACCCCGGCAGGATGCCATGTACCCCGTGACAGCTTACGCACTGCGCGACCTTCCAGTCCCCCTTCTGGTGCTGCTGGCCGTGCACGCTGGTCCAGTAGAGTTCCAGTTGATCCACCCGCAGCCCCGGCTTGAACTTCCGGATGGTGGCGGCGTCGGCGTGGCACGTCCCGCAGAATTCGGGGATCTGTTCAACGGTCGGCGCCCCCCGGTAGCCCCGCCTGGGGTCCATCGACGCCTCCATGTCCTCCTGCGTCGGGTCCCCCCCGTGGCAGTCCGCGCACGACAGCCCGTACTGCGCGTGGACATCCCCCTGCATCCCCTGGACCGGCGCGGCCATCTCCCCGTCCAGGTCCCGGTGACAGGAGACGCACGTGTCCTTCTTCTCCGCCAGCGCCGGGGTGGCCAGAAAAAGCGCGGCCAGAACGCATAAGATAAGCTGTTTCATGATACCCTCACACCCTGCTCCACAGCCTTCGTTCTTCAATTTTCAATCTTCAATTTTCAATCTTCAATCTTCAATCGCACTTTGTCCATCACCCGACCTTCACCAGATACCCCACGGCCGTCATCGTCGCGATGTACACGATCATCAGGATGCCAGCGGCCGTGAACAGCGGGCTCCGCTCCCCCCGCCTCGACCAGACGTCCAGGAAGGGGACCAGGATCAGGCCGAGGCCGCAAAGCCCGAAGAACAGGAAGACCACCATCTCCCCCTCTAAGAACAGGATGTGGGAGGGCGCCAGCTTCAGCGTCTGGAACATGAACATGAAATACCACTCCGGCTTGATCCCCGCCGGGGCCGGGGCGAACGGATCGGCCTTGACCCCCAGCTCCCACGGGAAGACCGCGGCCAGCGCGGCCAGAAGCCCCAGCGCCACCAGCCACCCCAGCGCATCCCTCAGGAGGAAGTTGGGGAAGAAGGGCATCTTCTTCATCCTGTCCTCCTGGCCCTGCATCGAGGGCGGCACGCTCATCCCCTGGAACTGCACCATCAGGAGATGCAGGGCGAGGACCAGGGCGGTCAGCATGGGGAGCACGGCCACGTGAAACCCGAAGAAGCGCGTCAGCGTGGCCCCCGTCACGTCCTCCCCCCCTCGCAGGAAGATCAGCAGCGGCTGGCCCACCACCGGCACGGTGTTGACCAGCTCCGTGCCCACCTTCGTGGCGAAAAACGCCAGCGTGTTCCAGGGGAGGAGATACCCGCTGAAACCGAAGCCGAGCACGCAGAAAAACAGCAGCACCCCCGTCACCCAGGTCAGCTCGCGGGGCTTCCGGTAGGCCTTGAGCAGAAACACGCTCAGCATGTGGACGAACAGCACGGCGACCATGAGGTTGGCCGACCAGCTGTGGATCGACCGGATCAGCCAGCCGAACCGGACCTCTGTCACGATGAACTGCACGCTCTCGAACGCCGCCTCCGCCGTCGGGCGGTAGTACAGCAGCAGCAGGATGCCCGTGACCACCTGGACGGAGAACAGGAACAGGGCCATCCCCCCGAAGTAGTACCAGATGCTGTGCCGGTGCAGCGGCACAACCTTCTTGGCCAAAAAGGACAGAGCGACCTGGACCTGAAGCCGCTCGTCCAGCCAGTCGAGAACCTTCGATCTGGTCTTGGCTTCCACGCAACCCTCCCTTCTCCCTACGCCTTCGACACCACGATCTCATCCCCACGGACAGCCACGCTATAGGCCTCCAGCGGCGCCGGAGGAGGGCCGGACAGGACCTCTCCGTTGAGGTTGAAGTGCCCGTTGTGGCAGGCGCACCAGATCTGCGACAGGTCCCCCCGATACTGCACCGTGCACTGGAGATGCGAACAGACCGCCGAGAACGCCTTGTACTCCCCCGAAGGCAGGCGGACCAGGAGCCCCGGCTTGCTCCCGAACTTGAAAATCTTCCCCGTGTTGGGGGCCAGCTCCCCCACCTTCCCCGCCACCACGCTCGCCAGCACCGCCTCCGAGAGCCTGGGCGGCAGCACGAACTGGAGGATGGGGTAGAAGACGCTGCCGGCCAGCCCGACCGCCCCCCCTCCCAGCGCCCAGTTCAAAAACCGCCGACGCCCCCCGGCCGGACGGCCATTCAGAAGCCCCTCGCCGTGCGCCATAAGACATCTCCCTGTCATAATCCTTGACTTCCGCCTTCCGCCTTCCGCCTTCCGCCTTCAGTATAACTCCGCCCCCCCCGCGTGGCACTCCGTGCAGTTCCCCTCCTTCTCCGCGCCTTCCACGTCCACCGGATGCTGGAAGGCCAGGCCCTTCGGCGAATACGTCCCCGTCGCCGGGTCCGTCCCCTGCGCCAGGATCGAATGGCAGGCCGCGCAGTCCTTCGTGATCGTCTGCCCCTCCGCCGTCCTCAACCTCTCCCCGTGGCACCGGAAGCACCCCACGAACTGGGAATGGCCGATGTTGTCCGGGTAGCGATTCCAGGAGACCTTCATCTCCGGGAAGAAGTTCTGCTGGTAGACCCGCTGCACGCCGGCCACCGCCCCGTCCACCGCCGCCCTCCGCGACGCGAACACTTCAGGATAGCTCTCCTGATAGAACTTCGTCAGCCTCTCCTCAATCGCGCGCAGGGCCGAAGGCGTGTCCGGGTACTCCGCGTCCAGGGCCTTCACCGCCTCCCGCTTGATGTAGGGCAGGGTCCGGTCGATCCGCCCGATGGCCATCGCCTCGTTCACCGCCTGCACAGGCGACCGGTAGACGTGGCTGGGCCGGTTGTGGCAGTCGATGCAGTCCAGCGTCCGCACCTCCGCGCGGGCGCGCTCCTCCGGCGTCAGCGGGCGCTCGGCGTCGCTGTACTCCGCGACCTTTCCCGTCCGGTCCTCCACCCGCACCCAGGCGATCTCCTGCCGGGAGCTGTCCCGCGCGATGTACTGCACCTTGTTGGCGATGGCCATGTGCCAGTGGATCCCCTCCACCTTGCCCGTGGCCTCGCTCCCCCCGCCCACGTTGATCAGCACGGTGATCGGCCAGGGGGTGTTGGCCTCGTCGGCCAGAAAGTGATGGTTCACGTCCTTCCGCGCCCCGAAGAACTGCTCCGGCCAGTGGCACTGCTCGCACGTCTCGCGGGCCGGGCGCAGGTTCCGGACGGGCGTGGGGATCGGGCGGGGGTAGACGTTCGCCGCCACCGCGTAGACCTGGTAGGCCCCCGACAGCTTGGCCTTCACGAACCAGTCCGCCCCCGGCCCGATGTGGCACTGCACGCACGCCACGCGGGCGTGGGGCGAGGTCTGGTAGGCCGTGAACTCCGGGTGCATGACCGAATGGCAGAGCTGGCCGCAGAAGGCTACCGACTCGGTCTTCTGGTAGGCCTTGTACGTGCCCACCGCGGACGCCAGCAGAAAGACCCCCGCCCCGGTCAGCCCCAGCACGAGGGCATTCCGGTGGGTCATGTTCTGCAGGTCGATCCGAATCAGCCCGGAGAAGGCCGAAGGCGTCCCTCGCGCCAGCCGCCGCCGCTCCAGAAACGCCCCGACCCCGATCAGCGCCAGCCCGAAGATCAGGAGGATGGGCAGGATCACGAACGTCACCAGCCCCAGGTAGATCGTGGTCTTCTTGACGACCAGGTCGATCAGGTAGAGCAGGAAGATGATGCTGAAGGTGACGGCGGCGATCAGCGCCCCGACCGCCGTCGTCCAGTTGTAGAAGATGCTCGGCAGACGCCTCGTTGCCATAAACACCTCAATGCAGAATACAGGAGCCGGGAGTCAGAATCCAGAATGAAAAGCGTGCCGGTTTGATCTTACTCTGGATTCTGGATTCTGGATTCATCCTTTTCTTTTTCCCTCTCATATTCCAGCGGGTGGTGATGCCGGAACTCCCCCTCCGTGATCTTGCCGTCCAGCCAGGTCGCGCTCATCGGATACTCCCCCGGATGGAACATCACGAAGAAGAAGTGCCATACGAGAATCGCCAGCGTCGCCAGCCACGCCTCGTAGTAGTGAATGACCTCCGCCACCCGCACCGCCCACCCCGGCAGCCACGAGGTGGCCTCTACCGGAAACCAGAGGATAAGGCCCGTGACCGCCATCACCCCCGTCCCCCAGATCAGCGCCAGGTACTCCGCCTTCTCGATGTAGCTGTAGCGGTCAAACTGCGGCGGCCTCTCCTCCCGGCCCAGGTGATAACGCAGGTTCTGGATCACCCCCTGAACGTCCGCCACCCTGGGCAGCAGGCTGACGATCTCCCCCCGCCCCCGCCGCGTCGCCACGAACCAGACCGCCTGTGCGACAGACTGGACGATCAGAAGGACCCCGGCGGCCCGGTGGACGACCCGCCGCACCGCCTCCTCCAGCCCCAGCCACGACAGCCCCTTCACCCAGAAGGCGTCCGGGAACTTGAGCGCAAACCCCGTGACCACCAGCGTCATAAAGGAGAGGGCGAGGAGATAGTGCTGGACCACCTCGTAGGGGGTGAAGCGCGCGTGCAGCCGCTCCCCGCGACGCCGGCGCAGCTTGCGCAGGAGATGGTGGTAGAGGATCACCCCGTTGTGCGCGGCCATCCCCCCGACCGTCAGCGCGATCAGCCAGAGATAGGCCGTGCGAACCACATCCGCCGCCCGCTCCCCCTTACCGTTGGGGACGACCCCGGCGTGCGCCGGAAACCTCGTGAAACTCGCCCCGGCGTTGGGATGGCACTGGCCGCACGTCTGCGCCAGGCGGGAGGGGTGGATCGTCGATTCGGGGTTCTCCGAAGGCAGGATGTTGTGCACCCCGTGACAACTCGCGCAGTTGGCCGCCACCGTGGACCCCCCCTTCACGGCCAGGCCGTGGTAGGACTCCTCATAGCTGCTCAACCGCCCCGGCGCCAGGCCGTACTTGGACACCATCCGCACGTCCGCGTGGCACCGCACGCAGGTCGTCTCAGCGATGTTCTTCGGGTAGATCGACGAGGTCGGGTCGTCCTTCCCCTTGATGGCGTGCTCCCCGTGGCAGTCTGTGCAGACCGGAGCGTCCGTCACCCCGCGGGCCACGCCCATCCCGTGCACACTCTTCTCGTAGACCTTCAGGACCTCCCCGTGGCACCCCCCGCACGTCTGAGGGACGCGCGTCCGGTAGATGGACGCCTCCGGGTCGCTCGCCTTGTGAATCTGGTGGGACCCGTGGCAGTCGCTGCAGACCGCCGCGTGCTGCCCCTCCTGCGACGCCCTGAAGTGCGCGCTCTGCTCGTAGGCCTTCAGCGGGTCCGGGACGTTGATATGATGTCGCCTGACCACCTCCAGGTCCGCGTGGCACTTCGCGCACGTAAAGGGGAGATGTTTGGGATGAACCCGGGACTCCGGGTCCGACCTGGGCCGGATCTGATGCGACCCGTGGCAGTCCCCGCAGGTCGGCGCGTCCTCATCCCCCCTCGCCCGCGCCTGCCCGTGCAGGTCCTTCTCACAGAGCCCCTCGACCTCCTGGTGGCAGGCTCCGCAGGCCGCCGGCCTCAACTTCGGCTCGTGCGGGACCTCCTTCACGTCCGCGTGGCAGGAGGCGCACTCGACCCCTTCGTGGGGCGTCCCCTTCAGGGCGTCCGCCGGTACATGCGCCGACGTCCCCGCCCGCGCCCCCTCCTCCCGCTTCAGCGTCTTATCCGAGTGACACTCCAGGCACTCGGC
>CAYRZX010000088.1:0-11270 GCA_964428665.1 uncultured Gemmatimonas sp.
ACTCAGGACTCAGGACTCAGGACTCAGGACAGGACTGTTTTTTGACTCAGGACTCGGAACTCAGGACTGTTTTTCGGGAGGGGTGATGACAACAGCGCTTTTTTACATCTTTGCCGTGATCGCCGTGGCGTCGGCGGTCAACGTCGTGCTCTTCCGAAACCCCGTCTACAGCGCCCTGTCTCTTGTGGTGACATTTTTCTGCCTGGCGGGGCTTTTTGTTTTGCTGGACGCCTACTTTCTGTCGGCGGTGATGGTGATCGTCTACGCCGGGGCGATCATGATCCTGTTTCTGTTCGTGATCATGCTCCTGAACCTGGGCCGCAGGGAGATGATGGATGCGGCGGTGGGGCGCTTCCGGTGGATGTTTGTGCTGATCCTGCTGGGGGCGCTGCTGGCGCAGGTGGGGTTTGTGGCCCGGCAGGCGTGGCTCAGCAGCGCTGGGCCGTCGACGAACACGGCGCTTCAGGCCCGGAACACGGAATACATCGGTGAACTGCTGTTCACGGAATACCTCTTTCCGTTCGAGGTCGCGTCGGTCATCCTGACGGTCGCCCTGGTCGGCGTCGTGGTGCTGGTGAAACAGGAGAAGAAGTAGGGGCGGTTCAAGAACCGCCCCTACGGGATTTTTATTTATGGTCCCCATCTCTCATTACACGATCCTGAGCGCCGTCCTGTTCGCCATCGGGGTGCTCGGGGTGCTCACCCGGCGGAACGTCATCGTGATCTTCATGTCGGTGGAGCTGATGCTGAACGCGGTCAACCTGTCGTTCGTGGCGTTCGCCAGACATTACGGCGAGGCCACCGGCCAGGTGTTCGTGTTTTTCGTGATGACCGTGGCGGCGGCGGAGGTGGCCGTGGGGCTGGCCATCATCATCGCGCTGTTCAGGAACCGGGAGACGATCAACGTCGAGGAGATCAACCTGCTGAAGTGGTAGAAAAGCGCCCATGCAAACCTACGTCATCTGGATTCTGCTCTGTCCCCTGATCGGGGTCCTCATCAATGGCTTCTTCGGCCGGCGGCTCGGCCGGGCCGCGCACGTCGTGGCGTGCGGGGCGGTCGGCGTCTCGTGGGCCCTGTCGATCCTGGTGTTTCTGCGCGTCCTGAACGGCGACACGCTGGGGGTGGATGCGCCTGCCAAGCTCTACTCCTGGATCTCGACGGACGTGTTGAACGTCGTCGTCGGGTTTCAGGTGGACGAGCTTTCGGCGGTGATGCTCCTGGTCGTAACGACGGTGTCCTTCTTCGTTCACGTCTACTCCGTCGGCTACATGCGCGGGGATTCCGGATATGCCCGCTATTTCACGTTTCTGAACCTGTTCGTCTTCTCGATGCTCATCCTGGTCCTGGCGGACAACTTCGTCCAGATGTTCGTGGGGTGGGAGGCGGTGGGGCTCTGCTCCTACCTGCTGATCGGGTTCTGGTACGAGAAGAAGTCCGCGTCCGACGCGGGGAAGAAGGCGTTCATCGTCAACCGGATCGGGGATTTTGGGTTTCTGATCGCCCTGTTCATGATCTTCGCGAATGCCGGGTCGCTGGACTTCTACTTCGTGTTCAGGGACGCCTACCACCTGCCGCAGGCCACGGTCACGGCCATCGCCCTGCTGCTGTTCGTGGGGGCGGTGGGGAAGTCGGCGCAGTTCCCGCTGTATGTCTGGCTGCCGGACGCGATGGAGGGGCCCACGCCGGTCTCCTCGCTGATCCACGCTGCGACGATGGTGACGGCCGGGGTCTACATGGTCGCCCGGTGCCACGTCCTCTACGACCTGGCCCCTGCGGCGGCTGCGGTCGTGGCCGGCGTCGGGGCCTTCACGGCGTTTTTCGCTGCGTCCATCGCCCTGGTCACGAATGACATCAAGCGTGCCCTGGCCTACTCGACGGTCAGTCAGCTCGGCTACATGTTCATCGGCGTGGGGGTGGGGGCCTACGCGGCGGGCATCTTTCACCTGATGACGCACGCGTTCTTCAAGGGCCTGCTGTTCCTGACGGCGGGGAGCGTCATGCACGCCATGTCCGGGGAGCTGGACATGCGCCGGATGGGGGGGCTGAAGGGGCGCATGCCGGTCACGGCGTGGACGTTCGTGATCGGGGCGGTCGCGATCGCGGGGGTCCCGCCGCTGGCGGGGTTCTGGAGCAAGGACGCGATCCTGGACGCGGCGTTTCACGGCCATCCGATCCTCTGGGCCGTGGGGCTGGTCACGGCGTTCATGACGGCGTTCTACATGTTCAGGCTGATCTTTATGACTTTCTTCGGCGCATCGCGTGTCGATCACGAGGTGGAACACCACCTCCACGAATCGCCGCCGTCGATGACGGTTCCTCTTATCGTCCTGGCCGCCCTGTCCGCCGTGGCGGGCCTCGTGGGGACGAGCGAACAGGGCGGCATCTTCGCGTTCCTGAACAGGGCCTTCGGCGATGCGGAGGGGCACGAGGGGGGAGGGGGTAAGCTCGGCCTGATGGCCGTCTCCACGCTGGCGGGGCTGGGGGGCATCTTTGTGGCGCACCGGCTCTACCTGGCCCGCCCCTACACGAGGGAGCGGGCGGCCCGGCCGGGCGGGGCGCTCCACCGGCTGCTGAGCAACAAGTATTACGTGGATGAGGTCTATCACGCCCTGATCATACAGCCGGTCAGACGGTTTGCGATTTTCCTGTGGGACGTGTTCGACTCGCTGATCGTGGACGGCCTGGTGAATCTGACGGGGCTGCTCGTCAAGGTCGTGAGCTGGGTGGTCAGCCGCGTCCAGACCGGACGGACCCCGTTCTACGCCACGTCGATGGTGGTGGGGACGGTCGTGCTGTTGTACTATATTATTCGATAAAAAATGGACAACATCCTTTCCAACCTCATCTTTCTCCCGGTCATCGGCGCGCTGATCATCATGGCCCTGGGGCGGGGGCGAGAGCGCTTTTGCCGGGGTTTTGCCCTGTTCGTGTCGGGCGTCGTGTTCCTCCTGTCGATCCCGCTCTACACGGGGTTCCAGGAGAACACTTCACAGATGCAGTTCACGGAGCATATCCCGTGGATCAGGGGCATCGGCGCGAGCTACTCCCTGGGGATCGACGGGATCAGTCTTCCGCTGGTGCTGATCACGACGTTTCTGACGGTCCTGGCGATCCTGGCGTCGTGGACGGCGATCACGAGCCGGGTGCGGGAGTACATGGCCGCCATGCTGTTCCTGGAGAGCGGGATGCTCGGCGTGTTCTGCGCCCTGGACCTGCTGCTCTTCTACGTCTTCTGGGAGGCCATGCTCATCCCGATGGCGCTGCTGATCGGCGTCTGGGGGGGGGAGCGGCGCATCTACGCGGCGGTCAAGTTCGTGCTGTTCACGATGGCGGGCTCTGTGCTGATGCTCGTCGGCATCCTGGTGCTCTACACCAAGAGCGGAGGGACGACGTTCGATCTCCGGGCGATCTCCGAGGCGACGCTTCCGAGGGAGCTGCAGACGTGGCTGTTCCTGGCCTTCTTCGTGAGCTTTGCGATCAAGGTCCCGCTGTTTCCGGTCCACACCTGGCTGCCCGACGCCCACGTGGAGGCGCCGACGGCCGGGAGCGTCCTTCTGGCCGGGGTGCTCCTGAAGATGGGGACTTACGGTCTGGTCCGGTTCTGCCTGCCGCTGTTCCCCTACGCCGCCGTGCGCTATCTGCCTGCCATCTCGGCGCTGGCGCTGGTCGGGATCGTGTACGGGGCGCTGGTGTCGATGGTGCAGCAGGACATCAAGAAGCTGGTGGCCTACTCCAGCGTCAGCCATCTCGGCTTCGTGGTGCTGGGCATCTTCGCGCTGAACGCCCAGGGGATGAACGGCGCGATCCTGCAGATGATCAATCACGGCCTGAGCACGGGGGCGCTGTTCCTGATGGTGGGGATGATCTACGAGCGGCGGCACACGCGGGAGATCGAGGACTACGGCGGGCTGGCCAGGGTGGTCCCGGTGTTTTCGGCGTTTTTTATGATCGTCACGCTGTCGTCCATCGGGCTTCCGGGGTTGAACGGGTTCGTGGGGGAGTTTCTGATCCTGATCGGCGCGTACAGGGCGAACCCGACCTACGGGGTGATCGCCGCCACGGGGGTGATCCTGGCCGCCGTCTACATGCTCTGGATGTACCAGCGGGTGGTCTTCGGCGAGGTGAGGCACGAGGAGAACCGGGGGTTGCGGGACCTCTCGGCGCGAGAGGTCGCCATCCTGGTGCCGATCGTGGCGGGGATGCTCTGGATCGGGGTCTACCCCAACGCCCTGCTGAACAAGTCGGCGGCCTCCGTAAACGGGGTGCTGTCGCGGATCCATACGGAACGGACGATGGCGGTGGAGGGTCAGCGGTCAGCGGTCAGCGATCAGCTCTCTGTAAAGCCGGGCAGGCTGACGGCTGACCGCTGACCGCTTACGAGGAGATTTCGCGTTGCCTGACGTGAACTGGACGGTGATCGCCCCGGAGCTGGTCGTCGCGGCGTCTGCGCTGCTGGTGCTGGTGATGGACATCCTCGCTCCGCGCAACCGGGGCGTGGCCTCGGCCTGGGTCACGCTCGCCGGGACGTGTCTCGCGCTGGTCGTGGCGTATCAGCAGTGGGGGAACTGGGGCTATGGGTTCAACGCGATGGTCATCCTGGACAAGTACGCCACGTTTTTCAACGTCGTCTTCCTGACCGGCACCGGGCTGACGGTCTTCATCTCGACAGGCTATCTGCGGCGGGAGGGGGCCGGGCGGGGCGAATATTACTTCCTGATCCTGTGCGCCACCCTCGGCATGATGCTGATGGCCGCCGGGACGGACCTGGTCGTCATCTTTCTGGGGGTGGAGCTGCTGTCGCTGTCGCTCTACGTCCTCGTCGGGTTCACGCGCGGGCGGGCTGAATCCAACGAGTCCTCTCTCAAGTATCTGCTCCTGGGGGCGTTTGCCACGGGGTTTTTGCTGTATGGCATCGCGCTGATCTACGGGGCCGTGGGGACCACCAACCTGCAGAGGATCGGGTCGGCGCTGGCCCAGCGCCGGGTGGAGAACCTCCCGCTGCTGCTGGCCGGGACGGGGCTGCTGCTGGTGGGGCTGGGGTTCAAGGTGGCTGCGGTCCCGTTCCACATGTGGGCCCCGGACGTGTACGACGGCGCGCCGACGGCGATCACGGCCTTTCTGTCCGCAGGCCCCAAGGCCGCGGGGTTCGCGGCGCTGCTGAGGGTGCTCGTCTCCGCGCTCGACTCGCTCCGCCCGGAGTGGTCCGCGGCGCTCTGGGTCCTGGCCGCGCTGACGATGACCGTGGGGAACCTGGCGGCCATCTCGCAGCACAGCATCAAACGGATGCTGGCCTATTCCAGCATCGCCCACGCGGGCTATGTGCTGGTGGCGCTGACGGCGATGAACGACCAGGGGGTCTCCAGCGCCCTGTTCTACCTGTTCGCCTACACCTTCATGAACATCGGGGCGTTCGCGGTGGTCATCCTGGTCAGCAGGCGGGGAGAGGAGGGGCTGGACCTGAGGGACTACGCGGGGCTGGCCCGCCGGAATCCTGCGCTGGCGCTGGCCATGACCGTGTTCATGCTGTCGCTCGCCGGGTTTCCCCCGACCGCCGGGTTTCTGGGCAAATTCTACATCTTCGGGGCGGCGGTCAAGGCGGGCTATGTCTCTCTGGCGATCATCGGGGTGCTCAACAGCCTGGTCTCCGTCTACTTTTACCTCGGCGTGGTCGTCAACATGTATATGAAGGACCCGACTGAGAACGCCCGGCCGGTGTCCGTGGGGCCTTCGGCGGCGTTCGCCACAGGGCTTGCGGCCGTCGCCACGCTCGTCATCGGCATCGCCCCGTCGTGGTGCCTGGACCTGGCGCGGGAGACCGTGGCGTCGGTGTTGATGTAGGGGACTCGATGTGTCTGAGGAAAAAGGGTCATCGGGTCTGGGGCGCGCCTACCGGCAGGTCGGGCCGTACCTGAGCATCGGGGTCGAGTTCACGGCCTCGATCCTGCTCTGTCTGGGCGCTGGCTGGTGGATCGACAGGCGATTTGACACGGCCCCGGTCTGGATGCTGGTCGGGGCGTTCTTCGGGATGGCGGCGGGGTTCTACAACCTCTACCGGACGGTGACGGGGATGGAGAAGCGAGGCCGGAAGGGGGCCGGGCCGGACGAAAAGGGGTGAGCGCGATGGGTGTCGGCGGGTTCGTAAAACAGGTGGGGGTCGTGGTCCTGGCGGCCTGCCTGATCGCCGCCTATCCGCTCTATGTCTACGGCTCTCCGAGGCTGACCTGGAGCGTGGCCGTCGGATGCGGGATATGCGTATTGAACGTGATCGCCGGATGCGTGGCCATCTCGTGGGCGATCCGACGGTCGCACAGGGTTTTCTTTCAGACGGTGTTCGGGAGCATGGGCATCCGTATGGTGTTGATCGGCATCGCATTGTTTCTGTTGATCAGATATACCGATGTGCATGTAGCCGGTTTCGTTGGGGCACTGTTCGTTTTTTACGTGCTCTTTCAGACGATGGAAGTCTTTTTTCTGGTCCGGGGGCAGGCTCGCCTGAAAGGTCCGAGACAGGAGGTTTAGATGTCGGAAGCGGTTGCGTCCGCCGCAGAGGCGGCGCACGGTGGAGGGGGCGGCGAGTTCATCGTGGAGCACGTCTTGAACTCGGACACGCTGCACCTGCCGTTCGTGGGCCACGTCCATCTGCCTCATCTCAAGGTCTTCGGGATCGACGTGTCGATCACCAGGCACGTCGTGATGATGTGGGCCGCGGCGCTGATCCTGTTCCTCCTGCTGTTGACGCTCCGGCGATACCGCAAGACGGACCTGGTACCCAAGGGCGGCCTGGCCAACGCCCTGGAGTCGATCGTGACGTTCGTCCGGGACGACATCGCCATCCCGAACATCGGGGCGCACGATGCGGGCCGGTTTCTTCCCTTTCTGCTGACAGCGTTCTTTTTCATCCTCTCCTGTAATCTGCTGGGGATGGTGCCTTACGCGGCGACGGCCACGGGGAACATCAACGTCACAGCAGCGCTGGCAATCTGCGCGTTCATCGCCATCCAGGCCGGCGGGATCTTACACAACGGATTTTTCGGCTACTTCAAGGGGTTGATCCCCCACGGCCTCCCGTGGCCGCTGCTGCCGATCATGATCCCGATCGAGTTCATCGGGCTTTTCACCAAGCCGTTCGCCCTGTGCATCCGGTTGTTCGCCAACATGACGGCCGGGCACATCGTCATCTTGACGATGCTGGGACTGATTATCATTTTGAAGAACCTCTATGTGGCTCCGGTGTCGGTGGTCTTCGCTGTGGCGGTCAGCCTGCTGGAGCTGTTCGTGGCCCTCATACAGGCTTACATCTTTACGATGCTGTCATCGGTGTTCATCGGCATGGCCGTGCATCAGGAGCATTAACCGCTTCATCACAGACACCTTTCAAGGGAGGATTTTAAAAATGGCAGATCTCAATCTGGCGCATCTGGCCGCCGGTTTTGGCGCAGGACTTGTCACGCTGGGCGCCGGGCTCGGCATCGGCAAGATCGCCTCCACGGCGATGGACGGCACGGCGCGGCAGCCCGAGGCCGCCGGGGACATCCGGACCTCGATGATCATCGCCGCCGCGTTGATCGAGGGCATCGCCCTGTTCGGTCAGGTTGTCTGCATCCTGCTCGTGGTGCTCAAGTAGCGGTCCCATCGGACAGACACTCTTTATCGGAAGGAACCTCAGATGCTGCTGGAGATAGATCCCGGTCTGATGATCTGGACCATCATCACCTTTTTCGTACTTCTTGTCGTCCTCCGGCTGGTGGTCTGGAAGCCGCTGCTGGCCATGCTGGACGAGCGGGAGCGGCGCATCCGGGACGCCCTGAGCGGGGCGGAGCGGGCGCGGCACGAGGCGGAACGGACCCTTGTGGAGTACAAGGAGACCCTGTCGAAGACCGAGGTGGAGGCGCGGGAGAGGATTCAGAGGGCCACGGAGCAGGCGCACCAGGAGCGGGAGCGGATCGTGAGCGAGTCTCACCATCAGGCAAACCGGCTGGTGGAGGACGCCAAGGCCGAGATTCAGCACGAGAAGGAACGGGCGATCCAGGAGCTTCGGCAGACGGTGGGCGACCTGGCCATTCAGGCGGCGAGCAAGTTGCTGGACGAAAACCTGGACAACGCGCGGAACCGGAAGATCGTGGATGACTTCATTCGCAAGCTTCCGGGGACGAGCAAGAACTAAAGCATTCAGCGGTCAGCAGTCAGCAAACAGAAATATTTGTTGGGTTTTTGCTGATAGCTGATGGCTGAATGCTGATCGCTTTATGAGTTTACCAACGTGAGAGAGACTGCGGTATCCCAACGCTACGCCAGGGCGCTTCTGGAGGCCGCGGAGTCCCAGGGGGCGCTGGACCGGGTGAGCCGGGACGTGGCCGGGGTGATCGACCTGATCGACGCCTCGGAGGACCTGAAGCGGCTTCTGGAGAGTCCGATGGTCCATCCGAGGTCCAAGCGCGACGCGCTGACGGCCCTGTTCAGCGACAAGATAGCCCCGCTGACGCTGAACTTTCTCCTGTTGCTGGTGGACCGGCGACGGGAGCGTGTCACCGAGGGAATTCTGCGCCAGTTCGTGGTCTACATGGAGGAGCGGGAGGGCGTGGTGACGGCGGAGGTGAGGGCGTCGCAGCCGCTCTCGCAGGGGCAGCAGGAGGCCATGATTCAGAGGCTCTCCTCCTACCTGAACCGGCGGGTGCGTCTCCGGATAGAGGTGTCCCCGCAGATCCGGGCGGGGTTCGTGGCCCGGGTGGGGGACGTGGTGTTCGACGGGACCGTCGAGACGCAGCTGAGGCAGTTGAGGGCCCGGCTGGCGGGCGTATAAAAGCCGTTTATCGCACGAAAGAGGTGGTGTTCCGCTATGGCGATGAGTACGATGATCCGGCCCGACGAGGTCACGAGCATCCTGAAGCGTCAACTGCTGGAGTTTGACCGCCAGGTCGACGTCTATGAGCAGGGGACCGTGCTCCAGGTGGGCGACGGCATCGCGAGGGTGCACGGCCTGGCCAACGTGATGGCCGGCGAGCTGGTGGAGTTCCCGCACGGGATCATGGGGCTGGCGTTCAACCTGGAGGAGGACAACGTGGGCTGCGTCCTCTTCGGCGAGGTCACCCACATCAACGAGGGGGACCCCGTCCGCCGGACGAAGCGGATCATGGAGGTGCCGGTGGGCGAGGGGCTGCTGGGGCGGGTGGTCAACCCGCTGGGCGAGCCGATCGACGGCCGGGGGGAGGTCCGCGTCACGCAGCACATGCCCGTCGAGCGGAAGGCCGTGGGGGTGATCCAGCGGCAGCCCGTCAAAGAGCCCCTGCAGACGGGGCTGAAGGTGATCGACAGCATGTTCCCGATCGGCCGCGGTCAGCGGGAGCTGATCATCGGGGACCGGCAGACCGGGAAGACGGCGATCGCCGTGGACACGATCATCAACCAGAAGGGGAAGGGCGTCTTCTGCATCTACGTGGCCATCGGGCAGAAGGCGTCCACGGTGGCGAAGGTGGAGAAGACGCTGATGGACGCGGGGGCGATGGACTACACGGTCATCGTGTCCGCGTCCGCGTCGGAGCCCGCCCCGCTCCAGTACCTGGCCCCCTACGCCGGGGCGACCGTGGGGGAATACTTCCGGGACAGCGGCAAGCACGCCCTGATCGTCTACGACGACCTGTCCAAGCACGCCTGGGCCTACCGGCAGGTGTCGCTGCTGATGCGGCGTCCGCCGGGCCGGGAGGCCTATCCGGGGGACGTGTTCTACCTCCACTCCCGGCTGCTGGAGCGGGCGGCGAAGCTGAGCGACGACCTGGGGGGCGGGTCGCTGACGGCCCTGCCGATCATCGAGACGCAGGAGGGGGACGTCTCGACCTACATCCCGACGAACGTCATCTCGATCACGGACGGGCAGATCTTCCTGGAGAGCGACCTGTTCTACGCGGGCGTCCGCCCGGCGGTGAACGTCGGTCTTTCGGTCTCCCGCGTGGGGAGCAGCGCGCAGATCCGGGCGATGAAGGACAGGCAGGTGGCCGGGACGATGAAGCTGGACCTGGCCCGCTACCGGGAGGTGGCGGCGTTCGCGCAGTTCGGGTCGGAGCAGCTGGACCGGGCCACGCAGCGGCTGCTGGCGCGCGGGCAGCGGCTCGTGGAGCTGCTGAAGCAGGACCAGTACAGCCCGATGCCGGTGGAGGAGCAGATCGCCGTCATCTACGTGGGGAACCAGGGGTATCTGGACGAGATGCCCGTGGATCGCGTCCGGGACTTTGAGGACGAGTTTCTGAAAATGGCCCGGACGCAGATGTCCGACCTGCTCCGGGAGATCGCCGAGACGAAGCAGTTCAGCGACGAGAACAAGAGGCGCATCGACGAGGCGACCAAATCCCTGCTGGAGTCGTTCAAGTAGGCCAATACCGGAGTGATCCATGCCGAACCTGAGGATGCTGCGGCGCCGCATCACCAGCGTCAAGAACATTCAACAGGTCACGAACGCCATGCGGATGGTGGCCGCCGCCAGGATGCGGCGGTCTCAGGAGAACATGATGGCGTCGCGCCCCTACTCGCGGAAGATGGGCGCCCTGATGCGGCACGTCGTGTCGCTGGCGGACCAGGGGGACCACCCCCTCCTGATCGAGCGGGAGCTGAGGCACGTCTGCCTGGTCGTCCTCACGGGGGACCGGGGGCTGTGCGGGAGCTTCAACAGCAACGTCATCCGCCGGGCCGTCCAGCAGGGCCGCTCCTACCAGGAGCAGGGGGTGGATGTGAGCCTGGTCTGCGTGGGGCGGAAGGGGCGGGACTTCTTCGCCCGCCGGGGCTACACGATCCTGGGCGAACACCTGAACATCTTCGACCACCTCGGCTTTCATCACGCGCAGGCCCTTGTCAGGGAGGTTCTGTACATTTACACTCAGCTGGAGGTGGACCGGGTGGAGGTCGTGTACAACGAGTTCAGGTCGGTCCTCCAGCAGAATCTCGTCTGCGCCCAGTTTCTCCCGGTGGTGCCGGAGGCCCCGGACAGGGAGAAGGGGTTCACCGACTACCTCTATGAGCCGTCTCAGAAGGGGCTGCTGGACGAGCTCCTGCCGCGCCATCTGAACGTCCAGATGTGGCAGACGCTTCTGGAGTCGAACGCCTCCGAGCAGGCGGCCCGGATGACGGCGATGGAGAACGCCACGAAGAACGCGGGCGAGCTGGTGGACAGCCTGACGCTGGCGCGGAACAAGGTCCGGCAGGCGACGATCACGCGGGAGATCGCGGAGATCGTGGGCGGGGCGGAGGCGTTGAAGGGGTAAAAGATAAAGACGCGAGGTCT
>CAYRZX010000088.1:11280-21164 GCA_964428665.1 uncultured Gemmatimonas sp.
GTCGATTCATCCCCGCAGCAAGCTGCGGGGCTTTCTCGACGGTTTAGTAAAAGATAAAGACGCGAGGTCTGGTTATGAATGAAGGACGGATCGTGCAGGTGCTGGGCGCAGTCGTGGACGCGGACTTCTCCGGCGGGGAACTCCCGTCCATCCTGAACGCCCTGGAGGTGGCCAGGCCCGACGGGATGCGGCTCGTCCTGGAGGTGGCGCAGCACCTGGGCGAGAGCCGGGTGCGCACCGTGGCGATGGACAGCACGGACGGCCTCGTCCGGGGGACGCCGGTGAAGGACACCGGACAGCCGATTACGGTGCCTGTGGGGCCGCAGGTCCTGGGCCGGCTGATCAACGTGATCGGAGAGCCGATCGACGGGCTGGGGCCCGTCGAGAGCCAGACGCGCTACCCGATCCACCGGCCCGCGCCCCCGCACCAGGAGCTGAGCACGCAGACGGAGATGTTCGAGACGGGGATGAAGGTGATCGACCTGATCCAGCCGTTCTCGCGGGGCGGGAAGATCGGGCTGTTCGGCGGGGCGGGCGTGGGCAAGACGGTGTTGATCACGGAGCTGATCCACAACATCGCCACGGAGCACGGGGGCTACAGCGTGTTTGCGGGCGTGGGGGAGCGGACGCGGGAGGGGAACGACCTCTGGCTGGAGATGAAGGAGTCGGGGGTGCTGGAGCGGACGGCGCTGGTGTTCGGGCAGATGAACGAGCCGCCGGGGGCGCGGGCGCGGGTGGGGCTGACGGGGCTGACGGCGGCGGAGTACTTCCGGGACGAGGAGGGGAAGGACGTCCTCCTGTTCATCGACAACATCTTCCGGTTCACGCAGGCGGGGTCGGAGGTGTCGGCGCTGCTTGGCCGCATGCCCTCGGCGGTGGGCTACCAGCCGACGCTCTCGACGGACATGGGGGAGCTGCAGGAGCGGATCACCTCGACGAAGAAGGGGTCGGTCACGTCGATGCAGGCGATCTACGTGCCTGCCGACGACTACACGGACCCGGCCCCGGTGGCCACGTTCGCGCACCTGGACGCCGCGACCTACCTGGACCGGGCGCTGTTCGCGCAGGCGATCTTCCCGGCGGTGAACCCGCTGGAGTCCACCTCGCGCATCCTGGACCCGCTGGTGGTGGGGGAGGAGCACTATCAGACGGCCAGGCGGGTGCAGCAGGTCCTCCAGCGCTACAAGGACCTGCGGGACATCATCGCCATCCTGGGGATCGACGAGCTGTCGGACGAGGACAAGCTGACGGTGGCTCGGGCGCGCAAGATTCAGATGTTCCTGACGCAGCCGATGTTCGTGGCCGAGGTGTTCACGAGCCTGCCCGGCAAATACGTGCGGGTCGAGGACACGGTCAAGGGGTTCAAGGGGCTGACGGAGGGGGAGTACGACGACCTGCCGGAGGCGGCGTTCTACATGGTGGGGACCATCGAGGAGGCCGTGCAGAAGGCGAAGGAGATGGCATAGGCGTGGCGACGTTCAACCTGGAGATCGTGACCCCGCAGCGGCTGTTCTACCGGGGAGAGGTGGAGGGCCTGCGCGCCCCCGGCGTGATGGGCAGCTTCGGGGTGCTGGCGCGGCACATCCCGTTTCTGACGGCGCTGGCTGTCGGAGAGGTCATCATTCAGGAGCCCGGCGGGGTCAGGCGGCACGTCTCGACCAGCGGGGGGTTCGTGGAGGTCCTCAAGGCCGGGGTGACGGTGCTGGCGGAGACGGCGGAGTTCGCCGAGGAGATCGACCGGGGGCGCGCGGAGCAGGCGAGGCAGCGGGCGCGCGAGCGGCTCCGGCAGCGCAGCGCGGAGATCGACCGGGCGCGGGCGGAGGCGTCGCTGGCGCGGGCGATCAACCGGCTGCGGGTGGTGCAGCGGATGTAGGCAACGGATGAAAGGGTACCGGTAACGGATACGGAAAAGGCGGACTGCTTTTGGGCGGTCGGCCTTTTTTTATGCTTGACCGGCATGGGAGGGTGGGGTATTTTAAGGGCGGAGGAGATACATCGATCCGATAAAGAGTCTCACAGGAGATGCGTTCCATGGAGGTCAAGACACTTTTAACGGCTGATGACCTGCTTCGCGCGGAGGATCTCGGCCCGTGCGAGCTGGTGAAGGGGGAGATCGTTCGTATGGCGCCGACAGGCTATGGTCACGGCAGGTTGACGGCGTGCATTACCGCCCTGCTGGAGCAGTTTGTCCGTCCGAAAGACCTGGGGGAGGTCCTGGGCGCTGAGACCGGTTTCATCGTCTCCCGCGATCCTGACACGGTCCGGGCGCCGGATGCCATGTTCGTCTCGAAGGGGCGGCTCTCCGGGGAGATCGACCCGGACCATTTTCTCCCGTTCGCGCCCGACCTGGCCGTGGAGGTGGTGTCGCCGAACGATCTGTGGAGCGAGATCGAGGAGAAGGTGGAGGAGTACCTGGAGGCCGGGGTGCGGATGATCTGGATCGTGAACCCCAGGACGCAGTCCATCACGGCCTACCGGTCCCGGTCGCAGGTCCAGATCCTGGGGCCGGGCGATACGCTGGCCGGGGAGGACGTGTTGCCCGGCTTTAGCGTCTCTGTGGCGGAGATATTCGCGTAATATGGGACGATCTCTGGCCGTCGTCGTCGCGAGCGGGGGGATGGACAGCTGCGTGGCCGCGGCGGTCGCGGCGCAGGAGCACGACCTGGCGTTTCTGCACGTCAACTACGGGCAGCGGACGGAGCGGCGGGAGCTCCGGGCGTTCGAGGAGATCGCGGACTTCTACGGCGTGAGCCGAAGGCTGGTGGTGGACGCCCGGTCTCTATCGGTTATCGGGGGGTCGAGTCTGACGGATGCCTCGATGCCTGTGCCGGAGGCGGACGTGGACCGGCGGGAGGTCCCGACGACCTACGTGCCGTTCCGCAACGCGCACCTGCTGTGCATCGGCGTGTCGTGGGCCGAGGTTCTCGGGGCGCAAAAGGTCTACGTCGGCGCGGAGGCGGAGTCCGGGTATCCCGATTGCAGCGCGGGGTTTATCGAGGCGTTCAACCGGGCCGTGACGGCGGGGACGAGGCCGGGGTCGGGAATCGAGGTGGTCGCGCCGCTGGTCGCCATGAAGAAGGCGGGGGTCGTGCGGCTGGGGATGGCGCTGGGCGCGCCCCTGCATCTCACCTGGTCGTGCTACCGGAGCGAGGATCGGGCGTGCGGCCGGTGCGACAGCTGCGCGCTCAGGTTAAGAGGATTCCGGCTGGCTGGAGTAAAGGACCCGATTTCATATGCAGAGCCGATCCGATAACAGGGCCGTCGTGCTGTTGAGCGGCGGGATGGACTCCTCCACCTGCCTCTGGTGGGTCAGGGCGCAGGGGCGCGCGGAGGTCCACACCGTGAGCATAGACTACGGGCAGCGACACCGCGTGGAGCTGGAGTTCAGCGCCCGGCTGTCGGCGCGGGCCGGGGCCGCGTCGCACAAGGTCATTCACCTGGACCTGACGCAGTTCGGGGGGAACCCGCTGACGGACGCGGGCGTGGCCGTGCCGAGGGCGTCGGAGGGGCAGCAGGCCCGGACGGTGGTGCCCTACCGGAACATGCTGTTCATCACGCTGGCCGCGGCGCACGCGGAGACGCTGGGCATCGCGGACCTCCACATTGCGGCGGTGAGGGACGACTACCGGTCCTACCGGGACTGCCGGAGGGCGTTCTATGACGGCCTGGAGCGGGCGCTGTCCCTGGGCGGGTCCCACGACCGTGAGGTGCGCATCCACTCGCCGTTCGTGGAGATGTGGAAGACGGAGGTGGTCCGGATCGGCCTGGAGCTGGGCGTGCCCTACGAGGAGACGCACACCTGCTACGAGGGAAAACGGCCCGCCTGCGGGCTGTGCGACGCCTGCGTCGAGCGGATCGCGGCGTTCCGGGCGAACGGGGTGCGGGACCCGATTGAATACGAGATAGAAGTAGAGTGGTAGCCACCGCAGTGGAGGTGTACAATGGCCGTAAGATATATTCTAAGTGAATACGTAGACCAGGCCATGGCACAGGCTGTCTACGACAAGCTGGAAGATGGCACGTTCGCGGGTCGGATTCCTCCCTGCAAAGGAGTTGTGGCGTTTGGAGCTACGTTGCGCGAGTGCGAAAGTGAGTTACACTCAACGCTTGAAGACTGGATTCTGATCGGGCTGAAGCTGGGCCATCCCCTGCCGGTGGTCGCAGGCATCGACCTTAACCGGGAGCCCGTCCGTGAGTCGGTGGACACCGTGTAAGCGCCGGGATTTTATCCGGCGCTTACGTCAGCTTGGGTTTGACGGCCCTTTTTCCGGGACCCGGCATCAGGTTATGGTCTATGGGCAACACCGTCTGGCCATCCCTTCCAATGCCGATTACTCTGTGCCCCAGCTCCGGATGATGATTCAGGAAGTCGAGGAGATCATGGGTCGCGAAATCAACCTGGAGGAGTGGAGCCGTCTATAGCACTACGCCTGCCCGGCTTCGGTCGCCTTTGGCGCGGGCTGAGGGGGTCGCACGTCCAGGAAGCGCATGAGCGACGCGGCCAGGCCGTCGAGGGCCCCCGAGCCGTTGCCGCTGGTGACCAGGACGTCGGGGACGAACCGGATGTGGCCGTCGGCCAGGGCGTTGACGGCGTTGACGAGGGCGGTGGAGCCCTGGCCCAGGGCCCTGACCTGGGCCTCGTAGCCCCTGGCGCGGGCCAGGCCGACGGCCTCCACCTCCGCGCCCTTGGCCGCGCCGGTCTCCCGGATGTAGGCCGCCTCGCCGTCGGCCTCGGCCTTTCGGGCGGCGGCGTTGTTGGTCTTGATGTCCACGCCGACCTTGGACTGCGCCAGCTGCGACTGCATGTCGGCGGTCCCCTTGGCGTTCTCCATCGTGATACGCTGATCCTGGGCGTCTTTCTGCTTCTTGAACGTCTCGATCTCCTGGTTGGCGATCTCCCGCTCGGTGAGCACCCTGACCAGGGCGGCGGGGAAGATGACGTCCTGGATGTAGACGCCCCTGGTCTCGACCTGGTACTGGTCGAGCTGGCGGCGGATGTGCTCGAAGGCCTCCTCCTGGACCTGCTGGCGGGTGGCGATGAACCGCACGGCGGGCATGCTCTGGAGCTTGTCTCGGAAGTGGTTGCCCACCGCGGCCTGGAGGACCTCGCTGACCAGGTTGAACATCGTGCCGACCATGGAGATCACGCGGGGGGCGCGGGTGTCGGGGACGTGGATCTGCACCTGCAGGTCGAGGACGAACTCGAACCCCTCGCTGCTCTTGGCGTCGATGGATTTGAGCTTCTCATCGAGGTTGTGCGCCTGGGACACGGCCTCGGCCCAGTTGAGGGTGAGGATGGCCGTGGGCACGACCTCCGCCTGGTAGCAGCGCGGGTTGATGGGATATTTTCCCGTCCGCAGGGGCTCCTGCCAGACGCCCCTGTGTCCCGGCCTGACGAGGGATCCGAACTTGAATTCGGCGCCGGAGGTGTCCTGCGTGGACATGCCGACGTAGGCCTTGATGACGGCCACCTCGCCCTGGTTGACCACCAGCATGGGGACGACCTCCACGCAGACGAGGAAGGGGTTGAGGGCATAGGCCCCGTAGAGCAGGGGGTCGTGCTGGAGGCCGATCCGGCCGCCCTGGTCGAGAAACGCCTGGAAGTCCTGGTAGTTGTTGTGGAGGTCGTTCTTGCTCCCGAGCAGCCGCTCGATGAGGTCCCCGTCGGAGGCGTTGGCCCTCTCCAGCTCGGCCAGGTCGGAGAAGCCGCCCAGCCGGCTGGCGATGTCGCCGGAGGGCAGGGGGTCCCCCTCATAGACGGTGACGATCCCGACCGTGTCGACCGTCTGCCCGCCGGGGCCCTGTGGCACCGGCTCGATGCGGACCAGGTTGAGCTGCTCCGGGTCGAGGCCGAAGGCGTCGGGGGACAGCCTGCCCCGTCTGTCGACCTTGGCCTGAAGTTCGAGGGAGACAGGAAGGCCGTAGACCTCGTTTTTGGTGATCACCAGAAACCCCACCGGGTGGATGGGGATCAGCGTGCCGGGCGGGAGCACGGGTCGCTGGACGCCCTTCTGTCCGCCCGCCTTGATGAAGGCCCTGAGGTCGGTGAAGTTGCCGAATTCCTTCTGGTAGACGGCGGACTTGGCGCCGATGGGGAGGGGCTGTCCCACCTGGGCGATGACCACGCCGATCTCGCCGGCGGGGACCTGGACCCAGGGGAATTTGTCCACTCTGTACAGGATCCAGAACTTCCATCTCAGCCCCGGCATCAGGAGGTCGGCCTGGTAGCCGGCCTCCCCGCTGAGGGCGACGGGGTTGTCGTCGGACAGCTTCTTCAGGGAGAAGCGCTTCGTGACCAGGCCGACCTGGGTCGGGCCGATCCTCCGGATGGACGGCAGGACGAGGATCAACAGCGCCAACACCGCCGCTCCGATGAACAGTAGCGCGTACATCGTGTACCCCCTTTGTTAGCTGTGCACTCCCATCGGCCCATACAGAAGGCCCTTCACTACCTGTTGCGCTATCGCTGTATCATGGAATAGTTTCGAGGGTTTGTCAAGCGACTTCTTTTTGGACGGAAGGGGGAGGCGATGTCGGCAAGGGATGATCTGATAGAACGCCTTCGTTCATTCGAGGCCGGTCTCTTCGCGGGGGACGAGCGACAGGCCCTCTCGCAGATGCTGAGAGAGGACGCCCGGGCGCGGGTCCGGGCGGTAAATCGGCGCGACGCGAGGGCCTGGGCGCGGGTGAGGTCCAGGGCCGACTGGGAGGCGTTTTGCGGCCCGCGCGTGGAGGCGCTGCGCCGGTCGCTGGGCGTTTTTCCGGCCGTGCCGGAGGATTTGCGCGCGGAGGCGACGGGCGCGGTGGACGGGGACGGATACCGCATCGAGAATGTGGTCTACGAGAGCCGGAAGGGGGTCTTCGTCACGGCGAATCTCTACCTGCCGGCCCCGCTGCGCGAGCGGATGCCCGCCATCCTGATCGTCCACAGCCACCACAACCCGAAGACGCAGGACGAGCTGCAGGACATGGGGATGACGTGGGCGCGGCAGGGGTGCGCCGCGCTGGTGATGGACCAGCTCGGTTACGGGGAGCGGCGATGGCACGCGCCGGGGCCGAGACAGGACTACCGCTTTCGCTACGTCACGGGCGTTCAGTTGCACGTCATCGGGGACAGTCTGATGGGGTGGATGGTCTGGGACGTGATGCGCGGGGTGGACCTGCTGCTCGGCCGGGAGGGGGTGGACGGAGAGAAGGTGATCTTGATGGGAGCGGTGGCCGGGGGGGGAGACCCGGCGGCTGCCGCGGCGGCGCTGGACCCCCGCGTCGCGTGCGCCATCCCGTTCAACTTCGGGGGGCCGCAGCCGGAGACGGTCTATCCGCTGCCCGACGACGCGGAGGAGTCGTTTAACTATATGGGAGGGGGGAGCTGGGAGTCCACGCGCAACCTGCGCCTGAGCGGGCGGGACGGGTTCCTGCACTGGGCCATCGTGGCCTCGGTCGCGCCGCGCTGCCTGATCTACGCCCACGAGTTCAGCTGGGATCAGGAGAGGGACCCTGTCTGGAAACGGTTGCAGAGGGTGTTTGGCTTTTATGGGGCCGTTGACCGCCTGGCCTTTGCGCACGGCGCGGGCCTGCTGTCCGGGCGGCCTCCCGAGGCGACGCACTGCAACAATGTGGGGGCCGTGCATCAGAGGATGATCTATCCGGCGCTGCGGCGGTGGTTCGGGATGGACATCCCGGAGCAGGAGGTTCAGCAGCGGCGGCCGGCGGAGGAGCTAACGTGTCTGACGCCGGGGTGGATTGAAAGACACAGGCCCCGCCCCCTGCACGAGCTGTTCGGGGAGATCGGCGCGTCCCGCGCAGGGGCGATGCGGGCCTCGCTCACCGGCCTGACGCCGGAGGCGCAGCGGGAGCGGCTGCGCCAGGCGTGGGGGGCGTTGCTCGGGGAGGTCGAACCGAAGGCCGATCTCGTCGTGAAGTCGCACAACGTTCAGGAGGTGGGTCATTTTCGCGTCGAACGGACTGTTCTGGAGGTCGAGCCAGGCATCGTGGTTCCGATCCTGCTGATGCTGCCGGGGGGAGAGGCGGCGTCTCCCGTGGTCGTGGGGGTGTCGCAGGACGGCAAGGGGAGGTTTCGAGACGAACGCGCGGAGGAGATCGCGGCGCTGTTGACGAAAGGGGTCGCCGTCTGTCTGCCTGACGTGCGCGGGACGGGCGAGACGCGCCCCGACGCGCCCCGTGGACGCCAGGGCCAGGCCACGTCTCTCTCGTCCACGGAGCTGATGCTGGGGGGGACGATGCTGGGCGCGAGGTTGCGCGACCTGCGATCCGCGCTGCGGTATCTCCGGACGCGCCGGGACGTGACGGCGCGGGTCGCGCTGTGGGGGGAGTCGTTTGCGCCGACGAACCCTGCGGGGTTTGTCGATCCGCAGATGAACGGCGACGAACAGCCGGCCCAGTCCGAGCCTCTGGGCGGTCTGCTGGCGCTGTTTGGGGGGCTGTATGAGGAGGAGGTCTGCGCCGCGGTCGCGCGGGGGACGCTGGCGGGGTATCAGTCGCTGCTGCGAGACCGGTATTGTTACGTCCCGCACGACGCCGTGATCCCCGGCGCGCTGACCGCGGGCGACCTGTGCGACGTGGCGGCGGCCCTCGCGCCGCGCCCGCTGCGGCTGGAGGGGCTGGTGGACGGGCGCAACTGTCCGATGACGGACCCGGAGCTGGAGCGTCTGTTTGAGCCGACTCGTCAGGCTTATCGAGAGGCTGAGGACAGGCTGCTTCTCGCGTCCGTCGCTTCGGGGGAGATCGCCGCGTGGCTGGCCGAGGCGCTGAGGGGGAGGCAGGATTAGCCTTCTATGGAGACGCGCGACCCGATGAGCCGAATGCCGCCTGGCCGGAGAACGGGGTCTGTCAGCGCCTATATGCCCGGTTTATTGTTCCCGGTCGCACGCCAGGTCAAGCGCGACGAGATTCAGGTCCCCCTGCCCTTACCTTTTCACGGGTGCGACCTCTGGAACGCCTACGAGCTGTCGTGGCTCAACCCCGACGGCAGGCCGGAGATCGCCATCGCTGAGTTCCGGGTCCCGTGTGACTCGGAGTGTCTCGTGGAGTCCAAATCTCTCAAGCTTTATTTAAATTCCTTCTGTCAGAGTAGATTCGCGAGCAAGGACGAGGTGGAGGCGACGCTGGCGAGGGACCTGGCCGGCGCCACAGGGTCTGAGGTCGGCGTCTCCCTGTCCCTGCCGGAACAGTTTTCACAGTTGAGGTTGTCAGGGTTTGGGGGGATCTGTCTGGACCGTCTTTTTGTCAGGGTCGAGCGATATACCGTGCAGCCGGATTTCCTGAAGGCGGGAAAGGAGGTCGTGGAAGAGACGCTCCATTCTCATCTGTTGAAGTCCAACTGCCCTGTGACGGGTCAGCCGGACTGGGGGAGCGTGATGGTTCACTACGTCGGAAGGCGGATGGACCGCGAGGGGCTGCTGAAATATGTCGTCTCCTTCCGGGAGCACCAGGAGTTCCACGAGCACTGCGTGGAGAGGATGTTTATGGATATCCTGCGCCGCTGCGAGCCGGAGAGGCTGACGGTCTACGCGCGCTACACGCGGCGCGGAGGGCTGGACATCAACCCGTTCCGGTCGAATTTTGAGGATGTACCAGAGAACATCCGGATGGCGAGGCAATAACGGCAATGGCATTCCAACTTTTCTTTGCTTGCCCAAAGAAAAGTTGGACAAAAGAAAGGGCACTCGCTCAGGCGCCGCGAGGGGCTGGGCGCGCCGCAACCTTGACGTTCTGCAGTCGCACCGAAATTTGTGCCCCCGGCATGTGGGTTGCTTCTGCCGGACTTCGGTAGTGGGGGTTTCCGGCGGCGCGCCCCTTGTCATTTTCTAAGGCTGCTCCCCCTCTCCCTTCGGGAGGGCAGGGGTCGCGACCTCATGGGAGCG
>CAYRZX010000089.1:0-21123 GCA_964428665.1 uncultured Gemmatimonas sp.
AAAGTTCTTCTTGACAAAAGGGGGTTGGTTTTTTATTTTCAATAAAAAGACCTTTTTATCTTTTAATTCTTCTCAAGAAGGCGCGGATCGAAGCCGGAGAAGAAAATCGGAGGTTTATAAAAAAACCTTGACGTTTACGTGAGGGTTAGTTATATTAGAAACGCCCCATTCAGATATGAAAAAACAGGCGCATCGCCGTGGGGGTATGGTCTCCCATTCGATCAGATCAGGAGAGTTTTCATGAGCACCGAAGTCTCTGCCATCGAAGAGCTGGCAAACCGCGAGTATAAATACGGTTTTGTGACAGAGATCGAGGCCGAATCGCTGCCCCCCGGACTGAACGAGGAGGTCATCCGCGCGATCTCGGCCAAGAAGCGTGAGCCCGATTTCCTGCTGGAGTGGCGTCTGAAGGCCTACCGGAGCTGGCTGAAGATGGAGGACCCGGCGCACAGGAAGCCGAGCGAGCGGTGGGCGAAGGTCCAGTACCCCCCGATCGACTACCAGGGCATCATCTACTATTCCGCGCCGAAGAAGCGGGGGGAGGGGCCGAAGAGCCTGGAGGAGGTGGACCCGAAGCTCTTAGAGACCTACAAGAAGCTGGGCATCCCCTTAAAGGAGCAGGAGCGGCTGGCCGGGGTGGCGGTGGACGCGGTGTTCGACAGCGTCTCGGTGGCCACCACCTTCAAGGGGAAGCTGGCCGAGCTGGGCATCATTTTCTGCTCTTTCTCGGAGGCGGTGCAGGAGCACCCGGACCTGGTCCGAAAGTACCTCGGCTCGGTGGTCCCCTACAACGACAACTTCGACGCGGCCCTCAACTCCGCGGTGTTCAGCGACGGGTCCTTCGTCTACGTGCCGCCCGGCGTGCGCTGCCCGATGGAGCTGTCCACCTACTTCCGGATCAACGCGGCCAACACGGGGCAGTTCGAGCGGACGCTCATCATCGCGGACGAGGGCGCTTATGTCAGTTATCTCGAGGGGTGTACCGCCCCGATGCGGGACGAGAACCAGCTGCACGCGGCGGTGGTGGAGCTGGTCGCCCTGGAGAACGCGCAGATCAAGTACTCGACCGTGCAGAACTGGTATCCGGGGGACAAGGACGGCAAGGGGGGCATCTACAACTTCGTGACCAAGCGCGGGGCGTGCCGGGGGAGGAACTCCAAGATCTCCTGGACGCAGGTGGAGACCGGGTCGGCAATCACCTGGAAGTATCCGAGCGTGATCCTTCAGGGGGACAACTCGGTCGGGGAGTTCTACTCGGTGGCCGTCACGGCCAACCGCCAGCAGGCGGACACGGGGACCAAGATGATCCACATCGGGAAGAATACCCGGAGCACGATCGTCTCGAAGGGGATCTCGGCGGGGCACGGCCAGAACACCTACCGGGGCGCGGTGACGGTCCTGAAGGGGGCGGCCAACTCCCGGAACTACACGCAGTGCGACTCGCTGCTGATCGGCAGCACGTGCGGGGCGCACACGTTCCCCTACATCGACGTGCGGAACACCTCGTCCCAGGTGGAGCACGAGGCGTCCACCTCCAAGATCGGCGAGGACCAGATCTTCTACTGCAACCAGCGGGGGATCTCGAAGGAGGACGCGGTCTCGATGATCGTCAACGGGTTCTGCAAGCAGGTCCTCCAGAATCTGCCGATGGAGTTCGCCGTGGAGGCGCAGAAGCTGCTGGGGATCAGCCTGGAGGGGAGCGTGGGGTAAAGATAGGCAGACGGCAGACGGCAGACGGCAGACGTGAAAAACCTGTAATGAGGATGAATAATGCTCGAAATCAAGAACCTGCACGCGAAGGTGGAGGACAAGGAGATTCTGCGCGGGGTCGACCTGAGGGTGAACGCCGGGGAGATCCACGCGATCATGGGGCCGAACGGGTCGGGCAAGAGCACGCTGGCCCAGGTCCTGGCCGGACACGGGGCCTACGAGGTGACGGCCGGCGAGGTGACCTACGAGGGGAAGGACCTGCTGGACATGGCCCCGGAGGAGCGCGCCCGCGAGGGCATCTTCATGGCCTTTCAGTATCCCGTGGAGATTCCGGGGGTCAACAGCGCCTATTTTCTGAGGGCCGGGCTGAACGAGGTGCGGAGGCATCGCGGCATGGAGGAGCTGGACGCCATGGACTTTCTGGCCCTGGCCAAAGAGAAGCTGAAGCTGGTGGAGATGGACGAGGGCTTTTTGCGACGCCCGGTCAACGAGGGGTTCTCCGGCGGCGAGAAGAAGCGGAACGAGATCTTTCAGATGGCGGTCCTGGAGCCGAGGCTGGCCATCTTAGACGAAACCGATTCGGGGCTGGACATCGACGCGCTGAAGATCGTGGCGGACGGGGTGAACAGGCTCCACACGCCGGACAACGCGGTGATCGTGGTGACGCACTACCAGCGGCTGCTCAACTACATCGTCCCGGATTATGTCCATGTCCTTGTCAAAGGGCGCATCGTCCGGTCGGGCGGGAAGGAGCTGGCGCTGGCGCTGGAAGAGAAGGGCTACGAAGGGTTTGAGATCGAAGCGGTGAAGGCATAGGAGAAGGTTCCACGCATGCAACAGACCATCGATCAGAAGGACCGGTATCTTTCGGCGTTCGAGGGGTTTGAGAGGTGTCTCAACGGAAAATCGGCGTCTCCTCTCCACGCTGTCCGCAGGGCGGCCATCGCCCGTTTCGCCGAGCTGGGGTTCCCGACCACGCGGGACGAGGCGTGGAGGACGACCAGCGTGGCCCCGATCACGAAGGTCGCCTTCAAGCCCGCCACGGGCTACGACCCCCAGGGGCTGACGGCCGGACGGCTCGCCCCGTTCCTCTTCGAGGGGCTGGCGTGCAGCCGGCTGGTGTTCGTGAACGGGTATTACTCCCCCGAACTGTCGTCGCTCCGGGCGCTGCCGGAGGGGGCCCAGGCGGGCAGCCTGGCGGCGACCCTGGCGTCCGACCCGGAGGCCGTGGCGCCGCATCTGGCGCGCCATGCCCGGTATCAGGACCACGCCTTTGCGGCCCTCAACACGGCCTTTATCCAGGACGGGGCGTTCGTACGCATCCCGAAGGGGGCGGCCCTCGAGGATCCAATCCATCTGCTGTTTGTCTCGACCGCGCGGGGGGATGCGATCGCCTCGCACCCCCGGAGCCTGATCGTGGCGGAGGCGGGCAGCCGGGCGACGGTCATCGAGAGCTACGTCGGGCCGGATCAGGGCGTCTCTTTCACGAACGGGGTGACCGAGGTCGTGGCGGGTGAGAACGCCGTGGTCGGTCACTACAAGGTTCAGCGCGAGGCCCGAGAGGCGTTTCACGTGGCGACGTTTCACGCCCACCAGGGCCGCGGCAGCAAGCTCTCCACACAGTCCATCTCACTGGGCGGGGGCCTTGTGCGGAACGACGTCGCGGTGACGCTGGACGGGGAGGACGCCGAGGCGGCGCTGAACGGGTTCTACCTGGCGGACGGCCGCCAGCACGTGGACAACCACACCTGGATCGAGCACGTCCAGCCCTATTGCACCAGCCGGGAGCTTTACAAGGGTATCCTGGACGGGGAGTCCAAGGGGGTGTTCCGGGGGAGGATCTTCGTCCATCCGATGGCCCACAGGGCCGGCCGGGGCCAGCTGTTAGTGGACGCCATTCAGTCCAACCCGAACCTGCTGCTGTCCGACAGGGCCGAGGTCAGCACGAGGCCGCAGTTAGAGATCTATGCCGACGACGTGAGGTGCACGCACGGGGCCACCGTGGGGCAGTTGGACGAAAATGCGATCTTCTACCTGCGCTCCCGCGGGATCGGCCTGGAGGAGGCCCGGCAGGTTTTGATCAAGGCCTTTGCGGACGAGGTCCTGAACCTGATTCAGGTGGAGCCGGTCCGGGCGCAGCTCGAACGGCTGGTGTCTCAAAAATTGGAAGCGGGCCGAAGGGCGAGGGAGGCAGGATGAGCGCGGCTTATCTCAGTTTAGCCAGGTCGGGGGAGACGCCGGACGGGGCGTTCGATGCGGAGAAGGTCCGGGCGGACTTCCCGATCCTGAAGCGGCGCGTCTACGACAGGCCGCTGGTCTACCTGGACAACGCGGCCACGGCCCAGAAGCCGCAGGCCGTGATCGACGCGGTCGAGCGGTATTATTCGGCTGAGAACTCCAACGTCCACCGGGGCGTCCACTACCTGAGCCAGCGGGCCACGTGCGCCTACGAGGGCGCCCGCGCCAGGGTGAGGGGGTTTCTGAACGCCGCCGAGGACCGGGAGGTCGTGTTCACGCGCGGGACCACGGAGGCCATTAACCTGGTCGCGCAGAGCTACGGCAGGGGGCACGTCCGGGAGGGGGATGAGATTATCCTCTCCGAGATGGAGCACCACTCCAACATCGTGCCGTGGCAGATGCTGTGCGAGGAGAGGGGGGCTGTCCTGCGCGTCATCCCGGTCAACGACCGGGGGGAGTTGCTGCTGGAGGAGTATGAGAGGCTCCTGAACAAGAGGACGAAGTTCGTGTCCGTGGTCCACGCCTCGAATGTCCTGGGCACGGTCAACCCGGTCCAGCAGATCGTCAAGATGGCGCACCGGTGGAACGCCCCGGTGCTCGTGGACGGGGCGCAGGCCGTGCCTCACATGAGGGTGGACGTGCAGGAGATCGATTGCGATTTCTATGCCTTCTCGGGGCATAAGCTCTACGGCCCGACCGGCATCGGCGTCCTCTACGGCAAGATCGGGCTGCTGGAGGCCATGTCCCCCTACCAGGGGGGGGGGAGCATGATCCGGTCGGTGACCTTTGAAAAGACGACCTACGCCGAGGTCCCCAACCGGTTCGAGGCGGGGACGCCTCACATCGAGGGGGGGATCGGGCTGGGCGCGGCGATCGACTACGTGAACGAGGTGGGGCTGGACGCGGCGGCGGCCTATGAGGAGGGCCTGCTGGCGTATGCCACGGAGGCCCTCAGGGGAGTACCGGGGCTGCGGCTCATCGGGACTGCCCGGCAGAAGGTGGGGGTCCTCTCCTTTGTGATGGGGGACATCCATCCCCACGACATCGGCACCATTCTGGACCGGGAAGGGGTGGCCGTGCGCGCGGGCCATCACTGCGCCCAGCCGCTGATGCAGCGCTTCGGGGTTCCGGCCACGGTGCGGGCGTCCCTGGCGTTTTACAACACCCGGGAGGACGTGGATGCGCTCGTGCGGGGGCTGCACAGGGTCAGGGAGGTATTTGGCTGATGTCCGATCTCCGGGAGCTCTATCAGCAGGTCATTCTGGACCACAACAAGAGCCCGCGCAACTTTCGCAAGGTCGAGGACGCCAACCGGTCCTCGGAGGGGTACAATCCCCTCTGCGGCGATCACCTCCATCTCTACCTGAAGGTGGAGGGGGACGTGATCCGGGACATCGGCTTTCAGGGGTCGGGGTGCGCGATCTCCAAGGCCTCGGCGTCCCTGATGAGTTCGGCTCTGAAGGGCAAGACGAAGGGGGAGGCCGAGGCCCTGTTCAAGCGGTTCCACGACATGGTCACCGGGGACGTGGAGGCCCCGCCGGACACGGAGGGGCTGGGCAAGCTGGTGGTCTTCGCGGGGGTGCGCGAATTTCCGGCGCGGGTCAAGTGCGCGACCCTGGCGTGGCACACCCTGAATGCCGCGCTCAAGGGCGAGGATAAGCCTGTCTCGACGGAATAACCAAATGAGCATTCAGCTTTCAGCCGTCAGCTTTCAGCAAAAAAGGCCGTTTGACGTTTCACTTTCTTTAGCTGATCGCTGATCGCTGACTGCTGATCGCTTCCTGTGAGGAGATTCACGTGCGTCGATTTATGGGCCTGTTCCGGGGGAAAAAGGCGTCTGAGAAACCGCTCGTCGATATCGCTTCTCCGGGATCGCCGGGCCATGCAGTCCCTGTGGAACCCCCCGTCCCCTCGGAACCCGCTGCCCCGGAGGCCCCGGTTAGCGCAGGTCCGGCGGACCCTCCGGTCGATGCAGCTCCTGTGGGGGGGACGGCGGGCGTCCAGGAGGTCCAGGAGAAGGTCCTGGAGGTCCTGCGCAACACGTATGACCCGGAGATTCCGGTCAACATCTACGAACTGGGGCTGGTCTACGAGGCCAGGGTGGAGGATTCAGGCGAGGTCTACATCAGGATGACCCTCACCTCTCCGGCCTGTCCGGTGGCCGGGTCTCTGCCCCCGGAGGTGGAGTCCAGGGTGCGGGCCATTCCCGGGGTGACGGATGTCAGGCTCGACCTGGTCTGGGACCCTCCGTGGAATCCCAGCATGATGTCCGAGGCGGCCAGGCTTCAGCTTGGCATGATGTAACAGGGGTTAGCGCCATGAAAACCGATGTCCTCATGCATATCGGCGATGTCGCCAAGAAGGCCGGGGTGAGCCAGCGATGTCTCCGGTATTACGAAGAGTTGGGTCTTCTCGAGCCTGAACACCGGACTCCGAGCGGCTACCGCATGTATTCGGACGACCAGATCCACAAGCTCCAGATGATCAACGGTCTCAAGTCTCTCGGGCTTCCGCTGTCTCAGATCCAGGAACTTCTGACGCTCAAAGACGGGGCCCATATCGGGGCGGAGAAGGCGTCCCGCATCCTTGATCTTTTCAACCTGCAACTCCAGCAGATCGACGACAAGATCGCCTACTACCACCGCCTCAGGGCGTCGGTGATTTCGGCGATCGAGATCGTGGTGAGGAGCTGCCTGAACTGTCACAAAGACATGCACACAGAACGATGCCGGGACTGCGAGGTCATCACGGAGCGTGAGGACCTGCCTCTGCCGATGTCCATTTTGACGTAACCTGAGCAGCTCCCACAGCGGCCTGCGCGGCCTCCCCATCGCGCCGGGTCGCACGCGAAGGGTGGTGCATCGTGAAAATTAAATTCGGTGATTCCAAGAATGTCAACAACGACCTTTCGGTCGGCAGCTATCTCCGGGACATCCGGAAGTACAAGCCGCTCAGCCGGGAGGAGGAGGCGGAACTGCTCAAGCGGGTCAAGGCGGGGGACAGGGCCGCCACCGAGAAGCTGGTCTCCTCCAACCTGCTGTTCGTCGTGAGCGTTGCGAACCAGTACGCGAACCGGGGCCTTCCCCTGTCGGACCTGATCGCCGAGGGGAATATCGGGCTGATCAACGCCGTCAAGAAATTCGACGAGACGCGCAAGCACAAGTTCATCAGCTACGCGGTCTGGTGGATCAGGCAGGCCATCCTGAAGGCCCTGGCCGAGCAGACCAACATCGTCCGCTTTCCGATCAACCAGATCGAGGACTTAGAGGGGATCAACCGGACCTCCGAGTCCCTTTCGCAGACGCTGGGGCGGATTCCGACGCTGCCGGAGGTGGCCGAGCAGGCCAGCATGAGCCTCAGGCGCGCGGAGCGCGCGTTCGTGGCCTCTCAGTCGGACGTCTCCTTAGACAGTCCGATCGACCTCGACGACGAGGTCTCGCTCTACAACCTGATCCCCACCGGGGGGCTGACCGCCGAGGAGGAGGTCTCCGCGAAGAGCCTGGCCGAGGCGGTCTCCGATTCCATGTCCTCTCTGACCTCGCGGGAGGCCAAGATCGTGAAGCTCTATTTCGGGCTGGAGGGGGAGCCGGTGACCCTGGAGAAGATCGGGTCGCAGCTGGGCATGACCCGAGAGCGCGCCCGCCAGATCCGGAACGAGGCCATCGGAAAGCTGCGGCGGAACCTGCGGGTGAAGGGGCTGGCGGCGGCATGACACCGCTTATAAATCTTGTGCATGGAAGATGTCGTCTGACGCACAGGCCCTCTCCCCGCCTCGCTGATGCTCGGCTTCCCCTCTCCCGTACACGGGAGAGGGGTGGCAGGCGCAGCCTGACGGGGTGAGGGCCTGAAATCCCTTGCGCTCTCAATGTATCTATAAAGGGCTGGGAGGAGGCATGAGCAGTCTGAGCAGAGATGAGGTCATCGCCAGGGTTCGGGATCACGAGAGTCTGGCGGAGGCGGATCTGGCGCAGGTTGACCTGTCCGGGGCCGATGTCTCCGGGGGGAATTTCGCCCGCGCCAGGCTGGCAGGGGCGCTGCTGAAGGGGGCCCATCTGGGACGGGCAAACCTGCACGAGGCGGACCTGGGGGGGGCGGACCTGCGGGGGGCGGACCTGCGGAACGCCTACCTGGTCGGGGCCGATCTGGGGCGGGCGAATCTGGAGGGGGCAGACCTGTCCGGCGCTTTTCTGTCGGGGGCGTATCTGGGAGGGGCCGATTTCCGGCGGGCGGACCTGCGGGGGGCGCGTTTTGGGGCCGTCAAGTTCGGGCTTCCCAACCCCCTCGGACACCTCTGCACGTTTGCCGGGGCCAACCTGGAGGGGGCCTTCTTCGGGGCCGCAGACCTGCGGGGGGTGGATCTGCGGGGGGCGAACCTGAAGGGGGCCTTTCTCTACGAGGCCGGGCTGCGCGGGGCCATCGCGGACCCGGAGACATTCCAGAACGCCGTGACCCGCGCGGAGGCGTATTAGCGCGATGAATAAGCTCATCGACAGCTTTGGGCGGACGATCAACAACCTCCGCATCTCGGTTACTGACCGCTGCAACATGCGCTGTACCTATTGCATGCCGGCGGAGGGGATGGTCTTCTTCGACCGGGCGGAGGTCCTGACCTTCGAGGAGATCGTCCGGTTCGTTCGGGTTGGGGCGAGGCTGGGGATCACGGACCTCCGGCTGACGGGTGGGGAGCCCTTGGTGCGCCGGGACCTCCACGTGCTGGTCCGGCAGCTCGCCGGGGTCGAGGGGATCCGGGACATCGGCCTCACGACGAACGGCATCCTCCTGGCAGAGCAGGCTCAGGACCTGTATGACGCGGGCCTGCGCCGGATCAACGTCAGCGTGGACTCGCTGGACCCGGAGAAGTTCGCGAAGATCACCCGGAGGGACGTGTTCCACAAGGTCATGGCCGGGCTGGAGGCCGCCGAACGGGCCGGCATGTCCCCCATCAAGATCAACACCATCGCCATGCGGGGGTTCACGGAGGAGGAGATCCTCGGCTTCGCCCGGCTGGCGCGGGAGAGGCCCTACGAGGTCCGGTTCATCGAGTACATGCCGCTCGGCGCGGACGATGTGTGGGAGGCGGACAAGGTGCTGACGCAGGACGAGATTTTGGAGCGCATCCACGCGGTCTGGCCGCTGGAGCCGGTGGAGGAGGCGGACAGCCGGGCGCCGGCGGACACGTTCCGCTTCTCAGACGGGAAGGGCAAGATCGGGGTCATCGCCTCGGTGAGCCACCCCTTCTGCGACGCCTGCGACCGGGTGCGCATCACGGCGGACGGGAAGCTCCGGACCTGCCTGTTCTCCCTTGCGGAGACGGACGTCAAGGCCCTTCTGCGGGGCGGGGCCACGGATGAGGAGATCGGCGACGTCCTGATCCAGGCCGTCTGGAACAAAGAGCCGGGCCACCGGATCAACCAGCCCGATTTCGTCAAACCGGCCCGGACCATGTCGGCGATTGGGGGATAAGGAAAAGAATAGAGCGGGAGAAAAAGCAAAAGGTGAAAGGGGGAAAGGGGGAAAAGGCAAAAAGACGAAAGGGAGAAAGAAATTTCTCCAACTCTCCCATTCTCCCACTCTCCCTTTCGTTTTTTCTTTCTGTATTTTTCCTGTTGACAAGTTCGCGGGAGTTCGGTAAATTGTCGCGACCTGCGTTCACTCTTGAACGTTAGTGTCATACAAATATAGAGGTTCCCATGATACCCGCAGTTGAAGTAACACCGCAGGCCGCCGAGATCCCCGAGGCGATCCGCCGGGAGATCGAGATCTTTTCCGTGGAGGTCGAGCGATACCGGCGGGGGCAGATCGGCGACGACCAGTTCAAGCCCTTCCGGCTTCAGCACGGCATCTACGGACAGCGGCAGAGCGACGTGCAAATGGTCCGCGTCAAGATCCCCGGCGGGGGGCTGAACGCCGGCCAGCTCGCCCGGCTGGCCGACGTGGCCGACGAGTACTCCGAGGGCATCTGCCACGTGACCACCCGGCAGGACATCCAGTACCACTGGGTGCGCTTAGACCGGGTGCCAGGGCTCATGACGCAGCTTGCGGAGGTCGGCCTGACGACGCGGGAGGCGTGCGGAAACACCATCCGGAACGTCACGGGCTGTCCCATGTCGGGTGTCTGCCAGACCGAGGCGTTCGACGCGACCCCCTATGCGCGGGCCGTCTCCCGGCATTTTCTGCGCAATCCCCTGTGCCAGCAGCTCGCCCGGAAGTTCAAGATCGCCTTCTCCGGCTGCTCGGAGAAGGCGTGCGGCCTGGCGCACATGCACTGCATCGGGGCCGTGGCCCAGGTCCGGCAGGAGGGGGGCGTCGAGAGGCGGGGGTTCAAGCTGTTCGTGGGCGGCGGGCTCGGCCCGGCCCCCTACCAGGCGCAGGTTTTGAGCGAGTTCCTCCCGGAGGAGGAGCTGGTCCCCACGTGCCACGCCATTGTCAGCGTGTACAACCGGATGGGGGAGCGCCGCAACCGGAACAAGGCGCGGGTGAAGTTCCTGGTGGACAAGCTGGGCATCGAGAAGTTTCGGCAGGTCGTGTTCGAGGAGCGCGCGGGGCTTGAAGTGGACCCGGACTGGAACGCCTATCTGAAGGACGTGCACGGGACCTCCGAGACGGCCCCTGAGGTCCCCCCCGTGGAATCGGGGAACGGGCACGCGGGCACGGAGGCCTTTGAGCAGTGGGTGCACACGAACGTGGCCGCCCAGAAGCAGGCGGGTTACTGCGCCGCCTCCGTGACGCTCCCCCTGGGGGACATCACCTCGGAGCAACTCCGGGACCTGGCCGGGATCGCGCAGCGGTTCGCGGGGGGGCGCATCCGCACGGCGGTGGATCAGAACTTCCTGCTGCGGTGGGTCCGCCAGGGGGATTTGCCCGCCCTGCACCAGGCCCTCTGCGCGGCGGGCCTGGGGGAGGCGGGATCAGGCAGCATCGTGGATGTGACCGCCTGCCCCGGCGCGGACACCTGCAACTTAGGCATCACCTCCTCGCGCGGCCTGGCCCGCGAGATCCGGAAGACCCTGCTCGGCTCCGGGGAGGCCTTTGCGAAGGACTTAGAGGACATCAAGATCAAGATCAGCGGCTGCCCCAACTCGTGCGGCCAGCACCACATCGCCAACATCGGGTTCTTCGGCACGTCCGTCCGCGTGGGGGACCGCATCGTCCCTCACTTCCAGCTCGTCTTAGGCGGGCAGACGGAGGAGAACGCCGCGGCCTACGGCCTGGCCACGGTCAAGATCCCGTCCAAGAACGCCCCGGCGGCGGTCCGGCTCTTAGCCGACACGTATCGGAAGGAGCGGAAAGAGGGGGAGCGGTTCAACGACTTCATCCGCAGGCTGGGCAAGGCCCGGCTCCGGGACCTGATGGCGGACCTGCGGGCGGTCCCGGCGTTCGAGGAGGGCAGCGACTACTACCGGGACTGGGGCCACGACGCCGAGTTCTCCCTGAAGGACATGGGGGTGGGGGAGTGCGCCGGGCAGCTCGTCGAAATGGTGGAGCTTCAGCTCAGCGAGAGCGACCGGGATATCTTCGAGGCGAACCTGCTCCTGGAGAAGGGGCGGCACGGGGAGGCGCTGGAGCGGGTGTTCGAGGCCACGCTCAAGGCGATGTCGGCCATGCTGACCACGCAGGGCGTGCAGCCCGACGGCCCTCAGAAGACCCTGGAGCTGTTCCAGGAGCGGTGCATCCAGCCGGGCCTGATCGCCCACACGGACACCCGCCTGGGCGCGGTCTTAGAGGACCTGCCCGACCGGGTGATGCATCCCAGGGTGGAGAATCCCACGGCGGACCGCGTCCGGCTCCGGATCGACGAGGCCGTGCTGCTCGTGGAGGCGTGCCACTTAGCTTACAACCGGATGAAGATCACGCCCGCAGCGCCCGCGGCCGAGCCTGCGCCGGCCCAGGAGGCCGAGCAGCCTGCGGCCGTGGAGGAGATCGCCGCAGTCCTGGACCTCTCCGGCGTGCAGTGCCCCTTCAACTACGTACAGGCCAAGCTTCAATTAGAGCAGATGGAACCCGGCCAGCTCTTAGAGGTCACGATCGACGCCGGGGAGCCGATCCGGAACGTGCCGAAGAGCCTCCGGAACGACGGCCACCAGATCCTCGACACGAAGAAGGTGGGGGGGCGGTACAGGCTGGTGATCAGGAAGGGATAAAACGAGGTGAGGGGGGGTGGCGCGGAATCGAGATCGTGGGATCGTGCAACAGGACATCTTGATATGGATCAGGTTCGAGAGGCAAAACTCTGAGGAAAGGAGTTGAAGTATGGCCTATATCATCGCTCAACCGTGCGTTGATGTCATGGACAAGGCATGTGTTGAGGTCTGTCCGGTGGACTGCATCTACGAACCCGAGGCCACCAACCTCCCCGAGGAGGAGCGCCGGGCGATGCTCTACATCCATCCCGAAGAGTGCATTGACTGCGGCGCTTGCGAGCCCGAGTGTCCGGTGGAGGCGATCTTCGCCGAGGAGGACACGCCGGAGGAGTGGAAGGAGTTCATCGAGATCAACGCCAAAGCCTTTGAGTAAAAAGGCGTCAGGACAGCACTTGGGACTGTCCGGTGCCGGGGTTTTCCGACCCCGGCACTTTTCTATTGTAAAAAAGGGATATGTTATGGAGAAACTCACCGGAACGCCCTCCAGACAGGGCCTCTACGATCCCCGGTTTGAGCACGAGGCCTGCGGCATCGGGTTTGTCGTGAACATCAAGGGCAAGCGGTCCTACGACATCGTGCGCCAGGCGCTCACGGTCCTGGTGAACCTGGACCACCGGGGCGCGTGCGGGTGCGAGGACAACACCGGCGACGGGGCGGGCATTCTGATGCAGGTCCCGCACGAGTTTCTCCGACACGCCTGCGAGGGGATCGGCCTGCGGCTCCCCAGGCCGGGGGGGTACGGCGTGGGGATGGTCTTCCTGTCCCCTGACCGGGGCCAGCGACGGCGGTGCGAAAAGATGTTCGAGGAGATCGTCCGGGAGGAGGGGCAGCAGGTCTTAGGCTGGCGCAAGGTTCCCACGGACAACCTGTATCTGGGGGCCACGGCCAAGGTGTCCGAGCCGTTCGTGCGGCAGGTCTTTATCGGGCGGCGCCCCGGCCTCCGGGACGACCTGGCGTTCGAGCGCAAGCTCTACGTCATCCGCCGGCGCGCGGAGAACGCCATCCGCTACGGGGGGGTCGCGGGGGGGGAGTTCTTCTACATCTCCAGCCTCTCCTACAAGACGCTCATTTACAAGGGCATGCTCACGGCCGGGCAGCTGGAGACGTTCTACCCGGACCTGTCGGACCCCCGCGTGGAGACGGCCCTGGCGCTGGTGCACTCGCGGTTCAGCACGAACACCTTCCCGAGCTGGGAGCGCGCCCACCCCTACCGCTACCTGATCCACAACGGGGAGATCAACACCCTGCGCGGCAACGAGAACTGGATGTACACGCGGCAGGCGATGCTGGCCTCCGACCTGTTCGGGGGGGATCTCACCAAGCTCTTCCCGGTCATCCAGGAGGACGGCAGCGACTCGGCCAAGTTCGACAACTGTCTGGAGTTCCTGACGCTGGGGGGGCGCTCCCTGCCGCACGCGATGATGATGATGATCCCGGAGCCGTGGGAGAACCACGAGGACATGAGCGACGAAAAGCGGGCCTTTTACGACTACCACAGCTGTCTGATGGAGCCGTGGGACGGGCCGGCGTCGATCGCGTTTACGGACGGGGTGCGGGTGGGGGCGGTGCTGGACCGCAACGGCCTGCGGCCCTCGCGCACCTATGTCACCAAGGACGATCTGGTGATCATGGCCTCCGAGGTGGGCGTGCTGGACGTGCCGGCGGAGCGGGTGCTGCACAAGGGCCGGCTGCAGCCGGGGCGGATGTTCTTAGTGGACACGGAGGAGGGGCGCATCATCAGCGACGAGGAGCTGAAGCAGCGGATGGCCTCGGAGCGCCCCTACCGCCGGTGGTTAGATGAGCACTTAGTGGCGTTCGAGGACCTGCCGGAAGTCCCGTATGAACGCCCTGAGCCGGACCACGAGGCCGTGCTGAGGCTGCAACAGGCCTTCGGCTACACCTTTGAGGACCTGCGCGTGTTTCTGGGGCCTATGGCCCGGACCGGGAGAGACCCGGTGGGGTCCATGGGCAACGACGCGGCGCTGGCCGTGCTGTCCGACCGGCCTCAGATGCTCTACAACTACTTCAAGCAGCTCTTCGCGCAGGTGACCAATCCGCCCATCGACCCCATCCGCGAGGAGATCATCACGGCCACGACGATCACGCTCGGCCCGGAGCGCAACCTCCTGAGGCCGGAGCCGGAGAGCTGCCGCCGAATCCGGCTCCGGGCGCCGATCTTGAAGGACGAGGAGTTAGAGAAGCTGCGCCGGGTCGACCGGGCGGGGTTCCGGGTCGCGACCCTGCCGATCCTGTTCGAGGCCGAGCAGGGGGAGGCGGGCCTGGAGAGGGCCCTGGACGGCCTGTTCCGGGCCGCGGACCGGGCGATCTCCGAGGGGGTCAACCTGCTGATCCTGTCGGACCGGGGGGTGGACCGGGGGCGCGCGCCGATCCCGGCCCTTCTGGCGGTTTCGGGGCTTCACCACCACCTCATCCGCGCGGGCACGCGGACGCGCGTCGGGCTGGTGCTGGAGTCCGGGGAGCCCCGCGAGGTACACCATTTCTGCCTGCTCCTGGGCTACGGGGCCCAGGCCATCAACCCCTACCTGGCCTATGAGAGCCTGGACGACATGATCCGGCAGGGCATGCTGCCCGGCATCCCCCACGACGAGGCGGTGAAGAACTACGTCAAGGGGGTGGTCAAGGGGGTGGTCAAGGTCATGTCCAAGATGGGCATCTCCACGTTCCAGTCCTACTGCGGGGCGCAGATCTTTGAGGCGGTGGGGCTCAGGCAGGAGGTGATCGACAAGTACTTCACCTGGACCGCCTCCCGCGTGGAGGGCATCGGGCTGGACGTGATCGCGCGCGAGGCGCAGATGCGGCATCTCCACGCCTTCCCGGAGGTCCCGACGGACGGGCGCACCTTAGACGTGGGGGGGCAGTATCAGTGGCGGCAGGACGGGGAGCACCACCTGTTCAACCCGCAGACCGTGCACAAGCTGCAATTAGCCTGTCGCACGAACAGCTACAGGGTCTTCAAGGAGTACGCCGGGCTGATCGACGACCAGTCCAGGCGGCTGGCCACGCTGCGCGGCCTGCTGGAGCTGAAGTACGCGCCCGATCCGGTCCCGCTGGAGGAGGTGGAGCCGGTCGAGGCCATCTGCCGGAGGTTCAAGAGCGGGGCCATGTCCTACGGCTCCATCAGCCAGGAGGCGCACGAGACCTTAGCCATCGCCATGAACCGCTTAGGTGGGAAGAGCAACACCGGGGAGGGGGGGGAGGACCCGGCGCGCTACGTCCTGGACCCCAACGGGGACTCCCGCAACAGCGCCATCAAGCAGGTGGCGTCGGGGCGCTTCGGGGTGACGAGCTACTACTTAGTGAACGCCAGGGAGCTCCAGATCAAGATGGCCCAGGGGGCCAAGCCGGGCGAGGGGGGGGAGCTGCCGAGCCGCAAGGTCTATCCCTGGATCGCCAAGGTGCGCCACTCGACGCCGGGCGTGGAGCTGATCTCCCCGCCGCCGCACCACGACATCTACTCCATCGAGGACCTGGCGCAGCTGATCCACGACCTGAAGAACGCCAATCACCACGCCCGCATCAGCGTCAAGCTGGTGTCGGAGATCGGCGTGGGCACGGTCGCGGCCGGGGTGGCCAAGGGGCACGCGGACGTGGTGCTGATCAGCGGGCACGACGGCGGGACCGGGGCCTCGCCGCAGACCAGCATCAAGCACGCCGGGCTGCCGTGGGAGCTGGGGCTGGCGGAGACGCATCAGACCCTGGTCATGAACAACCTGCGCAGCCGCATCGCCGTGGAGACGGACGGGCAGCTCAAGACGGGGCGGGACGTGGCCATCGCCGCGCTGCTGGGGGCGGAGGAGTTCGGGTTCGCGACCACGGCCCTGGTGTCCCTGGGGTGCATCATGATGCGGGTCTGCCACCTGGACACCTGCCCGGTGGGGGTGGCCACGCAGAACCCGGAGCTGCGCAAGCGGTTTGCGGGCGACCCCCAGCACGTGGTCAACTTCATGCGCTTCATCGCCCAGGACCTGCGCGAGCACATGGCCCGGCTCGGCTTTCGGCAGATCGACGAGATGGTGGGCCGGACCGACCGGCTCGACGCCAGGCGGGCGGCCGCGCACTGGAAGGCCAGGGGGCTGGACTTCTCCAAGATCCTCCAGGGGCCGGACGTCGGGCCGGAGGTGGGCCGGTACTGCCAGATCCCGCAGGACCACGGCCTGGAGAATGCGCTGGACAATCAGACGCTGCTGGACCTGTGCGAGCCCGCCCTGGAGCGCGGGGAGCGGGTGAAGGCGACCCTGCCCATCCGGAACATCAACCGCGTGGTGGGGACCATCCTGGGCAGCGAGGTGACGAGGCGCCACGGGCCGGACGGCCTCCCTGAGGACACCGTCCACCTGCACTTTGAGGGGTCGGCGGGCCAGAGCTTCGGGGCCTTCATCCCTCGCGGGGTCACCCTGGAGCTGGAGGGGGACGCCAACGACTACTTCGGCAAGGGGCTCTCCGGCGGAAAGCTCATCCTGTATCCCCCGGAGGGGTTCACCTTCATCCCGGAGGAGAACATCATCGTGGGCAACGTGGCCTTCTACGGGGCCACGGGGGGGGAGGCCTACATCCGGGGCATGTCCGGGGAGCGGTTCTGCGTCCGCAACAGCGGCGTGCGCGCGGTGATCGAGGCGGTGGGGGACCACGGGTGCGAGTACATGACGGGGGGCCGAGTCGTGGTGCTGGGCAGGACGGGCCGGAACTTCGCCGCGGGCATGTCGGGGGGGATCGCCTACGCGCTGGACGAGGCGGGGGATTTCCCCCGGCGCTGCAACCGGGAGATGGTGGAGCTGGAGCGTCTCGAGGAGGAGGGGGAGATCGCCGAGGTGGAGGGGATGATCCGGCGGCACGCGGAGTACACCAGGAGCAAGCTGGCGTGGAGGGTCCTGGCCCAGTGGGAGGAGATGGTCCCGAAGTTCGTCAAGGTGATGCCCAAGGACTACAAGCGGATGCTCCAGGCCCTCAAACGGGTGGAGGCGGCGGGCCTGACCGGGGACGAGGCGATGATGGCGGCCTTCCGGGAGGGCATCGGAGAGGCAGTTTGAGGGGATATCATGGGTAAACCGACCGGGTTCCTGGAGTACCGACGCGAGCTTCCGGCAGATCGCCCCCCTGAGGCGCGGGTTCGCGACTGGAAGGAGTTCCACCTCCATTTTCCGGAGGAGAAGCTCCGGGAGCAGGGGGCGCGCTGCATGGACTGCGGCATCCCCTTCTGCCACACGGGCGCTCTCCTCAGCGGGATGGCGTCGGGGTGCCCGATCAACAACCTCATCCCGGAGTGGAACGACCTGGTCTACCGGGGGCTCTGGCGGGAGGCGCTGGAGCGGCTGCACAAGACCAACAACTTCCCGGAGTTCACGGGCCGGGTCTGCCCGGCCCCGTGCGAGGGGTCGTGCGTGCTGGGCCTTCACGCGCCGCCGGTGACGATCAAGGGCATCGAGTGCGCCGTCATCGACAGGGGCTTTGAGGAGGGGTGGGTGACGCCGGACCCGCCCGCCAGGCGCACGGGGAAGCGGGTGGCGGTGGTGGGGTCCGGGCCGTCGGGCCTGGCCTGCGCGGCGCAGCTCAACCGGGCCGGGCACTCAGTGACGGTCTACGAGCGGGCAGATCGGGTCGGCGGCCTGCTGATGTACGGCATCCCGAACATGAAGTTAGACAAGGCCACCGTGCAGCGCCGGATCGACCTGATGGCCGCGGAGGGGGTCACGTTCGTGACGAACACGGAGGTGGGCAAGGACATCCCGGCTGCGGACCTCCTGAAACGGTTTGACGCCCTGGTGCTGTGCGGCGGGGCCACCAAGCCCAACAACCTGCCGATCGAGGGGAGGGACCTGAAGGGCATCCACTTCGCCGTGCCGTTCCTGCACGCCAACACCAAAAGCCTGCTGGACTCCGGGCATCGGGACGGCGCCTACATCTCGGCCAAAGACAGGCACGTCATCGTGATCGGGGGGGGGGACACGGGCACGGACTGCGTGGGGACCTCCCTGCGGCACGGCTGCAAGAGCCTCACCCAGTTCGAAATCATGCCCAGACCACCGGATGAGCGGCAGCCCGACAACCCCTGGCCGGAGTGGCCGAAGGTCTACCGGTTAGACTACGGGCAGGAGGAGGCGGCGGCCCGCTTCGGGGCCGACCCTCGTCAGTATCTGATCATGACGAAGCGGTTTGTCGGAGATGAGGGCGGGCACGTCAGGGAACTTCACACCGTGCAGGTCGAATGGGTGCGGGGGGACAATGGCAGGCCCTTTCCGAAGGAGATACCTGAAACCGAGAAGGTCTGGCCCGCCGACATGGTGCTGCTGGCCATGGGCTTCCGAGGGCCGGAGGACACGGCCCTGGAGCAGATCGGCGTGGAGCGGGACGAGCGCTCCAACGCCAGGGCCGAGTATGGCAAGTTCGCCACGAACGTGAAGGGGGTGTTTGCGGCGGGGGACATGCGCCGGGGGCAGAGCCTGGTGGTCTGGGCGATCAACGAGGGGCGCGGCGCGGCGCGGGAGTGCGACCGGTATCTGATGGGGACGACCAGCCTGCCGTGAGCGCCGTTGCGCACAGGGAACCCCTGAGAGGCTGCGGGACTCCGCAGCCTTTTTTCTTGTCCGGGAACTCCCTATGGCCTATATTCTCACCGGTAACATGAACATGATTTGGGAGGAGGCCCGACATGGCTACCGACAGAAAGGGGCACGTGGGGATCATCGCCGGGAAAAAGGCCGTCAGGACCGTCAACGGGAAGAGGCTTGCGGCGGGAGGAGACGGAAAGGGGTTGGCGGTCGCGGACGCGAGGGCGCCGGCGGCGATCCTGAAGGTCGAGGCGCCCGAGGCCCAGCCGCCCGTGACGAGGCGCAGGATCAGCGAGGCCGAGGTCCAGCTCTCCGAGGACGATCTGAGGCGGGTCAACACCCGGCCCGGCCTGATCCAGCTTCTCAAGTCGCGGAACGTCAAGCTGGGGCGGGTTCGCCAGACGCTACGCTACGAGGAGGAACTCCGGCAGCTTCAGATCGAGCTGATCAGGTTTCAGCGATGGGTCCAGGAGAACGGCAGGCGGATCGCGATCCTGTTCGAGGGGCGGGACGCGGCCGGGAAGGGGGGCACCATCCGGCGCTTCACAGAGCATCTCAGCCCTCGTTCGATCCGCGTGGTCGCCCTGCCAAAGCCCACCGAGGAGGAGCGGGGGCAGTGGTACTTCCAGCGCTACTCGCGGCAGCTCCCGAACGCCGGGGAGATCGTGTTCTTCGACCGGAGCTGGTACAACCGGGCGGTGGTGGAGCCGGTCAACGGCTTCTGCACGCAGGAGGAGTACGCGCGGTTCATCCAGCAGGTCCCGGAATACGAGCACATGCTGTATGAGGACGGGGTGACGATCGTCAAGTTCTGGTTCTCCATCTCCAAGGAGGAGCAACTGCGGCGCTTCGAGTCCCGCCGGGGAAACCCGCTGAAGCAGTGGAAGCTCAGTCCCATCGATGCCAAGTCGCAGGAGCTGTGGGACGACTACACCTACTACAAGGAGCAGATGTTCAGCAAGACGCACACGTCCTTCAGCCCCTGGATCATCGTGCACGCTGACCAGAAGCAACTCGCCCGGCTGGAGAGCATCCGGTACGTGCTGAATCTCCTTCCGTACAGCGGGAAGGAGGAGGCGAAGGTCAGGATCATCCCGGACCCGAACGTCATCACAAGATTCCATCGGGAGATCGTCAAGATCGACTGATTTCACGGCGATGAATCGCCTTTCACGGCGATAAATCGCCGTGCTAAGGAAACGGGGCCTGTGTCGCTCGACACAGGCCCTATTTTTTGGGTTCACCTTTCACGGCGATGACGATTTTTGAAAAACTGAAATCTTCCTTGACTCCGATGAGGGATGGGGGTATTTTAAAAGCAGGAGACAGGAGACAGGAGACAGAATACAGGAGAAAAGCATACCGGCGCCCAAGGAGCCTATCATGCCTGACTACACCGTGCTGATCGTGGAGGACAACCCGAACAACCGGATGATCATGCGCGACATGATGGAGGTGCAGGGCCACAGGACGCTGGAGGCCGTGGACGGCCCCGCCGGCCTGGACATGGCCGTCAAACACAGGCCCGACCTGATCCTGATGGACGTGCAGTTGCCGGGGATGGACGGCTATGAGGTCACCCGGAGACTGAAGGCCCACGACGACACGAAGGGCATCCCGATCATCGCGGTCACCTCCTTCGCCATGAAGGGGGAGGAGGACCGGGCGCGCCAGGCCGGGTGCGACGCCTACCTGAGCAAGCCCATCGACATCCACAAGCTGGTCGAGACGGTGAAAAGTTTCCTGAACGCGAAGGACGCGAAATAAAGGGCGCGAAAGACGCGAAACTTCTCCCGTCCCCGATTCGGAATGGGGCGGATTGAAAGGAGAGAGGTCATGGCGATCTCAAAGAAGACCCTGGAGCAGCTGCGGGACCTGTATCCTTTTCAGGAGTTAAAATACGTGTATGATGAGCGCGGAAAACCCAGCCTGGTCCTGCTCAACATGGAGGATTTCGTGGGTCTTCTCGAGACGCTCGATATTCTTTCCGACAAGAAGCTGGTTCGTTCGATCCAGAGGGGATTGGCAGAACTCCGGGAGGGAAAGCCGATGTTGACTCACTCTGAGGTGTTCGGTGGCCCTTGAGCCTTTTTATACCCGCGAGTTTCAGAGACAGATACGAAAGTATCGTTCCCTTGCCCAACAGATCGAACAAAAGGTCCAGCTGCTTCTCAAAGACCCTTATCGCAACTGCAAGAGCGAACGACTGCACGGGGGGCTAAAAGGGCTTCGCAGCGCACGTCTGACCGAAAACATCCGGATTATCTTCGCAATCTGTGAAGAGAGCGGCAACGTGAAAATCGGAGGGTTGCCGGAGATATGCGAACAACTCTCACGGCAGGGAAAGAATGGCGTCGTTTTCATCACCCTGGATGTTCACGAAAGGGCGTATCGGAGACGCCGGTGATCCAGGTACCGCGAGATGTAGTGCCTATCGAGGCGAGCGTATGAACGGCGAGAAATGGAAA
>CAYRZX010000090.1:0-5061 GCA_964428665.1 uncultured Gemmatimonas sp.
GAAGAAGGGGTCCGGATTGCCGAGGCGGTCGACCATCCACAAAGTTTTATCACTGCGTATCAGGGGATCGGCGTGCTCTATCTCCTCAAAGGGGACCTCCCCAGGGCTATCCCTCCACTCGAACGCGGCATCGGACTCTGCCAGACCGCGGACATCCCATCCCAGTTCCCCTCGGTTGCCTCCAGCCTGGGCTATGCATACACCCTGTCCGGGCGCGTCGCTGAGGCCCTGCCTCTGCTGGAGCAGGTGGCGGAGCAGACCACCATCATGGTAGTACGGAGCTACTATCCGTTCATCGTCACCCGTCTGGGCGGGGCGTATCTGCTGTGCGGTCGCACGGAGGAGGCAGCCGACCTTGCCGCACGCGCCCTCGATCGCTCGCGTCAGCTCAAACAGCGCGGGTACGAGGCGTATGCCCTCCGGCTCTCAGGTGAGATCGCCTTGCACCGCGACCCGCCGGAGGTCGAGCAGGCGGAGGAATACTACCGGCAGGCGCTCGCCCTGGCCGAAGAACTCGGCATGCGTCCGCTGGCGGCGCACTGCCGTTATGGATTGGGGACGCTGTATCGAAAGGCCGGGAGGCCGGCGCCGGCCCGCGCTGAACTCTCCGCCGCCCTCTCGATGTACCGGGACATGGAGATGACGTTCTATCTGAGCCGGGCGGAGGCCGCGCTGAAGGACAGTAATGAATAAGCAGGAACTTATAGAAGTTCTGCGAGACCTGGACAGGCAGTTGTCCTCTCCGTGCGAGGCTATCCTGGTCGGCGGCGCGGCGATGATCCTGCACTTTGGAGCCAGTCGTGCCACCCGTGATGTCGACGTGTTGCTGCCGGGTGACCCGGCTGAATTGCGAGAGGCCATAAAGGCAGTGGCTCGGAATCACGGTCTGCCGGAGGACTGGATGAGCGATGCCGTGAAGGGGTTTGCCGACATTTTGCCGCGGGACTTCCATCGTCGCCTCGTCCCACTGGACCTGTCGCTTGAGCGCCTCCGCCTGTACGTGCTTGGGCGGGCTGAACAGGTGGCCATGAAGATCGTGGCATTGCGCGAACAGGACCTGGAAGACCTTGAGCTTTTACTCCCACAAATTTCCGAAGAGGATCGGGAGGTCCTGGTTGCCGTCATGCGCCATGTAGGAACCTTTCGACCGGACTGGGCACAGCGGATTCGTTACTTTCTGTTGGAGCAGGGATGGAAGATCGAATAGACAGTCTGTTTCAGGAATGGCACCGCCTGGGCGGCGCCGTGCTGACGGCTGTGGTGGACTCTGCTGCGCCGGTTCGTTCGCCCGAAGAGGTCATCGCCGAGAGCACAGCGCATTGCCGGGCGTCGGGCCGGCTGACCTGGGTCGTGCTCGATTGGTTAATCGACCATATCGAAGAGATTGACGACCGGACGCTGCTGAAAAAAACAACGGCGTTTGGTGACCTCTCGGTGCTGGGCGTGTTGTGCGATGCTGCCCGACAGCGCAACCCGCATCCGAAGTTTGAGCGGCTTATGCGCTCGTGCGTTCCCCATCGTGAATTGACGCCTTTCTTTTATCGCGTGGCGCGCAGCCCGTTGGCCTCCCGGCTGGCGTGTGAAAACGCGCTGGACGTGTTCAGCAGGTGGAACTACCTCTGTAGTGAACTGCGCTATCTAAAAGATAAGATCGGACAGGAGGGAAAAACACCATGTCTCTTCGCATCTGCAACTGGAAGCACGGCAAACGCTGGGTCTACTCGATCACCTACGACGAGGCCCTGATCGAGCTGCACCGCTTCGCGGTGCCGATCCACGAAGCCTACGGCGTCCCCGGCCACGTGGAGGCGGTCGTCGGGCACCTCGGCGTGGTCCGGCAGATCGGGGCGTCGAGCTACAACGGGTTCCGGCACATGAGCGGGGAGGAACTGAGGGACCTGATCGCGCGCGGCTGGGGGGTGGGCAACCACTCCTGGAGCCACGAGGTGATCAAGCCGGATATGGTGGACGTGGAGATCCGGAAGGCCAGGGAGGTCCTGGAGGAGGCCATCGGCGGGCCGGTGGTCCTCTACTGCTCGCCGGGGAACAACACCAACATGGCCGACCACGTCCTGGAGGCGTGCCGGAAATATGGCTACCTGGGGGCGATGAGCCTGACGGACGCCCTGAACCGGCCCGGCGACGAGCTCTTCTGGCTCAACCGGACGGCCCTGCACGACCAGTACTACGAGCCGTTCTACAGCGAGTACGACCCCTTCCGGAACATCCGCCACGCGCAGGAGGACAGCGGCTGGATCATCGACTACTGCCACTGCCCGCTCGAAAGGCCCGTGCACCGGAACAAGGACTGCTCCGAGACCCAGCTCCGGCGGCGCTTCGAGACCGTCCTGTCCGAGGGGGGCGACGAGGTCTGGTGCGCCGTGCCGGAGGAGGCGCTGTTCTACCATCTCACCCGGCGGCACACGCGAGTCGAGACCGTGGCAGACACGCCTCAGGAGAGGCGCTACCGCCTGCGGCTAAACGGCCTGAGCGAGCGCGTCACCTGCCGGACCCTCACGCTGGAGGCGGATGTCCCTGCCGCCTGGTGCCGGGAGCCGAAGGTCTGGGTGAACGGAACCCCCCGGCCCGCCTCCCTGGCGCGTCCCAAAATGCTGCGCGCGACCGTGGACGCGGCGGACGGGATGGAGATCGCGTTTCGCGCAAACTAGCGCAGGGGCGCGGCGACGCCGCGCCCCTGCGATTTTCGAAAGGACCTTCCTTGACCATTCCCATCCTCCGCGCCATCAGCCCCCGCCTCTACCACCCTGCGGACGACCCCGACTTCCGCTTCGACCCGCCTCGCGACCCCGCGCGCCGGCGCATCCTGAAAAACATTCTCGCCGACTGCGAGGGCTACGCCTCTCAGAGGCCCTGGAAGCGCATCCCCGAGCGCCTGGACAGCCCCCACCCCTACCACCAGCTCTACATCACCTTCTACACGGGCATGCACGCCACGGCCCTCATCGAGCACTACGCCTTTGCCTGGCGGATCACCGGCGACGCCCGCTGGCTGAGACGGGCCAGGCAGTGGTTGCTGGCCGCCGCCGGGTGGGAGCACAGCGACCGCATCGAGGAGCACTTCTACACGGCCAACCGCTACATGCACGCCTTTGCCGTGGGCCTCGACTGGATGGCCGGGCGCCTCACGCCTGATGAGGAATCCCGCGTCACGGACTGCCTGCTCGGGCTGATGCGGCGGTGGTGGCCGGACGTGGAGAAGAGCCGGCGCTCCGCCGAGGGCGGCCACCACGCAGCGGTGGATAACGGGCACTTCGGCGTCGCGGCGGTGCACCTGCTGGGGAGGCATCCCGACGCCCCCGCGTGGGTGGAGGCCGTCATCGACCGCTTCCGGAGCGGCATCATGTCCCACGGATGCGGCAGGGACGGCGAGCCGCTGGACGGGCCGGGGTTCTGGGCCTGGGAGAACCTCTGGATGCTCCACTTCGCGGACGCGCTCCGCAACGTGACCGGCATCGACCTCTACCGGGAATTCCCCCGCCGGGTCTCCAGGCCCCTCACGTGGCTCCGGTATCAGCTCCACGCGACGATCGCGGGCGAGGACCCCCTGCGCGCCTGCGCGCCGGTCCTCCTGCGGCTCGCCCAGGAGGCCGGGGACGGGGCGCTGCGGGACGTGGCCCTCGGCGATCTCCGCATGGGACGGCTATACAGCTTCAGGGCAGGGGTCAAAGGCTCCTCCGCCGAGTGCATCCTCTCCGCCGGACCCTCCGCGTATCTTTACTACGACCCGGCCTTCAGGCCGCGCCGTCGCCCTGTCTCCTTCCCCCCGTCGCGAAAGTTCCTGGAGGGGCGCAGCGGGGAGGTCGGCATCCTGCGGGAGCGGTGGGACGCGGATGCGCTGATCGCCTGCGTCAGCGGTTACGGGGGCAGAACCGGGGCGCACGGGTTCAGCAGCCTGAATGTGCGATGGGCGGGCCACCCCCTGCTGACGGGGATCTCCAGCGAGGAGGCGCGGCCCGTGGCGTGCGGGAGCCTGCCCTGCGTGGGGGGGCAGAACGAGATCGTGGCCCTGCTGGGCCGGCTAAAGGCGGGAAAGGCGTTCGACCGGCTCGGCGTCCGCTCCCTTCGCGTGGACCACGAGTACTGGCTGCTGCGGGGGGACCCTCCGGTCCTGCTCGTGGCCCTGCGGCGTCGGCCCCGTGGGATAAAGATGGCCCGGGAGGACGGGACTTCGTTCGTGCGCCTGAACGGCAGGGACTACCTCCAGTACTCCAGAGAACCCTGCTTCAACCCGGACGCGGGCGAGGTCCGGCTGCGCGTCCGGCTGCGTCAGGAGGCCGACCCGGAGCGGGCGCAGGTCCTGTTCAACACGGGCATCACGGGCGCAGGCGTCAACGTCTTCACCCTCGGCCTTCTGAAGGAGAGGGGGCTGACGTTCGCGGTCAGGAGCCAGCGGGCGAACCAGGTCCGTGTCACGATCCCGCCGGATGTCGCTGAGATGAAATCGGGCCAGTGGCGCGAAGTCGCAGCAACGTGGGGCGGGTTCAACGACCCGAAGGCCAGGCCCTTCATCGAGGTCGAGCTGGACGGGGTCCGGCGACGGTGCGACGACCCGGCCCTGTTCGGGGAGCTGGGGGCCGATTCGCAGCGGCTCCGGTCCCGCACGACGCCCCGCACGTTCTACATCCAGCCGAATACGGTCCTGGCGTTCGGCGGCGCGGTCCAGACGCCGGACACGGGAATGGCGTGCGACATCGCCCGGATCGAGCTGAGAGGTCCGGGCCGAAGGCCGCTCGCGCTGGCCTTCGAGGACGGCCTCGGCGGCGAGACGGGGGGCGACCCCCTCGTCTACAAGCTCAACCCGAAGGACCTGAAGGCCCTGAAGCGGACCGGCGCGCGCTTCGGCGCAGGCCCCCGGACGATGGACCTGCTCCCCGCCTTTCCGGAGGACATCTCCTTCAGCCGGGAGGTCGTGCCCTTCGCGCCGTCGGGGCTGGCCGCCGGAAGCCTCAAGCGGCTGACGCCGGACGCGGAGAGGCCCGCGACGCGCGTGCTGGCGTCCACCTCGGGGGATCTCCTCGCGCTGGCCTTCGTGGACGGGCG
>CAYRZX010000090.1:5161-21062 GCA_964428665.1 uncultured Gemmatimonas sp.
GCGTGCTGGCGTCCACCTCGGGGGATCTCCTCGCGCTGGCCTTCGTGGACGGGCGCGCAAAGGCAAAGGTGGTCCCCCGCGCGGACGGATTTGAGATTCGGACAGGGAAGACTGTCTATGCTTTTAAAGTGAATCGGAGGGCGAAAACCATTTTAGTTGCGCAGTGAGGGCCGGTCGTTCATCGCGATTATCTTTGGCAAAGGGGATAGGTATGGTTTCTCTCTCTCTCAACCCCGCGACGAACGCCTACGACTTCGAGACGGAGGAGGTCGCGGGCAGCATCCAGCCGGAAGGCGCGTATCACGGGGTCACGCGGCTGACCGACAGGCGCACGGGGCGGCAGGTCATCCACCCGAAGTACTCCGCCCTCAACCTGTTCCGGCTGTTCGCGGTCCATCAGGGGATGGGCCAGCCCAGGATGATGGCGCGCGCGACAGAGGTCCATCCAGGCGCGGTCGAGATTCACTGGCCGGCCACGGACGCGCACCAGGGGGAGCTGACCGCCCGCTACGAGGTGGCCGAGCCGAACGCGGTGGACCTGACGGTCACGCTGCGCTGCCAGGGCGCCTACGCCGGCTACGAGCTGTTCATGTCGAACTACTTTGACCCGGAGCTGCGGCCGCACGTCTACCTGAAGGCAAATCGCTACGGACGCTCGGCGGAGGGGCCGGAGCGGGTCACGCCGATGGTGAACGACGTGTTTCGAGGCACGGTGCTGGTGTTTCCGAGGGACGCGCACGCCGCGCGGCGGTGCGTGGACGGGCGGTGGGACCGGAGCGAGTGGGGCGCGCCGACGGTGCAGATGTGCCCGGTGCGGCATCACGCGTACCCCCTAACCTTTCTGACGGACCCGGAGCGCCGGCTGGGGGCCGTGCTGATGTCCCGCCCCCGACACTGCTACGCCATCAGCACGCGGTATCACGCGGAGAACGAGGCGGACCGGATGGTCCCCTACAGCGCGTTCGACTTCTCGCTGTTCGGGGACGACCTGACGCCGGGGGACGAGCGCGCGGTACAGGTGCGCCTGGCCCTGACGCCGCTCGATGAGGGGATGACGCAGCCCCTGGAGATGTATCGGGAGTTCAGTACAGGGAGGGACTTATCCGCATGAGCGCCATTTACGAGCCGCTAAAGGATTTCGAGACACGGGACCTGCCGGAGCGGAGGCTGCCTTTCTGGAAGATGATGGGGCCGGGGGCCATCCTGGTGGGGCTGTCCATCGGCGCGGGCGAGATCGTGGTCTGGCCGAGGCTTGTGGCGGAGTTCGGGGCGGGCATGGTCTGGGCGGCGGTGCTGGGGGTCTTCATTCAGCTCTGGGTCAACTTCGAGGTGGGCCGGTGGACGATCGCCACAGGGGAGACGATCTACACCGGCTACTGTCGCGTCTGGCGGGGGTTCGCGCCGCTGTTCCTGTTTTTGACCGTGCTGGGGTGGCTCGCCCCGGGGTGGGGGCGGGCGTCGGGCCTGGCGCTCAAGGCCCTGCTGGTGGGGCCGGGCGGCTGGGGGTCTGACACGGCCTGGACGGTCATCACCTTCGGCGCGGTGACGCTGCTCCTCTTCGGGCCTAAGATCATTTATCAGTCGGTCGAGAAGAGCATCGAGGTCCTGGTGGCGATCATCACGGTGGGGCTCCTGTCCGTGGCGTTCGTCATCGGGACGGCGGAGACCTGGAAGGAGCTGGGCGCGGGCCTCGTGAACGTGGGCTACCGGCACCCCGGCGTGTCGGTGAAGGCCATGTTCATCGCCATCGTGTTCGCCGGGGCCGGCGGCACGGCGAACCTGTTCTACTCGTTCTACCTGCGCGACAAGCACATCGGCATGGGGGCGCACCTGCCGAGCCTGCACAACCCCCTGAGGGGCCGGGCCGAGGCGATCCCCTCCACCGGGTTCCGCTTTGAGGAGACGGAGGAGAACCTCAGCCGATTCCGGGCGTGGTGGGACTACGTCAAGAAGGACCAGGCCCTGTTCTTCTGGGGCCTGAACACGCTCACCATCCTGCTGTTCATCTTCGGGGCGCTGGCCGTGCTGCACCCCAAGGGGATCGTGCCGGCGCAGGGCACGCTGATCTGGGACGAGGCGCACGTGCTGGGGGAGGTCTGGGGCGCGCCGGGGCGCGTCCTGTTCCTGCTGGTGGGGGTGGCGACGCTGTTCAGCACGCAGCTCGCGCTGGTGGACGGGGTGGCCCGGTCGATGGCGGACATCCTCTACACCAACTTCAGGGCCGCGCGGAGGCGGGACGTGGGCTGGTGGTACCTGGTGATGGCCGGGACGTGGATCGTCGCGGGGTGCCTCATCACATACGTCATGGAAAAAAAAGGCGTCAGCGAGCTGGGGTTCCTGTTCAACGCGGCCTACATGGGAGGGTTCGCCATGGCGGTCTACGTGCCGCTGACGCTCTACGTCAACTTCCGGTTCCTGCCCAGGGCGGCCCGGCCGGGCCGCTGGTGCGCGGCCATGATGCTTGTGGCCTCTCTGGTCTATGTCGGGTTCGCCGTATCCTGCATCATCTGGGAGGTCCAGCAGAGGATGGGGTGACGAGTCACCCCATCCTGTATATCCTGTGCATCCTGTTAAATCTGCATCAGTCGTCGCATCGCCACCCTCTGTGCTTCCACCTTTTTCCGTGCTTGTGCTTGTAGTGGCCGTGCGCCTTCCCGTAGGGAGGGCCCGTCTGCACCGGGACATAGGTTCGTACCGGGACCGGGACGTAGTAGACCTCAGGGCCCAGGCCGAAGCGGCGGGTGATCCCATCCCAGCTTTCGCCGCGCTGCCTGAGGTCTATGATGACCCTGACCGAAACGCGGGTCCGATCGGCCAGGTAGAGGGCCACCGGGATCTCCTCTTCCGGGATAAGGTACCGTTCTCGAATGACAATCACCTCGCGCCGGGGCGCCCGGTAATAATTGCTGACCGAGGCGTAGAGGTGGAATCCCACATCGGTTCGGGCATCCGCGCGCTCTGCCAGGCCCCCCAGCGCGAGCGCGCTCAGCGTTAGGGCAAGACACGCAGGTCTCATCGCTCTCATCCTCTCCTCCTCTAATTGCCGACGCCTATGTTGAGTGAAATGCTGCCGATGTTCAGGTCTGAGCCTACGGTGACGGCGACGTTGCTCTTCGCGTAGGAACGACCTGTGGTGTCGGCCACGGCCACCGTGTAGTTCCCCGCGGAGAGAAGAAGCCCCAGAAGGCTCATTGTATATCGCATGGAAGACCTCCGTGTCTAAACATTGCCCATCCTCCGGCGTCTCCCTCGTGGGGCCTGAGACGCCGGGCGTGGAGGCCTGAACTGCGCCTCCACCCTTAAAGACGAGCAATCAGGGGAAACGTTACACGGAGAATTCTCCCATGAGTGATACACTAAAGGCACAACACAGACAGCCTCCCATCCGAGGTCCCGACCAGCAGGTTGCCCCGGCCGTCGGACGCCAGCGCGTGGATCTTTGCCTCTGTCCGGTGGACGCCGGCCGGTCGCCCCTCTCCGTCGAAAATCCACACGCATCCGTCCTCACATCCCGCCACGATCTCCGGATGCCCGTCGCCGTTCACATCCATGATCAGCACCTTCCGAACCGGCGCGCCCAGGTTCCGCCGCCAGCGCTCCTCCCCCTCCGCGCCAAACAGATAGAGATAGAAACAGCCCGACCCGGCTGCGACCTCGGGCCGCCCATCCCCATCCACGTCCGCCGACGCCACCGCGTGTACCTCGTCGCCCACCCTCTGCCGCCACAGCGTCTCCAGACGGTTTCCGTTCAACCGCAGGGCATAGACGTGCGACCGGGTCGTCCCGCACGCGATCAGGTGCTCCCCCCCTCCCCCCACGTGAACATCGCACCCCGGCATCATCGAGGCCCACCCATCCAGCGCGTTGCTGCCGATCGCCTTCCCGTCCGCGCCCAGCACGTAGCACGTCCCCCCGCACGTGATTCGCCCTGGCCCCCCGATCACCTCCGGCAGGCCGTCCCCGTTCACGTCCGCCACGCAGAGCGGCTGGAAAATCCCGTAGATCATAAAACTCCACCGCTCGTTGCCGTCCGTGTCGAAGCAGTGCAGCTGTCGGTCCGACACCGCCGCCAGGATGTCGGCCTTTCCCTCTCCGCGCAGGTCCGCCACCTTCACCAGTTCCACGGCGGAGTGCCGGGCGTAGCGCTGGTACCCCCCCTTGAAGACCTCGAACCGATGGGACCACCTCGGCGTCCCCCCCTCCCTTAGCAGGTAGAGATACCGGTCGTTCGATCCCGCCGCCACCCCTCCGCGCGCATCCGCCGCGCACACCGACAGCACCGCATCCTCCGCCTGAAACGTCCAGTCCACCCGTCCCTGCCCGTCCAGCGCCACCACCCGCCCATCCTCCGTGCCCAGGACAAAGCCCTGCGCCGTCGGCGCAACGCAACGCACCCCCGCGCCCAGGTCCCGCGCCCAGGCCGTGCGCACCCGCGGGGCAGAGGTGCCCGGCGTCTTCGCCGCGCGCGCCGCCTGCCACTCCGAAAGGCGCGCCACCCCATCCAGCGACAGCGAAACTGCCCCTGCCGCTCCCGCGCGCACCGTGTGCTCCCCGGCTTCCAAACGGAGCGTCTCTCCGCAAAGCCCCAGCGCCACAGGTCCCGGCGCCACCACGCGGCCCTCCCCTTTCCTCAGATCGAACTCGATCGACACCGGCGCGTCGCTCTCGAAAACCGTCTCTCCACAACGCAGCGATGTCCCGCCGCAGAGCGCAAACCAGCCCTCCCCGATCGCATAGACCGCCGCGCGGCCCGAAAACGGGCCGACCTCGAACCCCGCCTCCCCCGCGCCCACCAGCGCCCGCCCTCCGGACCCGTCGATCAGCGCAGCGGACGCGCCCACGCGCCGCATCCGCGCCTCCACCGGCCTCTCAGCGTTCGTCGCATAGAACAGGTTGAGGAACGCATGCCGGTCCGCGGGGGCCATCTCCCGGTTGGCGGACTGGCGAAGGATGTTCACGTAGTCGTCGGAATAGGGGTACTCGTGCCACCAGTGACCGAAATTCTCCCAGTCCCGCTCCAGAGAAACCCGATCCCCCCCAGACCCCTCCAGCACGAACCGGTCCTCCCGGCCGCTCTCAGGGTCCCGCTGCACCGCCTCTAAACGGCCACCGTTCAATTCGGGCGTGCCCAGGCATCGCCAGTGACACTGCAACGCGAACGAGCCCGCCGCCGTGGCCTCCACCTCGTCCACCACCACAAAATACAGCCCCGGAAACCAGACCACGTTCCGCGCCCACCGCGCCCCCCACGCCCCATCCATCGAAGTCCGGCTCATCCCCACGCGCCCCAGATTCGCCAGGGCGTCCAGGCGGCACAGCGCAGGCGCCTCCCACGCATTCCCGTCCCGGATCGCCGTCACCCCGTTGTGGTGTTTCAGCGTGGGCCCCTCCGTGTACGAGGCGTCCACCAGGAAAATCCGGTCGTTCGCCGAAAACTCCACGAGGGTGTTCCCGTCCTCGTGCCCGTGGTTGCCGTACGAGATCCCGTGCAGCATCAGGTACTGGTCGTCCCGGCCAAACCCCTCCCGGAGGCAGATCGTGTCGAACGCCTCCTCGCGGGGCAGGTTCAGCGGCTTCACCTCGCGCGGCCGCGCCTGCGGGTCCTTCGCCCACTCTTAGAATCCCGGCGCCACCTCCAGCGAACGCACCCCCGTCATCCCCTCCGGCGTCTCCGGCGTCAGGCCGTCGTCGAAATGCTTCTCAAACCCCCGGACCAGCCGCTCGCGGGGGCCCCGCAGCCGCAGCAGGAACTCCGCCCGCCCGTCCTGCAGCACATGTCCCGCCTTCACCAGGAAATTCGTCGGATACCCGCCCAGGGCGGAGCTCGTATCCCCGAACGCAGGCAGCGCCCCCCGGTTGTTGCAGTAGAATACCGCCTGGTCCAGCGACCTCCGGCAGTTCCCGTTCTCCACATAGGTCATGTCCCCGCTGGCCAGGGAGTAGGTCAGCAGATGGTCCAGCGTCGTCCACTGATACGCGTTCGCGTCCTCGACCGGCTTGAACGTCCCCATCGTCCCCTTGAAGATCTCCGTGGACGCCGCCATCCACTCCTCCGCCTCCGGCATCCTGTAATGTGTCCGGAAATACCGGCCTCCAAACCACGCCGCCAGCGCCACCAGCGTCTGGTGGTTCTGCCTCATCATCCGGTGGGTCAGCCCCTGCCGGAAGAACGGATAGTAGGCCCCCTCCCTGGAGTCCAGGATCCAGAGCAGATGCCGGGTGATCCGCAGCCGGTCCTCGTCCGAGAACACCGGGCTCTCCTCGATCAGGTCCCAGATCACGGCCAGCCACCAGAGGTTGAAGTGCGCCATGTCCCCCTGCACGTCCATCAGCCGATGCGCGTCCACGGCCTCCCGCACCGCCTCCGCGTAGGCCGCGTGCCCGGTCCTGTGGTACATCAGGCCGTTCAGGCCTGCCTGGGCGACCAGGAACCCCCCGGCGGTGGCCGCCGAGGCGTGCGGCTGCGTCGCCTGCCTGATGTATTGATCGCGGCGTTCCTGAAGCCAGTCAGCCGCCGGATGCGACACGAAATCGACCGTGCCCTGATGGTATTCCCGGTGGCCGATCGTGCCGTCGAACCCCGGCCCCAGTTCGATCTCCATCAGCCGTCCCAGAGTCAGCGACTTCCCCTCCGGCATCAGCGCGAGGAACCGCGAGGCAGCCCGCTCCAGACCCGCCCCGTCGCTCGCGCAGACCAGCGCCGCATTCTTCCCATTGCCGAGCGGATTGTGCAGCGTGCGCAACGCATACCCCCCGGCGCCGGGATAGCGCCGGTCCTCCACCGCCCACCACTGGTAATACAGCCACCGGAGGAACGGGTTATCCGCCATGTTCCCCAGCGCGATCACGTGCTGCTTCCCCAGCGGCCCGGCCTCCACGCCGCCGGCCTTCACCACGGGCAATTTCGCGCCCGTCATCTCCTCAATCCGCGCCACAACCCGTTCGGCCAGCGCCCCGTGCGCGGCATCCTCTCCGACGACCACCACGGCCTCCCCCCTCCCGCCGGCTACCAGGGGCGTCTCCGGGCACATCTCTTTCAGCGCGTCAATCTTCAGCCCTGACGATCCTTTTTCTTCACTCATGGCCTCTCTCCCAACCGTTGACGTCCCCACGAGTTCATTCGTGAGAATGTCAACGCTCTCAAAAGGTATTCAGATTGAGCAGACCCTCCGCATTCCCCAATGTCGGCGGGCGGCGCACGTCGTCCCCTGCCTGGTCAAATGTAATATGATCGAGACTGATCAACGACAATTATTTTTCCCGGGTTCTGTTTCGGGGTCCCTCCATTGGTTCATCTTGATGATCGGTTGTATTTTTTTCTTGCCCTTTCATCTCAAAAATATTATACATGTGTGCAGTATTTCTTCCGGGTCAATCATTTGTGCGGATTTGGAGGGCACACATGTCACTAAACGACCTGTTTTTTCAAGATTTCTCGCGCATTTCGGCAGCCGGATCGTGGTGGCCGTGATGGATGGGATAAACGCCAAATGGGGAAAAGGTACAGTCCGGTTTGCGGCGGAGGGATTGCGCCAGGAGTGGGGCATGAGGCAGACCCGGAGATCGCCCAGGTACACCACCCGGTGGGATGAACTGGCTGTGACCAGGGTAGATGGAAAAAATCACCAAATCATAAGATTCAGGAATGAAAGGAGGAGGACAGAGATGCAGATGAGCGCACGCATTCAGTCGAAGATTCAGCGTATCGTCGAGGGGGCAGCGGCGTTGAAGGCCGTCAAGGAGTTCACGGACCCGGACGTCGAGGCGCTCTATGGTATCCGCAGGTCGGTGGAGGAGATTCTGGAGGCCCTTCCGCAGTGCGCCGTATGCAAAAAGCCCAGGGCTGGCCTCATCACCTTCGGGAGGGGATCTGGCCTGGAACACCTGGGCAAGCTGTGCAGGCCGTGTGCCGCCGCTGCCCTCAGCGGGGAGCCCCATCAGGCCCCGAAGGGGCGCAAGGCCCGCAAGCCCAGGGAGAAAAAGGCCGGGGAGGACCGTGCGCCGGGGGTCGAAACGAGTTCCACCTCTCCTGCAACCGCTGTCAAGAAGGGGATGGACGAGTTTGACAAGGGGGCTGAAGAGGACAACCGGGTCCGACAGATCTCCGAGGTCTCCGGCCTGGGCCTGGAGGAGACCTTGAGGGTCGTGGCCATCATGGAAGAGGCAGCCATCCCCATGCCGCGAGACTCCATGCTGAAAAACGTGCAGCAGGAACTCAAGGCCGAAAAGGACGCGGCCACCCGATTCGATCCCGGCAAGGTCGAAGGGGCGGTGACGGAGTACTACCGGCTCAAGGGAGTCGAAAGGATCGGGGGCGACCCGAACCGGCCTCGTCGAAAGGCCAGGAGGTAGCAGAGAGATAACAGGGAAGGAATAAGAGGTGAACCTCGCCATTTTCGACATCGACGGCACATTGACCGACACCAACAGAGTCGATGGAGCGTGCTACGGTCGTGCTATGGAACTGGAGTTCGGGGTGATCAGTGTGGGTAAGGAGTGGAAGTTTGGCGAAGTCAGTCTCGGCAGGTGGGACACGTACCCTCACATCACCGATTCAGGCATCATCCGTGAAATCTTTCAGAGGGCGTTCAGGTGTGATCCCGAAGCCGAAGAAATCCGACGTTTCATCGAGCGATATGTGGGCTTGCTCAAAGAGTCCTATGAGTCTTCCCCTCACCATTTCAGCCAGATTGCTGGGGCTGGACACATCCTCCGCCAGGTGTCGAAAACATCGGATTGGCGAGTCGGCATCGCCACAGGGGGTTGGTTCGCCCTGGCCACCTGCAAACTGAAGTGCGCCGGGATTTCCACTGAAGGCATTCCCCTCTCTACAGCGGACGATGCCGTATCCAGAGAGGACATTGTGAAATCCTGCATGGCCAAGTCTCAAAGCCATTACAGGGTGGACCGATTCTCGAAAATCGTCAGTATCGGCGACGGTGTCTGGGACATCAAAACGGCAAGGGCGTTGAGGCTGCCCTTCATCGGTGTGGGAGACACAAAACGTCTGATGCAGGAGGGCGCCGTTCACACGGTTCAGGATTACCGTGACCCTGACGGGTTCATCGGGCTGTTGGAAAAGGCTGAGATACCGAGAACATTCTGGCGACGCTGAGGAGCGATTTTTTGATATTTTTGTCATTTTTGGCTCTTTTTGGCACATCCAAAGCACTCGTCAGCACTCGTCTGTGCGTTTTTAACCCTTTCGTTGATCTCGATGGAGACGCAGAGACGCGCCACATGGAAAAGAAAAAGGGGTTACGCCTGTCTCAGCGTAACCCCTTGTCTTTCCTATTGCCGGGAGGTCAGCAAGGCGTCAGTGGAAAATGACTTATCTGCTCCCCCCGGACGCGACCCGGTTCCGGCGCTGTGCGCCTTAGCTCAAGGGGTATTTCTCCCGCTGTGCGCCGAGTTCCCGGTTGAGCTTCAGGACCGAGCGGGCGAGGTAAGCCTGGGTCTTTTGAAGCTGGTCCACCTTCCGCGTTATATCTTGCTGCTGGACCGTGAGGCTTTCCAGGTGTTGCAGGACCTCATACAGCCGCTCCTCGACAGCCACCAGGCGGGTTTCTCGGTCGGATGCCCTATTCATCGGCAATCTTCCGCAGCTCGCGCAGCAGCGGCTCCATTTCCTTGTTTTGCCGGTCGATCTGGCGCAAGTGAGCATCCGTGCGCTTCAGGTTGGCGTCGATCCGCTTCAAGGACGCCTTGAACTCGGCATCACTCAGGGCGGGCCGGCGCTTCCTGGCCTTCGTCTTGGGCGTCATTCGGAACCTCCGGGGCGAGTAGCCTTGACCTTTGGCGGGATATGACCGAAATTTAAGCTGACGGAAGGCAGATGTCAAACACTTTGGGGCCGTAGCCCGGGACGCCGGGCGAGCGGTTGCCTGTTCCAAGAAAAGGTCCTGGGCGGCCTGCACATCCGGCAAGTTCGGGCCGTTGGGCTGGTTTCTTGTTGGCGTGCGGCGGCAGACTCGACCGACGTGTTCCTGGGCCTCTATCGCGAGTTTACGGAACGCCTTTGGGTTGCACTCTGCTGTTGGGGACACTTCTGGCGCACACACCTAAAATTTCCGGTGGAAGGGTTGCTTTTCGCGCTTGGATACCAGAAACCCCCCCAAGTCGGGTACTCACAGCCCTACTATGAAACCTACGCAACCTGCTTGAGCTCAACCTCGCAGCCCAGGTTGGAGAGCCGGCGCACGAGACGGGCGATCACCTTGGAGCGGTCTCGGCGGTCGAAGTGGTCCGCCCCGAGATCGCGGTATTCGACTCGATCGCGCAGCATGTAGTAGGCGGCGATGAGCATCGAGGCGGCGACGGCGAGGATGGCCTTTTTAGCCCCCCGCCGGGATTTAATCCGCAGGAACTGGGTGTGGAGGTAGCTGTCTTTGTGGCGCACGGCAGCCCAGGCGGCGGTGACCAGGGTGGTCTTCAGCCAGGCGCCGCCCTTGCGGAGGCGGGTGGAGCGGCGCTTGCCGGCACTCTCGTCGTTTTTAGGGCACAGGCCGGCCCAGGAGACTAGGTGACCGGCAGTGGGGAAACGAGACATGTCGGTGCCGATCTCGGCCAACAGGACGTGCGCGACGACATCACTGACGCCGGGCATCGTCTTGAGCAGGTCGGCGGCGGCGGCGATGGGCGTCAAGGCTTTTCCCATCGCGGTCTCCACCTGCGCCACGGCGGTCTCCAGAGCCGTGATGATATCCAGGTGCAACCGGAGCAGGGCGCGATGATGCGGGGTGACCCGACCGCGCAACGCCTCTATGAGTTCGGGGCGTTTGCGACGGGCCGTTCCGCAGGCCAGGTCTGCCAGGTGCTCGGGGTCCTGTTCGCCAGCGATGAGGGCCGTCAGCATCGCCCGACCACTCTGGCCCAGGAGATTGGACAGGACGCTGGCGACTTTGATATTGGCGTCCTCGAGCACTTTCTGAAGGCGCAGCGTATGCTGGGAGATCTCGCGGACCAGTTGTTTTCGGGTCCGGGTCAGATCTCGCAGTTCCTGGATCGGGGCCGGGGGCACGAAGCTGCCGCGGATCAGACCGTGGGCCAACAACTCGGCGATCCACATCGCATCATTGACGTCGGTCTTGCGTCCAGGGACGTTGCGGACGTGCTGGGCATTGGCCAGCACCAACGCGAAGCGCCCTTCGAGCAGATGCCAGACCGGCTTCCAGTAAACGCCGGTCGCCTCCATGGCCACATGGGTGCAACCGTGCGTTCCGAGCCAGTCAGCCAGCGCCAACAGATCACTGGTAGTGGTGGCGAAAGTGCGCACCTGGCGCGACTGGGGCGGTGAGACGCAGCGCACACAGGCTACCACCGAATCCTTGTGCACATCCAGTCCGGCGCAACGGGGATGAAGGACTTCCATATGCCCTCCTTTGAGAACGGGCGCCGGGAAGAACCCTCGTCGTCGAATTCTACTATTCGTGATCGGCGGCCTTGCGGCCGATCGTCACAATTCGGGGTGCTCGCAGGGCTCCAGGTCCAACTTGACAACGGGCTCGTAGCACCAAAAGGGAGCCGACCTCGGTCCCGACGCGGTGCTACAATATACACTCCAATCCCGGATCCGTCTACGGTGCCCAGACCGGTTTCATCCCTTCGGGGTGGGTCCCGACCCATGAAAAACTTGACAGAGACGCGCGAGGGCGCTATACTCGCACATCGCGAAAATACTCGGAACCTGAGCAAGGGCAAATGGAGATGGATCGGAGGTGGGAACGGCCTTGTCTACAAATCGTTTTAAAACCACGACCCCCCATTCCTCTGACGTTGCCGCCACCCTGGTGGGCGCGATGTCGTTCCGGGGGTTTCGGGCCGATGAGGTGTATCCTGCGGACATCAACGGCGACGGACGCACGGAGTACCTGTTTCTCCAGTCGCCCGGGATCTTCCAGGAGGATGTCTTTGACGACACGCGGTGGAAGACCCCCCAGGAGGAGAAGGACATCTACTGCCTGACCGCCACTGACGGAACGGGCAATGTCCTCTGGCAGTTCGGGACGCCCTGGCTCACATCGCTCCGCTACGCCAGCCACGTCGCCGACCAGATGGTCTGGTGCGGCGACCTCTCGGGCCGGGGCCGGCCGGAGGTCGTCGCGTTGAGAAGGGATCGCCTCTACGTCCTGGACGGGGCGACCGGCGAGGTCCTGCGGTCGAGGCAACTCGACGCAGACAACTACGCGATCGTGCGCCCGATCCGGCGCCGGCGGGGCGTCAGACTCCTGATCAAGAACACGGAGCGGCACTACGGCGATCACTGGTATGGCGACCCGGCCCACATCCTCGACGCGGACCTGAACCTCGTGGCGACGATGAAGCGGTCCGTCGGCTCGGGCCACTCGCCCCGCGCCCTGGACATCGACGGCGACGGCGACGATGAGGTCCTGATCGGCTACGAGGCCTACGACGCGGACGGCCGGCGCCTGTGGCGTCTCGAAGGGGAGGGAGGGGAGGGCTACGACCCCATGGTCCATCACCTGGACCAGATGCAGGCCGGGCCGCTGGGGCCGGGAGGGGAGGCGCGGATCGTCTATGCGGGGAGTCTGTATGTCATGATGGGCACGCTGGACGGACGGCTGGTGTGGAAGCGCCCCTTCGGCCACCCGCAGCACGTGGCGGTGGGCAGGTTCCGCTCGGGAGACCGCCCGGCCTCGATCGCGATCTTCAGCTGCCGTGTCGGCGAAGCGCAGGGGCGTTTTGCGGAGGCGCAGGGCGTGGACCTGCCGCCCGACGGGCGTCTGAACATCGCCTATCTGGACCGCGACGGGGAGGTCGTCTCCCTGGCCTTTCCCCGCACGGCCTGGCCCGCGCGGCCCGACCGGGGAGGCCCCACGCACAGCGGGGAGGGTGTCCTGATCTATCCCCAGGGCTGTCCCGACGGGGGCGACGCCCTGATCACGCGGGACTGGGGCTGGCCCCAGGCGCTGGACGCGGACGGCCGGGCCGCGTTCGAGTTCCCCTTTCCGGGCAGACAGGCCCGCGGGGCGGAGGACGATCCTGTCGGCCCCGACGGCTACGGCGTGCGCGTGAGCGACGTGGACGGCGACGGGCGGGCCGAGGCGCTGATTCACGACCGGACGACGGCCTGGATATTCAGGCCGCCGCTGCCTGTGGACGGCGCGCCCAACACGCACGGAAAACTGCAGCCGGTCACCGGTCAAGGCTGGTATGCGCTTTGACGGCCCGTGATTTTCGTAGGGTCCCCTATGTCTCGACACGTCGTGCTCATCGTGCTCGACGGCCTCAGACCGGATTCGGTGTGCGACGCGCTGACCCCTCACCTTGAGGCGCTGGCGCTTGCCGGGGTCAGGTTCACCCACCACCACGCCGCGTTCCCGTCCGTGACGCGAGTGAATTCCGCCTCCATCGCCACCGGCTGCCATCCGGCCCACCACGGCCTCGTGGACAATGTGCTCTACCTGCCGGACATCCTCCCGGACCCGATAGACACGGGGAATCATCAGGCGTTAAGGGCCATCGACCGGGCGACCGGCGGGCGTCTCTTAGACACCCCGTCGCTGGCCGAAATTCTGGGAAGCGCCGGCCTCCGGGTTGCAGTCGCCACGACGTGCACCACGGGGGCGTGTTTTTTGCAGAACCCCCGCGGGCACGGGCTGACGGTCAACCCCGGGTTTATCTCCCCTGAGCTCCCTGGAATCCCGGCGCGCTTTGGGGCCTGCCCGCCGAAGCGCCGGCCGGCGACGGAGGCGAACACGTGGGTCACTGCCGTTGCCACGGAACACCTCTGGAAGGGGCCTCGCCCGGACCTGATGACCCTCTGGTTCTGCGACCCGGACCATACGCAGCACGGCTTTGGGCTGGGCGCTCAGGAGTCGCACGAGGCGATTCGCGCGGCAGACGCCTGCGTGGGACGGGTGGTCCGGGCGGTGTACGACAGCGGGGCAAGGGACGACACGGATATCCTCGTGATGTCGGATCACGGCTGGATCAGTCACCGCGCCCCGTTGCCGGTTGAGGAGGCGCTCATCGCCGCCGGGCTCAAGCGGTCTCCCGAATCCCGCGAGGTCGTCGTCGCGGGCCTGGGGGTGTATCTCGCGCCAGACGCCGGGGTTTCGGTCCCGGATGTCGTCGCTTGCCTGCAACGTATGGAAGGGATCGGCCCGCTTTTCACGCGCGAGGGGGGCTTCGGGACCTTCCCGCTAACTGCGGTCTCCTGTGGCCACCCCCGCAGCCCGGACGTGCTGTTTGCCTCCGCGTGGGACGCCGCCGTCAACGCGCGCGGCGTGCCGGGTATGGCGTCAGGCGGTGGGACAGGGGGACACGGCGGGGCAAGCGTGTATGAGATGAACGCGACCGTGATCGCCGCCGGGTCGGGTTTCCGAAGAGGCGCTATCAGCCGCGTCCCGACCGGGCATGCCGACCTGCTGCCGACCGTCCTGCATCTCCTCGGACGCCCCCCGGCGCCCGGCAAGGATGGGCGCGTGCTGCTGGAGGCGCTGGCGGATGGGGTGTCTGAGCAGGAGGTCGAGGTTCGGAAAGAGGTGATGACCGTGGAACAGGGCGACTATCACTCCGTGTTACAGCGCTCCCACGCAGGCGGATCTGTGTATATCGATCAAGCGAATAGACAGGTCCGTTAAAAAACGACACAGCGTCTTCCCCTGCCGCATAACGCCGGCGGCTCATCCAGGGCGGTTGAAGCTCTCCAGCAGTTCGAGCATCACCCCGAGCTGAGGGACGCTGTCGATGTAGGCATAACATCCCCCCTTGAAATCTCCCTTTTGGACAAGGGGCATGCCCCTGCCCTCCAGGAAGGCGATCTGTTCGTTCATCCCCTTGATTCTGAAGGCGATATGGTGTACCCCTTCCCCTCTGGTGTCCAGATGCTCCTGCCAGGTGCTGGGTCCGCCCACCGGCTCGATCAGTTCGAGGGAGACCTCACCCAGCCTGAAAAAGGCCAGCCTGGCCCGGCCCTCGGTGGGCTGGCCCCGGTACTGAATGTGCGTCTGGTCGGCGGTGCCGGTGAGGTTCCATTTGGGGACCTCCACGCCGAAGAGGTCCGCGTAGGCCCTGGCCGTCTTCTCGATGTCGCGAACCACGACGGCGATCTGGCAGATCGCCGTGCTTCCAAGCTTCTCCTGAGCTGCCACGGGAACTCCTTTCAAAGGGTAAATCTCAAGCGCCTGAGACGGAAAACCCCCTGTGCGATCTTGTTCCCTCCTTCTACACCGGGTCAACTCCACCGCGTGACATCCAAGACAGTTGCTCGCTATGCCTCTGCCGGACCTCCGGGGTAGACCCTGACGGCGTCCCAGCGCCGGAGCGCCACCTCTCCCGGCGGAGCGCCACGGCGTTTGCTCACGTCGCTTACGCGGCAGACGTGGACCTCCACCTTCCCCCGGGCCTTGCGCGCCCTGGAGTGCCAGGCCGCCAGCTCCGCAGCCCGCTCGACGACGTGGCGGGGGATCTCAGACAGACCCTCAGGGTTCCGCACCACCACGTGGCTCCCCGCGCACCCGGACACGTGGAGCCAGAGGTCCTGCGGCTCGGCCACCTGAAAGGTCAGCTCGTCATTCTCCCTCGCCCCCCTGCCCACCAGGACCTCGAAGCCCTCCACCTCTATGCTGCGCCAGCCCCTGCCTTTGTTTGCCACGTCCAGCCCCATCTTCTGCGATAAGGAAAAACGGACACCCTACAGCGCAACTAATGTACCCCCATTTCTCACTTGCGTCAACAGCAAAGTAGGACGTATCTTTGGACGGCAGACCACAGGACCACAGGACTACGGGACCACAGGACCCATGCAAAAGCTTTATGGTCTTGTGGTCTGTGGTCTTGTGGTCTGTGGTCTTGTGGTCTGTGGTCTTGTGGTCTGTGGTCTGTGGTCTGTGGTCGATTTTCACGTCTCACGTCTTTTATGGAGTCATCGCCCATG
>CAYRZX010000091.1:0-11245 GCA_964428665.1 uncultured Gemmatimonas sp.
AGTAAAGGTCAAAACCCTGTCCTTTGCTTTTACTCAGCACTCAGCACTCAGCACTCAGCACTTTCTTCTGGCACTCAGCACTCAGCACTCAGCACTTTCTTTTCAGCGCCTTTTCGGCCAGGATGCCGCACAGGTCCGGGAATGCGATGCCGGCGGCGGCGGCGGCCTTGGGCACGAGGCTCGTGGCCGTCATGCCCGGCAGGGTGTTCACCTCCAGGCAGAAGAGTTCGCCCTCCGGGCTGAGCCGGAAGTCGACCCGGGCGTAGTCCCGACACTTGAGGGCCTGAAATGCCCTCAGGCCCTGTCGCTTCGCCTCCTGCGCGATCTCGTCGGGGATGTTCGCCGGGACCACGTAGCGGGTCATCCCGGCCGTGTATTTGGAGGTGTAGTCGTAGATGCCCTGGTTCGGCACGATCTCGATGACGGGCAGGTCGTGGCCCTCCAGGATGGAGACGGTCAGCTCCCGGCCGGGGATGTAGCGCTCCACGAGGATCTCCTCCCCGTACTCCCCGGCCAGGCGCAGGGCGTCGGGCAGGGCTTTAGAGTCCGGCGCGATGGTCATCCCCACGCTCGATCCCTGGTCGTTCGGCTTGACCACGCAGGGAAACCCGAAGGCCCGACGCACCCGGTCCTCCACGTCTTTCGGGCGTTTGACCTCCTCCGGGCGCAGGAGGAACCAGGGGGGCGTGGGCACGCCGGCCTGGAGGAAGAGGCGCTTGGACAGGTCCTTGTCCATGGCCGCCGCGCTGGCCAGGGGGCCGGAGCCCGTGTAGGCCGCGCCGAGCATGTCGAGCACCGATTGCACGCCGCCGTTCTCGCCGAAGCCCCCGTGCAGGGCCAGAAAGACCACGTCCGTCTCCGCAATGGAGGGGGTCTTGACCGAGTCTATGGCCAGGGCCCCGTGCGCCTGAGGGAGGTCCGAGACGCGGGGCGGCTCCGGCCCCACCTGGACGCGAGGGGCATCTGACGCGTGTTCCGCGAGCTGTTTGGCGCCGAAGGCGGTGTCTATCCGCCGGACCTCGTGGCCCGCCTTGACCAGCGCCGAGATCACGGCCTCCCCCGTGGCGAGCGAGACCTCCCGCTCAGCCGATGTGCCGCCCATCAACACGACGATCTTCATGATCACTCTCTTTCCCGGCCTCCGCACCCTTCCGGGGGCGCCTTCGACGGCGATACCAGAAGGCCGCTGTGACGCCTGCGGCGAGGACGAGGAGGCCCATCATCACGCTGTTGTAGGTTTTCAGGACCTGGAGGATCACCTTCCAGTTTGAGCCGACGAGCATCCCGGCGTAGACCAGGAGGCCATTCCAGACGAGGGTCCCCAGCGCCACGCAGAGGGCCATGCGGGCCGGTTTTACGTGGCTGAGGCCCGCCGAGATGCCGATCACGCAGCGCACGCCGGGCAGGAACCGGTTGAAGACGATCAGCTTTCCGCCGTAGCGGTCGAACCATCGCTCCGCCAGGGCGAACCGCTCCGGGGAGAAGATGCGCGGGCTGCGGGCGACGAAGAAGGCCCTGCCCCTCCGGTAGCCGACGGCGTAGACGAGCATGCAGCCCAAAAAGCTGCCGACCCACGTGGAGAGGAACGCCTCGGCCGGGTTGAGCACCCCGCGCCCCGCCAGATAGGCCCCTAAGACGATGAGCGAATCGCCGGGGATGGGCGGGATGAGGTTCTCCAAAAAGGCCCCGAGAAAAAGGACCAGGTAGATCAGCGCGGGGGGGTAGGCGCTGACGAAGGCCACGAACTGGTCGAGGAGTTCCATAGGCGCCCGAATGACCACAAGACCACTGACCACAAGACCACTGACCTGGAGTCTTTTGGTCCTGTGGTCTGTGGTCCTGTGGTCTGTGGTCCTGTGGTCTGTGATCCTGTGGTCTGTGGTCCTATCTACTGTTCATTTCTACCAGGGCCACGGCCCAGGCCGCCATCCCCTCCTCCCTTCCGGGAAACCCCAGGCCCTCGTTGGTCGTGGCCTTGACGGAGACGCGGTCCGGCGAGATGCCCAGCGACCGGCCGATGTTTCGCCGCATCTCCTCAGCGTAGGGGGCGATCCTGGGCCGCTCCGCGACGAGCGTGGCGTCCACGTTCACGAGGCGCGCTGAGGCCTCCGCCAGAAGGTCGGCCACCCGCGCCAGCAGCACGAGGCTGGAGATGTCCTTATATCGGGGGTCGGCGCTGGGGAAGTGGCGGCCGATGTCCCCCAGGCCGGCCGCGCCGAGGGCCGCGTCGGCGACGGCGTGGGAGAGGACGTCCGCGTCCGAATGGCCCAGCAGGCCCTTTTGGAAGGGGATCTCCACGCCGCCGAGCACCAGCCGGCGGCCCTCGACGAGGCGATGGGCGTCGTAGCCGTAGCCCACCCGTAGCCCTCCTCCAGACGCTCTCTTCAGGATCATCTCGCCCAGGGCCAGGTCCTCCGGGGTTGTGATCTTGATGTTGTCGTAAGACCCTTCGAGGATAGTCACGGCCCCCCCGGCCCGTTCCACCAGGGACGCCTCATCGGTCCCCCGAAACCCCTCCGCCAGCGCCCGGCCGTGCGCGTCCCAGAGCAGGTCGAACGGAAATGTCTGAGGGGTCTGGGCGGCCCAGAGCCTGGACCGGTCGAGGGTCTCCGTCACCCGCCCGCGCGCGGCCACCTTCACCGTGTCCTTCACGGGCACGGCCACGACGACGCCGCCTGAGGTCCAGCACTGCGCGATTGAGGCGTCGATCAGGCCCGGCGTGACGAAGGGGCGCGCCCCGTCGTGGACGACGACGATCTCCGCCCGCCCGCGCACGGCCTCCAGGCCCGCCCGGACGGAGTCCTGCCGCTCGGCCCCGCCCACGACCAGGGCGGACACCTTCCGGAGGCCGAAGCGTTCGACGACCTCCCTGCGGCAGGCGGCGAGGGTCAACTCTGAGGCCACCACCACCACGCCCTCCACCAGAGAGGCCTTCTCGAAGGCGGACAGGGTGTGCGCCAGGACGGGCCTTCCGCCAAGGGTGAGGAGGAGCTTGGGCGTCGCCCTGCCCATCCGGCGGCCTGCGCCGGCGGCGGGGATGATGGCGAAGACGGACATGATAGACCGTTCTTTGTAGGGGCACGGCATGCCGTGCCCCTACAAGATCAACATCGCGTCGCCGTAGCTGTAGAAGCGGTAGCCCCGCCGGATGGCCTCCCGGTAGGCCCGAAGGACGAACTCCCGCCCCGCGAAGGCCGAGACGAGCATCAGGAGCGTGGAGCGGGGGAGGTGGAAGTTGGTGATGAGGGCGTCCACGGCCCTGAAGGCGCAGGGGGGATAGATGAATATCTCCGTCCAGCCCGAATGCTCTCCCGTCGTCGCCGCCGCCTCCAGCGCCCGGACGGCCGTGGTGCCCACGGCGATGACGCGGCCGCCCCTCTGCCTGACGGAGGCGACCCTGGCCGCCGCGTCCGGGCCGATCTCGTAGTACTCCGCCTCCATCCGGTGCAGTGCGGGGTCCTCCGCCGTGACCGGGCGGAAGGTGCCGGGCCCCACGTGGAGGAGCACCGGCGTCACGTCCACGCCGCGACCCCGGATGCGGTCGAGGAGGCCCTGCGTGAAGTGGAGGCCCGCCGTGGGGGCGGCCACGGCCCCGGGCGTCCGGGCGTAGACCGTCTGGTAGCGCTCCCGGTCCTCCGGCGTCTCCTCCCGCCGCAGATAGGGGGGGAGCGGGGTCCGTCCGATCCGGTGGAGGACGGCCTCCACGTCGTCCCCCCGCAGATGGACCTGACGCCTGCCGTCGGGCAGGACCTCCCTCACCTCGGCCGTCAGGTCGCCCTCTCCGATCTGGACCTGCGCCCCCTTTCGCAGCCGACGCCCCGGCCTGCCGAGGGCCTCCCACACCTCTCCCTCCACCCGGCGGAGGAGGAGCAGCTCCACCTTTCCGCCCCCCGGCCCTCGCCCCAGCAGGCGCGCCGGAAAGACCTTCGTCTCGTTCACGACCAGGGCATCCCCGGCCCGGACGTAATCGACCAGGTCTCGAAAGACCCTGTGCTCGATCCTCTCCTCCGACCTGTGGAGGACCATCAGTCTGGACTCGTCCCGGACCGGCGCGGGGTGGGGGGCGATCAGGCCCTCCGGCAGGTCATAATCGAAGTCAGACAACTTCACGGGGGGCGATCACCGGCGGGAGAAGAGGTTCAAGAGGACGGAGAGGACGACGCTGAGAAGGACACAGGTGACAACGGGAAAACGGCGTATTGAATCTAAACAATCCCCGGCGATGTGTCAAGCGCGTCAACTCATGGGGCCTTTCCGTTCAGCTCCTGTTCGGCGCGCTCGATCCACGCCCGGAGGTCCGGTGCCTCGGGGGCTGCTTCGAGGGCCTTTCTCCAGGTCTCTATGGCCCTGGGCAGGTCCCCTTTCCTGTAGTAGATCATCCCCAGGCGGCAGCGCACGTCGGAGAGGCTCATGGCCTTCTGCGTGGCGGCGACGGCCTCCTTTGGGGCGGGTGTCGCGAGCCGCTGTCCGCAGCGGCTGCAGTAGAGGTCGTCCGGGTCCGTGGAGGTTTTACAGGCAGGGCATACCATAGACGCGCCCCCGAAAGGGTTGAGGTTCTCACGAGGCTGCGGGGAGCAGGACGCTGAACCTCGCGCCCGCGCCCGGCAGGGAGGCGACCAGGATGTCCCCGCCGTGGCGCTCGACGATCGTCCGGCAGATCGACAGGCCGATGCCGGTCCCCTGGCCGGAGGGTTTGGTCGTGAAGAAGGCGTCGAAGATGCGTCTGAGGTCGTGCGCCGGGATGCCCACCCCGGCGTCGGACAGGGTCACGCAGACGGACGGCTCGTCCTTCGTCAGCGCCTCCTCCTCGGGGCAAAGGATCAGGGCGCAGGGCCACCCCGACACCCGCTCCCGCCGGAGGGCCGCCCCCACCGGGATCGCCTCGGTGACGATCTTCAGCGCCTTCTCCTCCGGCATCGCGTCGAGGGCGTTGACGAGGAGGTTGGAGAGGACCTGCTTGATCTGGCCGGGGTCGGCGGAGACGAGGGGGAGGTTACGGGCGAGGGCGGTCTCGATGCGGGCCTCCTTCCCCTTGAGGTGGCCGATGAACGCGAGCAGGTCCGAGACCAGGTCGTTGAGGGAGACGCGGGAGACGCGGCTCTCCTGCCGGCGCGAAAACCGGAGGATGTCCTCGATGAGGCCGGAGAGCTGCTCGCAGTGGGCCTGGATCTGTCCGGCCCGGTGTCGGGCGTCCTCCGGGAGGTCGGGCCTCAGCAGCATCAGCTCGGCCTCGCCGGAGATGACGGCCATCGGGTTGCGGATCTCGTGGACGATGCTGGCGGCCAGCTGGCCCATCGCCGCCATGCGCTCGGCGTGGATGAGGAGGTCCTCGGTCCGCCGGAGCCGCTGATGCGCCCGCTCCAGGTCGCGCACCCGCCCTTCGAGGTTCCGGCTCCGCTGCCCCAGCTCCCGGTAGGCGACGCCCATCTCCGACTGGGAGGCCGTCAGGTGGGACTCCATCTGACGGTAGGCGGTCTCCAGGTCGTCGAGGAGGGCGCGGTTCTCTTCGAGCAGTTCGCCGCAAAGGCGTTCGAGGTCATCCCTCGATCGGATCTCCACGCCTGACCTCATCTCCATGTTTTAGGACATGGCCCTGATGACGACCCGCTTCAGGTCGTCGAGGCGATAGGGCTTGCAGAGAAAGTCGAACGGCTTCAACGCCTCCACGTCCTCGGGCCGGAAGCTGGCCGACACCACCACGACCCGGAGGTCCGGGAAGCGCGCCCCTATCTCCGTCAGGAGTTTGCGACCGCTGCAGAGGGGCATGGAACAGTCGCTGATGACCAGGTCCGCGCCCTCCTTCTCCAGGACCTCCAGCGCCTCTGCGCCGTTCCCCGCCTCGACCCCGCGAAGGCCGAGCTGCTCCACCGTGGCCCGCAGGACCTCCCGCATCGCGGGCACGTCGTCCACGATCAGGACCTTTCGCCTCTTCCCCAGCGCCCCGGCCAGGACTTGCAGAATGGTCGCGATGTCGAACGGCTTGGGGAGAAAGGCGTCGAAGCCCGCCTGAGCGGCCGCGCCGGGGTCAAAATGGCCTGAGATCCCGATGACGGGCAGAAAGGGGCGCGTCTCCCGGAGCCTCTTCAACAGCTCGACGCCTCCCATCCCCGGCATGTCCAGGTCGGTGATCACCGCGTCGACGGCCTCTCTGTGAAGGACCTCCAGGGCCTTCTGTCCGCCAGGGGCGCTCCAGACGGTGTGGCGAGCCGCTGTCAGAAAACGCTCCAGCAACTCCCGCACAGAGGGTTTGTCGTCCACAATCAGAATGGCAGGCATTGTCTCACCCTCCCTCAAGCGATGCATTTGGATGGTTGACCTCATCGCCTGTCCCGATCCGGGCGATCTCCTCCCGCACCCTGCGGAGGTCCCCGGAGGCCCCCAGGTCGTCGAATATCCGTTCCGCGCGTCGAAGCCGGTCGAGGGCCTCCGGGGAGGCCCCTCGCATCCGGCACAGGATGCCCGACTCCAGCAGGGTCTCGGCCAGGCCGAGGGGGACGCCGATCTCCTGATGGAGGGAGATGCTCCGCTCGAAGCAGTCCGTCGCCGTGTCCCAGTCCCCCTCCTCCCGGCAGATGACGCCGTAGGTCTTGAACGCGTCCGCCACGCCGAGGCTGTCGCCAGCGGCCTGAAACCGGTCGAGGGCCTGAAGGCACATCTCTCTGGCCGGGCCGAGGCCGGCGGCGCGGAGGGAGGCCTCGGCGCGGTTCAGCAGGAGGGTGGCCGTCAGGAGGCCGTCCCGGACCCTCTCCGCCAGGTCGAGGCCGCGCAGGTAGGAGGCGTCGGCCTCCTCCCACTCCTCCTGGTCGGCGTGGAGCATGCCCACGTTCTGGCAGACGCGGGCCTGTCCGCGCAGGTTCCCGACGCGGGCGTAGAGGTCCCCCGCCCGGTCGTAGCGCCCCTTTGCCTCCGGGATGTCCCCGCGCAGGGTGGCCAGGATGGCCAGGTTGTTCGTGACGTTGGCCATCTCTTTCAGGTCCCCGGAGGCCTCAAAGAGGTCCAGGGCCCTCCGGTAACACGCCTCCGCCTCCTGCGTGTCCCCCTGTTCAAAGTGGAGGATGGCCAGGTTGTTGAAGAGCCGCCCCTCCTCCTCGCCCTGTTCGGCCCCCCTCAGGCGCTCCAGGCCCGACCGGTAGGCCGCCATCGCCTCCGGGAACTGCCGCATCTGATAGCGCGCCCATCCGATCTGACGCCAGGCCCGCGCCGCCTTCGCGGGCGTCTCGCTGGCGCTCAGGGCGCGCCGGGAGAGGTCCAGCGCCCGCTCCCATTCCCCGGCCATCCCTCTGGCCTCTCCGGCCTTCAAGAGGGCGGCCCAGGACCTCTCTCCGTCGGGGGGGGCTGCGCGTCCGGCGGCCTGGGCGGCCTGCTCAAAACGACGGGCGGCCTCCGGCCAGGCGCAGAGGCGCTCGGCCTTCTCCCCGGCCGTCAGGAGCAGGGGGATGGCCTCCGCGTCCTCCCCTGCGTGGAGGAGGTGGTCGGCGATCTCCTCCACGGCGTCGTCCACCCGCCCCTGACAGCGCTCCGCGAGGAGATGGCCGATGCACCGGTGGTACTCCCGCCGGAGTTCGTCGGGGATCTCCTGGTAGAGGACCTCCCGCACTCTGGAGTGACAGAAGGCGTAGCCCCCTCCGGACGAGACGATGAGCTGGTGGACCCGCTCCAGGCGGTAGAGGGCCCTGAGCAGGGGGCGTCGCCCCAGGCCGAGGGCGCAGGCCAGGAGGTCCGAGGTGAACCGGTAGCCCACCACCGCCGCGGCCTGAAGGACCTCGCGCTGGTCGAAGTCGAGCCGGTCCAGCCTGCGCAGGACCAGGTCGCGCACCCGGTCTGGGATGCGCAGCTCCGAGGCCCCGGCCCGCACGCGCCAGACGCCGGCCCGCTGGGAGAGGGCGTTTTGCGCCCTGAGCAGCTTGAGGGTCTCGATGAGGAAGAGGGGGTTGCCCTGGGTCTCCGCGTAGAGGAGGTCCCAGAATGCCTCCGGGAAGTCCGCCGCGCCCAGCAGGGAGCGGACGAGGCAGGCGGCGTCGGGGCGAGGCAGGCGCTCCAGGCGGATGTGTTCGACGCCCTGCTCCCGACCCATCCTCCGCACGGTCTCGGTCAGGGGGTGCGGGAGGCCTTTGGCCTCCGGGAGGAGGTCTTCGGGCCGGTAGGTCACCAGGATCAGGAGGCCCGTGTTCCGGGCTGTCCGGCTGAGGACGTGAAGCAGCCGGAGCGTGGCGTCGTCGGCCCAGTGGGCGTCGTCGAGGAGCAGGACGAGGGGACGGCGGGAGGCGACCCGGCTCAACAGCCCCGCCATCGCCTCGAACAGACGCCGCGCCGCCTCCGGCGCTGCGCCGCTTTGAGGCCGGGGCTCCGGCGAGAAGCCGATGGTCGTGCCGAATCGGTCGGACAGGCTCGAAAGCTCCGGGGCCTCCCTCCGCAGCCACGCCTTGGCCTCCTGCCGCTCGTCCTCGTCCATCGCCGAGGTGAGGAGGTCCCGGAGGGCGTCTATAAAGGGGAGATAGGGGACGACGCCGTGCCGGTAGTAGCAGGCGCCGAGGGCGGTCCGGGCCCCGGCCTGCCGCGCCCGCGCCTGGGCCTCCTGCGCAAGCCGGGTCTTGCCGACGCCCGCCTCCCCTTCGATGAAGACGGTCCCCCCCGCGCCGCCCACGGCGCGCTGCACGGCGGCGTCGAGCCGGGCGAGTTCCCGGAGGCGTCCGATGAGGGGCGGCGTCCCGTCTTTCGGAGAGAAGGGCGTCGTCTGTGGCGGGGACCCGGCGGCCAGGTCGTCGATCCTGCGCCGGTCGAGGTAGGACCGGACGGCCGCGATGGCCTCTCCCGCCGAACGGTATCTCTGGAGGGGCTGCTTGGCGAGAAACCGGAGGACGAGGTCGTCGAGCTCCGGGGAGAGGATGGGGTTGAAGGACGAGGGCGGAGGGGGGGGCTCGTGGAGGTGCTGATAGAGGAGGAGGGCGGTGGAGTCGTCCGCGAAGGGGAGGCGGCCGGCGACCATCTCGTAGAGGACGAGGCCGGCCGCGTAGAGGTCGGAGGCCGGACCCACGACCTCCCCGGACGCCTGTTCGGGGGACATGTGGGTCACGGTGCCGACGACCTCGTCGGCGCGGGTCAGCGTGGCCTCCCGGTCCAGTTTGACGATGCCGAAGTCCAGGACCTTGACCCGGCCGTCGGGCAGGACCATCAGGTTGTCGGGTTTGATGTCCCGGTGCACGAGGCCGGCCCGATGGGCCGCGTCGAGGGCGGAGAGGACCTGGCAAATGGCGTCGAGGGCCTCTCTTTCCGGCAGGCGACGCCGCGAACGGAGGATGCGGGAGAGGAGCTGCCCCTCGACCAGCTCCATGGCGAAGAAGCGGACGCCTCTCTCCTCGCCGGCCTCGTAGACGGTGACGACGTTCGGGTGGGCCAGTCCGGCGGCGGCGCGGGCCTCGCGGAGGAAGCGGTCCCTGTCCCGGCAGTCCTCCCCCTCCGTCCGCAGGAGTTTGAGGGCGACGCACCTGTCCAGCGTCGGGTCGTAGGCCCTGTAGACGACCCCCATGCTGCCCCGGTCAAGCAGGTCGAGCAGCCGATAGCGTCCGACGGTCCTGCCCGCCGTCCCCGGGCTGCCCTCGAAGAGGGATGGAGACATCATCGGCTCTGGGCTTATGATTCGAGGGTTTCCGTCCGTTCCGCTACCACCCGGCCTCAGGACAGTCGAAGCCGCTCCCCGCGACGGCGTACCGGGAGAAGTGCGGGAGCCTGCCGACAAAGATGGCGCGCTTGCCCTCCGCGTCGATCACGCCGCCCATGTTGACCCATTTGCGCAGGGTCTCGTCGTAGTACCAGATGGCGAGCGTCGACGGGTCCAGACCGGCCAGGCTGGCGCCCTCAAAGGAGAGGATGAGTGCCACCGGTTTCTGGAAGGCCAGGCCGTGAGGGCCGAGGTCGTAGATGCGGTTGACGACGCCGGAGCGCGGCTCCGTGAACGTGATCTGCAGGGAGATCATCGTCTTCTTGTGGAGGGCGCCGGCGGGGGCCGCAAGCGAGGTGCGGTCGAGGGAGATGCGGTTGTCGCGGTCCGCAAAGAACATCTTCTGCCGGGAGTGGACAGTCCGGCTGCCGTGGCCGCCGGCCTCCGGGGTCGGCTTCGCAGCCGGCTTCGTGGCCGGGGCCGACAGGGGGGCGCGGTCCGCGGAACACCTCAGGCCCGTGACTCCCATCGCCGTGCAGAAGATGATCGTCCCAATCGTACGGGCTTTCATGGCTTCTTCTCCGGAACGGGGGTTCTTATGACATGGCCTTCAGAATGATCTGCCTGAGGTCGTTGAGTCGATAGGGCTTGCTGAGAAAGCCGAATGGTTTCAGGGTCTCCACATCCTCGGCCTTAAAATTGGCGGACACCACGACGACCCGGAGGTCGGGGAAACGAGCCTTCACCTCGACGAGCAGGTCCCGGCCGTCGACGAGGGGCATGGAGCAGTCGCTGACGACGAGGTCCGCGCCCTCCTTCTCCAGGATCTTGAGCGCCTCGGCGCCGTCCCCGGCCTCGAGGGCGTGAAAGCCGAACTGCTCGACCACGTGCCGGACGATGTCGCGCATCTCGGAGATGTCGTCCACGATCAGGACCCTTCGCCGCTTCTTCAGCGCCTCGGCGACGATGTCGAGGATGGAGCCGATCTTGAACGGCTTGCAGATAAAGGCGTCAAACCCCGCCTCGACGGCGGCGTAGGCGTCGAAGTCGCCCGACATGGCGATGACCGGCACGGCGGGGCTGGCCTGCCGGATGGCCCTCAGGAGTTCGACGCCGCCCATGCCCGGCATGGAGATGTCCGTGATCACCGCGTCGATGGGTTCTCTGCGGAATGCCTCCAGGGCCTGTCTCCCATCGCAGGCCCTTACGACAGTGTAGTCGGCCAGGGCGAGGACCTTCTCCAGAAGCTCCAGCACAGGGACATTGTCGTCCACGATCAGAACGGCGGGCATGGCGCTTACCCCCTTCGGCAGGAGTGCGGAAGACATTTCCGAATGGATATAGCAATATAGCATAAGAATTCTGAGATGTCCACTGTTTTTATCGCTGTCTCAACGGGCCGTTTTTCGGTCCCTTATTTCCCTGAAAAAATGGAATTTGGCCTTGCACCGCGCCGGGGGAAGATATAAATTAAGATGGGATCGCGAAGGATGCGAAAAGGTGAGCGGACATAAAAAGACAAGCCGACGGCAATGAACCGTCGGCTTGAAGATCAGATGGGGCTGCAGGTCTCAGGAGAGTCTGTTC
>CAYRZX010000091.1:11345-20639 GCA_964428665.1 uncultured Gemmatimonas sp.
ATGAACCGTCGGCTTGAAGATCAGATGGGGCTGCAGGTCTCAGGAGAGTCTGTTCAGGTTCCTACTTCTTCTTCTTCGCAGGAGCCTTCTTCTTCGCAGGAGCCTTCTTCTTCGCAGCTTTCTTCGCCGGCATGCGCGTCACCTCCTTCAACTCCTACCAACTACAACTGCCTACATCGTGAGCAGCGATGTGATGCTTCTCGTTCGAGGTAACACCCCGTGCCTGCGCCCCATCTTTTCTTAATCTCTTTTTGTCGGACAGGTGATGCGAAGGAGTCACCTACCCAACAGCTTGTAGATCATGATGAATTGATACCCAAATATAGTCAAGGTTCACGAATAAGGCAAGAAAAAATTTCATTTGAGGTCATTTTTTCTCGTGTCGCATGATATTTCGGATTTCGGATTGAGGTGCAAGATGAAACGATCTGTCTTACACGATCTGCACGAGAAGATGGGAGGACACTTTGCAGAGGTGGCCGGGTGGGAGATGGTCGCCGACTATGGCGACGCAGAGGCGGAACATCGCTCCGTGCGGACGGCGGCGGGCCTGATCGACCTGAGTCACCGCGGAAAGCTCCGGCTGACGGGGCGGGACCGCGTCTCGTTTCTGCACGGCATGATCACCCACGATGTGAAGGGGCTGAAGGAGGGGGAGGGGCGCTACGCCGCGCTGCTCACGGCTCAGGGGCAGACGCTCGCCGACCTCAAAGTCTATTGTCGCCCGGACCACCTGTTGCTCGACCTGGAGCCGGGGCTGGCGGAGAGGGTCCGCGCGGCGCTCAATCGCTATCTCATCTCGGAGGACGTGGACATCCAGGACGTGACGGAGGGGCTGTCTCTCGTGGCGGTCTGCGGGCCTGCCTCCCCTGAGGCGCTTCGCCCTGTCACAGAGGTCTCGGGGCTTGGCGTCTATGGGTCCGCAGCGGCAGGGGATGTCCTGGCCGTCCGCTCGGACGATACGGGAGAGGCCGGGTTTCTGCTGTTCGCCCCGCCGGCGCAGGCGGAGGGGCTTTGGGCCGGGCTGTGTGAACGGGGGGCGCGGCCCGTGGGGTTGACGGCCTTCCGGGCCCTGCGGATGGAGGCGGGGGTTCCGGTCTACGGGGTGGACATCGAGGAGAGCGCCACCCCCATCGAGGCCTCGATCGGGCACGCCGTCAGCTTCGACAAGGGGTGCTACATCGGCCAGGAGGTGATCGCCAAGATGACCTATCGGGGCAGGCCGCGGCGACACTTGGTGGGGTTCGCGGTGGAGGGGGATACGCCGCCCTCGGCCGGCGACCGGGTGATGCAACGGATAGACGATCCGATGCAACGGATAGACGATTCGATGCGGGACGGCGCAGAGGTCGGACACGTGACGAGCGGCCTGCGCTCACCCTCGCTCGGCCGGGTCATCGCCTTCGGGTACGTCAAGCGGGACACGAATCAGATCGGCAGCCGGGTGGAGATTCTGTCGAGCGGGAGGGTGTTGAGCGCGGAGATTGTGGAGACGCCGTTTTACAGACGTGGACCGGGTACCGTGAACCGTGAACCGTGAAAACCAAAACCTCAAGCCAGGTGAGTGGGGATGGGACGGATCACGGATCACGGATCACGGATCACGATCTTCAAAATATCCTGTAGTTCAGCGTAGCCGAAAAGCTCTGGAGGAGCGGCTGGCCCTCCACCTTGTCAAACTGCGCGTTGACGGAGAAGTTGGTCTTGTTCTCGACGAAGAAAATGAACGCCGCGGACAGGGCGTTGCTGACGAGGTGTTTGTTGAAGGGGCCGGCCCCGACGGACGGGGGCCTGGCCCGGATGTCCAGGGCCAGGGCGTCCCGGAGGATAAAGTCGATGCGGTTGCTCACCTCGTAGATGTAGTCTTCGGTGAAGCTCAGTTTGTAGACCTTCCCGAACTGCTCCGTGAAGGGGCTGCTCAGGTCCACCCTGCCGCTCACCTGGTGTTTCCACCCGATGGGCCGGGCATACCGGATCCCGATGGCCGCGCCGGGGTCGCGCCGGGGCTGGGTCTTCAGGGGCGAGGCGACCTGGAAGTTCACCCCGGCGGAGGCCTCCCATCCGTAGAAGCGCTCATTGACCCGCTGCTCGAACAGGACCTCGTTGATCCTCAGGATGCCTCCGGCCCCGATGCCGTCCGGGGCCATTCCCGACGCGACGATCACGCTCTCCATGGCCTCGAACCACCATCTCCGGTAGGTGGAGCCGTAGCGATCCCTGAACTCCCCCTCACGCTGGATGACGTGGCCGAGCGCGACCAGGTGCTCTTTGGGCAGGTGGCCTGAAATGGCCTTCTCTCTGAGCAGGAACTCCTCGATGCGGACGGCCTTGGCCAGGGGGGTGGCGCTGATGAAGCGCCCGTAGCCGAGGCCGGGGGTGACGTCCGTGTCGGGGCGGTCAAAGGTGTCGCTGTAGCGGAGGTTGAAGTCCCCGAAGCCGAAGATTTTCGATCCGCTGTGGAGGTACTTCTTGCCCCGGCTCGAAAACTGAGATTTGTAGGTCAGGTCGTCCTTCGCCTTTTCGCCCAGGCGCCTGAGAAACGCCTGGACGTCCGTCGAGTCGGTCGTCCCATCCCTGGTCAGGTCGAAGGTCGGGTTGAAGCGGGCCGTGTCTGCGCGCGTGGCGCCCAGCCCGCCTTTCAGGTAGAGGTAGTTGGCCATCAGCGCCGCGTCCGGGGCGTCCACGCGGCCGTTCTGGTTGAAGTCTCCTTGGGGGTTGAGGCGGTTGAGCAGGGCGGACCCGCTCAGGTCGAGGGAGTAGGCGAAGGGGAGGGAGTCGTAGAATTTCTTGTAGAAGAGGATGAGGTTGCCGTTCTTGCTGGTCACGGTGGAGCCGGTGGCCGAGTAGGTGAATGCGAAGTCGAACTGGAGGTTCCTGGCGCTGCTCACCGGCACGGTGTAGTCGCGCACCGAGGCGTTCTGGGCGAGGGCCGATCCGGGAAGGCTGGCGAGGGCGAAGGTCAGGACGACGATGAAGGGCTTCATGTTGCTGAATGTAAGCAAAAAGAGGCGAGGGTTCAAACACTTTTTTGCAGGAGAGGAGGCGGCGTGAAGATCTACGTGCTGTGCGACTTGGAAGGGGCTGCGGGGGTGGTGGACTTCCACACGCAGACCTACGCGGACACGAAGTACAACGAGCAGGCCAGGACGCTGGCGACGCTGGAGCTCAACGCCCTGGTGGACGGGGCGCTGGAAGGGGGGGCGACGGAGGTGATCGTCCTGGACGGGCACGGCTCGGGCGGGCTGGACATCGCTCAGGTCCACCCGGAGGCGAAGGTCATGTATGGCCGTCCCCTGCCCAGGGGGTGGGGGCTAGACCGGGGCTTCGCCGCCCAGTTTCTCTACGGCCACCACGCCATGAACAACGTCCCGACGGGGGTGCTGTGCCACTCCTGGAGTTCGCGGACGATCGCCAACTGCTGGCTGAACGGGGAGCTGATCGGGGAGATCGGGGTCAATGTGGCCCTGGCCGGGTACTTCGGCATGCCGACGGCCTTCGTCAGCGGGGACCGGGCGGCGGTGGAGGAGGCGCAGCGCTACGTCCCGGACATCGAGGGCGTCATCGTCAAGGAGGGGCTGTCGCGCACGAGCGCGCTGACGCTGGCCCCGGCCAAGGCCCGGACGCTCATCCGGGAGGGGGCGCGCCGGGCGATGGACAAGGTCGGGACGCTCAAGCCTTACGTGGCCGCGCCGCCCTACGCCTTCCGGACGCAGTACCTGGCCGCGCAGAGCGCGGACGACAAGGCCCGGCGGCCGGACGTGGTGCGGATCGACCTGCACACGGTCCAGGTGAGCGGGGAGGACTTTCTGGACGTGATCAGCCGGAGGTGACAGGACGCCGCCTGAGGCGACATTTTTCGCTTGCTTTTTCAGGCTGAGTGGCATAGATTGGGAGCGAATTAAGAGCCTGTGTTCAGGGTCCGAGATGGGGAATAGGGGGGATCTTAAAGGACCCGACGGTGTGGGGCATGCCTCGGACAAGAGAGGTATGCCCCTTTTGCATTGGGTGGGTCTGCGCGGGGAAGGGATGGGGTCAGGTCGGGTTTCGAGGTATCCACGATGTCACCCGATACCCGCATCCGCATGAACATCCTCCTGATCGACGACGATCCGGACATCCTCCAGAGCATCGGGGATTATCTGAGAGGCGAAGGGCATCGGGTCTACCAGGCGAAGCAGGGAGAGGAGGGGCTGGAGATCCTCCGGCGCGAGGCCGTGGACATTGTGATCGCTGACATCGTGATGCCGGGGATGAACGGCTTTGAGGTGCTGCGGGAGGTCAAACGGACATCTCCCGAGGTAGAGGTCATCATGGTGACGGCCTACGGGGACATCGACGCTGCCGTGCGGGCCATGCGGGAGGGGGCGTTCGACTTCTTCACCAAGCCGGTCAAGATGCGGGAGCTGAGCGCCTCCCTGGAGCGAGCGGTTCACTTCCACGCGCTACGGCAGGAGAAGGACCGCTACCGGGAGCGCCTGGATCGGCTGGACACGGAGGCTCAGCAGCGCTACGGGCTGTCCGCGATCATCGGGGAGAGTCCGGCCATCCGGGCGGTCAAGGGTCTCATCCAGCAGGTCTGCCGGACGGAGGCCACGACGGTGCTGATCTGGGGGGAGACGGGCACGGGCAAGGAGCTGGTGGCCAGGGCGATCCACACCGAGAGCGCCCGCGCCGGGGGGCCGTTCGTAGCCGTGGATTGCTCGGCAATTCCCGAATCTCTGATGGAGAGCGAGCTCTATGGGCACGTGAAGGGGGCTTTTACGGATGCCAGGGAGTCCCGCGCCGGACGCTTCGAGCTGGCGGACGGGGGCACGCTCTTCCTGGACGAGAATCGGGGATATGAGCCCGGGGATGCAGATGCGGCTGCTGCGCACGCTGGAGGAACGGCGCGTCCGGCGGGTGGGCGGGTCGAGAGAGGTCCCGGTGAACGTGCGCGTGGTGTCGGCCACGAACCGGGACCTGGCGAAGGTGATCTCCGAGGGGCGGTTCCGGGAGGACCTCTACCACCGGCTGAATACCTTCATCATTTACGTTCCGCCGCTGCGGGAGCGGCCGGAGGACATTCTGCCGCTGGCCCAGCACTTTCTGGAACGGTATAGCCAGGAGATGCGCAAGGGGGTGGAGGCGTTTACGCCGGAAGCGGCGACCCTGCTAAAGGCGCATCCCTTTCCGGGCAACGTGCGGGAGCTGAGGAATGTCGTCGAGCGGGCGGCCATTCTCTGCCTGGGGTCTTGCGTGACGCCGGAGGTCCTTCAGATCGACCGGCCTGTTGGAACACAGCCCTTGCCGGACGGCGACCAGCAGACGGCACAGGCTTCAGGGCCGGGGCTCAACGTGGCGCAGGTGGAGGACCTGAACCTGGATGCGCTTGAAAGAGAGGTGATCCGGGATGCGCTCCGGAGGTGCGAGGGAAACCAGGTCCAGGCGGCCAGGCTCCTGGGCCTCTCCCGGATGGCGCTCCACCGCCGGATGAGGCACTATAAATTGTGAGACGTGAGACAGGGTGGTGGAACGATCCAGTGAATCGTTGGTGGGGTGGAGACGTGAAACGCAAAAGCACAAGCCGAGGAAGGAGGCGAATAGGAGAGGAAGGGCTAAGGCGAGGGCAGCATCGACGCATACTGCTGGCAGACCTTCAGGCTGACGTTCCGGATCGTATAGCCCACGATGCGGTCGGTCTCAGCCTCTCGCCGGACCATGACGCCATTTTCCAGTTCCTCGTAATAGCTTAACGGAGGCTCCTTATCAAAGGTCACAAAAAGGGCGTCCTGGTATTCATCGTATTCATAATAGATACGTTTTCCGTTGATGGTCGTTTCGTGTTTCATAGCGGTACCCCTCGCTTCAGCACTCTCAGGAGGTTTTTGAACGCGAAAACTAAAACGAGTTTCTGTTCATGTCAAGGTTATTTCTTCCGGCATAATCCTGCCTATCCTGTCCATCCCTGTTTCCCCTCCGCTTCTCCTCTGCGCTCTCTGTGCCCTCTGTGGTGAATGCTTTTCCCTTTTCGCGTTTTTCGGCCTTTTTTCGCGCCTTTCGCGATTCCCCTTTCGCGATCCGCACGAATCCGTGCACCTTGCACGATTTCGAGCAGTTTGATGCACGAATCCGTGCAGCCTCCCCCTCCTCTCTCCCGATCCATTTACGAAAAATATTTTTAATTCTTTGATTTCACATAAGATAAAGAATATTTTGATACGTCTGGCAAGCGTTTTGCAAGGATATAAAAATCTCATTCACAAAAGGGGGATGCCATGAAACGTTATGCTCTTTACTCAATATGCTCTTTACTCAATCGCTGCCGTACTGCTGATAGCGCTGGTCTGGTTGAGCTGCGGTCGGCAGGGGCCGGCCGGTCCGCAACAGAAGGGCCTCGCCAAGCCGGCCGTGGGCGGCGAGATCAGGCTGGGTCCGTCCACCGCCACGGGCGGTGAGGTCATCCCCGGCCACTACATCGTGGTCCTCAGGGCCGGAGTATCTCCTGCCAGTGTCACGAGGTCCCACGGCCTGGCCGCAGAACACGTCTACGATGCCGCGCTGAACGGCTTTGCGGGGGCCATACCGGAGGCCCGGCTGGCCGCCGTCAGGAACGACCCCCGCGTGGCCTCTGTGGAGGCGGACCGAACGGTCGTGGCCTTCCTGCACGAGAACCCCTTTGAGACGCTCACCTCCGGCATCGACCGGATCGACGCCGAGGCGAACGGGCGGACGGACGTGTCCGGCGTCGGCATCGCCATCATCGACACCGGCATCTGGCTCACGCATGCGGACTTGAATGTAGCGGGCAATGTGACCTTTGTCAGAGGCACCAAGTCGGGCAACGACGACCATGGACACGGCACGCACGTGGCGGGGATCGCCGCAGCGAAGACGAACGACAGCAGAGGGGTGCGCGGGGTCGCGCCGAACGCCAGGCTGTATGCGGTGAAGGTCCTGAACCGCAATGGAAGCGGCACGGCATCCCAGCTCATCTCCGGCGTTGACTGGGTCACGAAGAACGCGGCGGCCAAAGGCATTCAGGTGGCGAACATGAGTCTGGGGTTTGGGGAGGGCGTGACGATCACGGCGCTGAACACCGCCATCAGCAACTCGGTGGCAGCGGGGATAACGTATGCGGTGGCTGCGGGCAACAGCAGCAAGGACGCCAGCCTTTTCAGCCCGGCGAACCACCCCGACGTCATCACGGTCTCGGCGATGGGGGACTCCGACGGCCAGTGTGGGGGGGCAGGCGGATCCACCAGTTATGGGCCGGACGACACCTTTGCCTCCTTCAGCAACTTTGGGGCAACCGTCGAGATCGCCGCGCCGGGGGTGGACATTGTCTCGACCTACAAAGACGGCATGTACGCGACGATATCGGGGACCAGCATGGCTTCTCCCCACGTCGCGGGCGCAGCGGCCCAGTACATCGCCAGCAACCCGGGGGCCAGCCCGGCGGCGGTGCGGGGCGCGCTGATCGCTGCGGGGACACCGCAGGGGCAGGCGTGCGGGGTGGATGGGACCGGGCGGACGCGAGGCGGCTTCACCGGCGACCCGGACGGCAGTCCTGAGCCTCTAACGGATGCGGGCGGGTTATAAGTCCACCGCCTCTGTCTATATAGCTTTTCACGATTTCCTGGGAGGAGGCCGGGTACCAGAGCAAACTTTCAAGCCCGGACGGGGGCCTTTCTGGGCGTAACGTGAACCCTCGGGTTGGGCGTGCCCTGAGAAGCCGTTGCGTTTGCGCGGCGTCGTCGTCACCAAATTACCCCAAATGTCTGATGTGAAATGATTGTTTGCGTGTGATGTGGGAACGGGTTCAGATGAAGAAGTCACCGGGTAACCCATGGCCTTGAAGGGAGGATGAAAAGATGAAAGAGCTCGAACTGAAGACCGAGGTGAAGGAGCTTGATCTGAAGGTTGAGGAACTGGAGGAGCGGATCGCGCCTGAGTGTTTTATAGTGATGACTACACCAGGGGGTGAAGAGGTTCATATCCCCTTTAATCCCAACGGACCTGTGGGCCCCTTTGCGATAAGCGACAGGGCGGCAGTGGCTATTCCGTTACGGGCGTTCTGTACTCTGGACTGAGATTCATGATAAATGCGGCCCTCGCCCCTGTTACAGGGCCATTCAGTTCTCGGCGAGAGGTCATTCTGAGCGACCGAAGGGAGCGAAGAATCTCGTTTTAAGCGGAAGAAGACCCTTCGCTACGCTCAGGGTGACCCCCCAAAAGGGAAAACTGAATGACCCTGCCCCTGTTAGTTGCGGGTGATAAGGAGGGAAGAAATGAAGGAGATTGAACTGAAGATCGAGGAGCTGGAGGAGCGGATCGCGCCTGCGCCGTTGTTCGTGAACCCTCCGAGCGGCGCGTCTCCCTCTGCCAATTTCGTCGCCGACCAGGGCTGTGACAATGGCATCACCCCTCACGCAACCGCCGCATCTAACGGCGTTGTTAGCTGCGGCCGTGGCGGGGGACCCCCTGTCATTGGCCCCCCTGTCGCCAACCCTGGCGGCGGTGGCGCCGGCGGCGGTGGCGAGATCAGTAATCCTCTGCTCCCGTGATATGGGAGCAGGTTCAGATGGAGAGGCCACCGAGCAGCCGGTGGCCTCTCTTGTTTAGGAGCCAGGCAAGCACCAATGTTACCGGGGCACTTAAAACTCCGAAGCGACCTGGTCGTCAGCCGGCAGGACACAGGGGCAGGAACCGCCTTCGTCGTCAAAGACCCGGCGACCGGGCGGTTCTTTCGTCTCAGGGAGGCCGACTACTTCGTCGCCCGGCAGCTCGACGGCGAAACTCCCCTCGACGCCATCCGGCGGAGGGCCGAGGAGAGGTTCGGCGTCCCTCTTGCGCAGGATACCCTGGGGAAGTTCATCGAAGGCCTCGGGCGGCTCGGCCTGCTGGAGGCGGAGGGGGCCGAATCGGGGCGTCCGGCCCATCGGCGCGGGAGGGTGCGAGGGAGCTTTCTTTACCTGAGGCTGAGGGCCTTCGATCCCGACCGCCTCCTCGACCGGCTGGTCCGCAGGGTCCGGTTTGTCTTCACGCCGCATTCCCTCGCGCTCTCCGCTGCGCTCATTCTCCTCGCCCTCGCGATTGCGCTCTCCAACGGGGGCGAGATCGGGCGGGATTTTCAGCGCCTCTACCGGCTCCAGGCCCTGCTTCTGGCATGGCTGACCCTTCTTCTCATCGGCGCCGCCCACGAGTTCGCCCACGGCCTGACCTGCAAGTACTTCGGCGGCGAGGTCCACGAGATGGGCTTCCTCCTCCTCTACTTCCAGCCCGCCCTCTACTGCAACGTGAGCGACGCCTGGCTCT
>CAYRZX010000092.1:0-20514 GCA_964428665.1 uncultured Gemmatimonas sp.
CAAGCACGGCCATGGCCTTCGCCACCGCCGAGGGCCCTGCGCTGACGACCCAGAGTTATGCGTTCCCAGAAAAGCGCGTGGAACTGTCAGCCAACCTCCACGGCACGGATGTCAGGATGACCTTCGTGCATATATAGTGAGGTGAGACTGCAATAGACCGCCGAAGAAAAACAGGCTGACTCTGCCCTCCCCTCCAGAGGTTTCCCACGGTGGGCATGAGATCGAAACGAAAAACGGGCAGAAGGTCAGGGATTTATTTCCCCTAAACCCTTCTGCCCGTTTTTTTAAGATTGGTCGGGGCGAGAGGATTTGAACCTCCGACCCCTTGCTCCCGAAGCAAGTGCGCTACCGGACTGCGCTACGCCCCGAATCTCTGTGTTTCCGGCACGTCTTTGTTCGCCCCCTCACGCGACCGGCGCAGCCGCGCCCGCGCAAACTCCACGAGGCCGGGGAGGAGCGAGAGAAAGATGACGACGGCGACGACCTTGTGGATGTGCTTGTCGATGTCCGGGACCATCTGACCCAGCCAGTACCCGATCAGGGTCATGCTGGCCACCCACCCGATGCCGCCGAAGACATTGTAGGCAATGAAACGCCTGTAACGCATCTCCCCCACGCCGGCCACGACCGGCGCAAACGTCCTGACGAACGGCATGAACCGGGCGATTATGATCGTCTTGCCGCCGTGCTTCTCGTAAAACGCCCTCGTCCGGAGGAGATGGTCCTTCGCAAAAAAGAGGGACTTCTCCCGCGTGAAAATCCGCCTGCCCGTCTTCGCGCCGATCCAGTACCCGACGGTGTCCCCCGCGACGGCCGCCAGGCTCAACGTCACATTCAAGACCCAGATATCCAGGTCCCCTTTCGCGGCGAACAGCCCCGCCGTGACCAGCAGAGAGTCCCCCGGCAGGAAGAACCCGATCATCAACCCCGTCTCAGTGAACACAATGACGATCAACGCCAGCAGACCGCCCCACCGGATGACAGCCTCTACGTTGTAGACATTCTCGAAAAAGCCCTGAATCAACTCCATCCGGTGTCCTGAGACAAAAAAATTGGTCGGGGCGGCGGGATTTGAACCCACGACCACTTGCACCCCAAGCAAGTGCGCTACCGGGCTGCGCTACGCCCCGACCTCCATTTCGTAGCCTACAATTTACCGAGACATACGGGGTTTGTCAAGGGCTTTATGGCGACCCGCCCCTCGCCGGAACCCGCTCCGCCGCCTCTGATAGTTTCACAATGCTCCTTGATATGCCGCATGAAATATTGTATATTTGCCGAAATCCTTGCGTTTATCGCCAGCGAAAATATAAAGATGCCGTCTGAAAACGGTAAGACCCACACGACCGCGCTGGTCATCATCCCTCCCGCCGCTCTCTGGCCACCCATCCAGGCGATCCGGCAGGAACACGACCGGAATTCAAGGCGCTGGATGCCCCACATCACCCTGATCTATCCCTTTCGCCCACGGAAAGAATTTGAATCCCTGATCGAACCCTTCTCGCGGTTGTGCGAGGCCGTCGAGCCTTTTGAGGTGGGGCTGGTGGAGTTCCGGCTCTTCCACCACAGACAGGAAAGCTTCACCCTCTATCTGGCCCCGGAGCCCCGGGAGGCGCTCGTCCGGCTGCAGGCGACCCTGAACAGAGCCGCGCCCGACTGCGACGACGTGACGCGACACGCGGGCGGGTTCACGCCGCACCTGAGCGTGGGGCAGATCCGGGGGCGCGCCCCTGCGCTGCGCCTGCAGGGCGCGCTCCAGGCGGCCTGGCAGCCGGCCTCCTTCCCCGTGCGCGAAGTCAGCCTGATCTGGCGAAATGACCCGCCGGACGACCTGTTTCGCGTCGCCCACAGCGTGGAATTGGGGCAGGCGTAGCAGGTAGCATATAGGCCCTCCCCATCTACCACCTATCACCTATCGTATAGAGGAGATTTTACCGTGCAGGACAGAATCGTGGTGCTGGAGACGAATCAGGGCTCCATTGAGATTCGACTGATGCCCGACGTCGCCCCGAAGGCGTGCGAGAACTTTGAGACGCTGATCGAACAGGGGTATTACGACGGCATCGTGTTCCACCGGGTCATCAAAGGCTTCATGATCCAGGGAGGCGACCCCACGGGGACGGGCAGGGGCGGTCGCTCCATCTGGGAGAAGCCCTTCGAGGACGAGTGCAGCCAGGACGTCAGGTTCGACCGGAAGGGCCTGCTGGCCATGGCCAACGCCGGCCCCAACACCAACGGCAGCCAGTTCTTCATCACCACCGTGCCGACCCCCTGGCTCCACCTGCGTCACACAATCTTCGGGGAGGTCGTCTCAGGCTACGAGGTCGTCTCGAAGATCGAGGGCGCGGAGACAAACCCGTCAGACAGACCGACTTCAGAGCAGAAAATCGTAAAGGCGCGCCGAAAATAAAAGTTCAAGGTTCAAGGTTCAAGGTTTAAGGTTCTAACTTTGAACTTTAAACGCTTTTCTCATCTCTATCTCTATCTTCAGAAAGGACCCCTGTGAAACGAATTTGGACCGCAGTATTGTGCGTCGGGCTGCTGGGGTGTCAGAACAGGCCCCAGGAGAAGGCGGAGCTGAAGACCCAGAAGGACAAGGTCAGCTACAGCATAGGGCTGAGCGTCGGAAAAGACCTCAAGGCCCAGTCCGTGGACGTGGACATGGACGTGCTGGCAAAAGGGGTCAAAGATGGGCTCGCGGACAGCGCCAAGTTTCTGTTGACCCAGGAGCAGATCCGGGAGACGATGATGGCTCTTCAGAAGGACATGATGGCCAAACATCAGGCTCGCTCCCAGAAACTCGCTGAGGAGAAGAAAAAGGAAGGCGAAGCGTTCCTGACTGAGAACGGCAAAAAGGAGGGCGTCACCACCCTCCCCAGCGGCCTTCAGTACAAAGTGATCAAGTCCGGCGCCGGCAAGACGCCTAAGCCGAGCGACACCGTGACGGCCCACTACCGCGGCGTCCTGACGGACGGGACCGAGTTCGACAACTCCTATCGTCGAGGCAAGCCGGAGGAATTTCCTGTGAACGGCGTGATCCCCGGCTGGCAGGAGGCCCTCCAGAGGATGAAGGTGGGCGACAAGTGGCAACTGTTCATCCCGGCGCACCTGGCCTACGGACCGAGCGGAAGCGGTCCCATCCCCCCGAACGCGACCCTGGTCTTCGACATCGAGCTGATCGCGGTCAAGTAGCAGGGCGTGAAGTAACCCTCTTTTCTTCTGATCTTATGCCTCCCTCCTCCTACGCCGGAACCGTCCACGCCCCGGACTTCCCCGAGGGCCTGGACTGGCTCAACACCGACCGTCCCCTCTCCCTCGGCGACCTGCGGGGCAAGGTCGTGCTCCTGGACTTCTGGACCTACTGCTGCATCAACTGCATGCACGTGATCCCGGACCTGAAGCGACTCGAAGCGAAGTACCCGGACGAACTGGTGGTCATCGGCGTGCACTCCGCCAAGTTCACGACCGAGCGGGAGTCCGAGAACATCCGGGAGGCCATCCTCCGGTATGAGATCGAGCACCCGGTCGTGAACGACAGGGACTTCCTCATCTGGAGGAGCTACGCCATCCGGGCGTGGCCCAGCTTCATGATCATCGACCCGGACGGCAAGGTCGTGGGCACGCACTCCGGCGAGGGCATCTACGACCTGTTCGACCGGGTGATCGGGGCCATCCTCCAGGAGTTCGACGCGCAGGGGAAGATGGACCGGAGGCCCCTCCGGCTCGCCCCGGAAAAGGATGTCTCCTCCACCCCCTTCTCCTTCCCCGGCAAGCTCGCGGCGGACCCCGCCCGGCTCTATGTCTCCGACTCCAACCACCACCGGATCGTCGCCCTCTCCCTGGCCGACAGCGCCGTCGCGGAGGTCATCGGAGACGGCGTCGCCGGGCTGAGGGACGGCAACCTTTCGGAGGCCCGCTTCCACCGGCCCCAGGGCGTGGCCCTGGACGGAGACGCGCTCTACGTGGCCGACACCGAGAACCACGCCATCCGCAGGGTGGACCTCGCGGACAGGACCGTCACCACCCTGGCCGGGACGGGCAGGCAGGGGCTTTACGGCCACGCGGGCGGCAGGGGCCCCGACGTGGACCTGAACTCGCCGTGGGACCTCCTGGTCCACGGCGGGAAACTCTACATCGCCATGGCCGGCCCCCACCAGCTCTGGGCCCTGGACCTCCGGACCCTGGACACAGGGCCTTACGCCGGCTCCGGGATGGAGAACATCCTGGACGCCGACCTCCCCGGCGCAGCCCTGGCGCAGCCCAGCGGCATCACCACCGACGGGAAGAGGCTCTACTTCGCGGACAGCGAGACGAGCGCCATCCGCGCCGCCGACCTCGACCCGCGCGGGCGCGTGGAGACCCTCGTCGGGGCCGGCCTGTTCGAGTACGGGGACCGGGACGGCGTCGGCCCGGAGGCCCGGCTCCAGCACCCGCTGGGGGTGCTCTACCACGACGGCCTCCTCTACGTGGCCGACACCTACAACAACAAAATCAAGCGCATCGGCCCGGCCACGAGGCGCTGCGAGACCTTCCTGGGCACGGGCCGGTCCGGGACCGCCGACGGCCCCCCGGAGCGCGCGGAGTTCAACGAGCCCGGCGGGCTAACTTACGCGAACGGGAAGCTCTACATCGCGGACACCAACAACCACCTGATCCGCGTCTACGACTTCGGGACGCAGCAGGTCTCCACCCTGCGAGTAAAGTAGTGCCAAGTGCCATGTGTCACGTGCCACGTAAAAACCATACACTTGGCACTTGGCACTTTATTTCCCCTCCATCCGCTGCCGCAGCCGGGCCAGCGTCATCCCCTGCCGCGCCCGCGCGTGCCCCGGCTCAATCCTGAGGGCGGCCTGGTAGGCCTGCACGGCCTCGTCCGCGCGCCCCTGGAGCAGGCGCGCGTCCCCGAGGTTGGCGTGGGCGTCGGCAAAGTCCGGGTCCAGCTCAATCGCCCGTTGCCACGCGGCCATCGCCAGGTCCCCCTGTCCCCTCCTCTGGTAGGCCACCCCCAGGTTGTTGTAGGCCTCCGGCCTGCCCGGCTCGACCTCCGTGGCCCTCTGAAAATGCCCGATGGCCCGCTCGACCGACCCCCTCCCCAGATAGAGCGCCCCCAGGCGCACGTGCCCCTGGTAGAAGCGGGGGGCGATCTCCACGGCCCGGCGAAAGGCCGCCTCGGCCCCCTCTCTGTCGTTCTGCGCCTCCAGGGCGATCCCCAGGTCATAGTAGCCCAGGAAGAAGTTCGGCTCCAGCGCGATCGCCCTCTGGTACTGCGCCATCGCCAGGCGCCCCCCTCCCCGCCGCTCCAGGGCATAGCCCGCCTGAAGGTAGGACTCCACGTCCGCCGGGTCCAGGGCGTCCGCCGCAGCCTGCTCCTGCGCGGCCAGGTCCCCCCTCCCCTGCCGGGCGTAGGCGTCCGCCTGCTCCAGGTGGCGCACGTAGTCCCCGCACCGCTCCCCCCAGGCCCTCCCGGAGGCATATCCCATCGCAGCCACCCCCGCCAGCGCCGCGCAGACCCCGGCGCGCACCGCCTTCATCCCCCCCCATCGGACGCGCCCCTCTAACAGCAGAAACGCCACGACCGGGCCGGGCAGGAACGTCAGCCCGAACCCCTCCCACGCCCACGCCCCGGCCCCCGCCAGCAGCGCCCAGCGGAGGGGGAGCCGAGACGCCGCCAGCAGGGCCAGCAGCCCCAGCGGCGCGAGCGAGACCAGCAGGTCGGTCCTCCCCCCGATCCCCACCTGCGCCGCTGCCATCACCCCCCCGAACAGGCCGACCGTCCCCCACATGACCCAATCAAACCTTCGACCCTCCTCCTCCGTCTGCACGCGCGCCGTGCCCGCGCCCGTGAGCGCCAGGCCCCCCATCGTGAGCAGGCTCACCCAGTGCCAGACCACGAACGGCTGCGTGGGCAGGGCCTCCGAGATCGGGTCGCCGAACAGGTGGAGGAAAAGATGGAGGAGATAGAGCCCCCACAGGGCGTGCGGCCAGGCCCGCCCCCGATACGGGGAGCAGACCGTCAGTAGGTAAGGGATCAAAAACTCGAACCCCACGGCGAACCACTCCGCGATGCCCACCGCCGGCACCCCCGAGAAGAACCGGTTGCGCGTCGGGATGCTCCAGAGCCACCACCCGGCCGCGTAGGCCCCGGCCTCCGTCGCGTAGGCCAGCGCCGCCATCCCCACGCAGGCCAGGCCCACCGTGGCCGTCAGGTCCCCCCGCAGGGCCGGGATGCGCTCTATGGCCCGCTCGGCCAGCCACCAGCTCACGTAGAGGGCGAACATCCAGCCGATGACCACCTGCAGGGAGCCTGAGAAGACCTGCACCACCGGGTTGGCCACGAGGTAGGGCATCACCCCCTTCTGCGCGTCCACCGCGATCCAGTGGATCACATTCCCCCGGACCAGCCCGAACAGGAACGCCGCCGGAAAGAAGGTCAGCGCGACCCGCCGGCCCCGGCAGCGCCAGGCGTGCCAGACCAGCCCGGCCACGGCCAGCGTCGAGGGCACGAACAACAGGAGCGTCCTCGTCATCCTTTACGCCCTTTCAAAAGAAGGCATTCTTTATCTCCCACTCCCCCACTCTCCCACTCCCCCTTTCGCTTTTCTCTTAAAGCGGAGGGGTGTGCATCGCGTGCCCCTGTCCCATGAAGAAGAAGACATCCAGGATGAAAGAGACGATCACCCCCAGCGAGTAGCCCATCAGGGCCCCCACGATAAAGACCCTCGACCGGTTGTATCGCTCCACGCCTCCGACCTTGAGGACGATGAACTTCAACAGCCAGGCCAGAAAGACGGAGAAAAACGCCGCGCGCGTGGGGTACTGGAGGGACACGGTGAACCCCACCGGGTGCAGGGGCCACCAGGTCAGGCGCTGGTTGAGGAGGATCAACAGGGCCGTCATCCCCGCCCCGAAGGCCCCGAAGCCCAGGTCCCACCACTCCCGCCTCTGCTCCCAGCGCCCCCGGATGTCGGAGACCGTGGCGTCGAAAAAGTACCGGTTTCCGACCGTGTAGCTGTAGTCCCCGAAGTTCTCCGCCCCCGGCCCGTAATAGCCGAGCGCCAGAGTCGTCAGGACGAAGGTTAGAAGGGAGAGGACGCCGCCCATCAAGATCGCCCCGCCCAGCCGGCGCTTCTGGGGGGCGGCGTACTCGGCGGCCCTGGCCGCGTTGGCCGCCCCGGGCATGGCAAAGCCCTTCGCGTTGCCGTAGAGCGCGCCCATCTGGTTCAACGCCGCGATGGTGGCGTCGTCCATGTTCCAGATGCCGATCAGCGCCCTGACCGGCCCGGTGGGCCCCGAGCCCCGCAGGGAGACCAGCCCGCTCAGGGCCACGATCTTGGCCATCCCCAGGTAGAGGACCAGGGTAAAAAACATAAAGGCCACGGCCACCCCCGGGTGCATCTCGGTCTTGCACAGCCAGAACAGGATAAACAGGCCGGCCAGGAGGAGGCCGAAGGTCGCCGCCCGGTAGGACAGGAGTTCCTCCGAGTCATCCACCTCCGGCGCCCTGCCGATCGCCTTGCGCCAGACGCCCCGGAGGTGATGGCGGGCCATCCAGAGCCCCCAGAGCACGAAGACCAGCAGCCCGTAGTTGTTCTGGGAGATCACGCCCCGGCCGTAGCCCGGGGGGCCGAAGCCGATCCGGTTGGAGATCCCGTCCTGCAGCATGGCCAGGATGTGAAACAGCCACATCGACAGCAGGATATCCAGCGTGGTGAAGTAGGCAAAGCAGATGACGTAGAAGTCGAAGCGGAGATAAAACTGCATAAACCCCCGCCCGACTGACAGCAGGTTGTCGCTGTTGAGAAACGCGAACCCCGGCAACCCCGGCAGGAAGTGTCCCACCGTGTTCCACAGGATCATCCCCGCCGGAATGGCGAACCCGACATAGAAGAGGTAGTCCCTGAAAAACCGGGGCAGCCTCCGGCCCCCTTCGGGCTCCTGCGCCAGCATCAGAGACAGCTCCACAAACGGAAACGCCAGACGCTCGTGCCCCGACCACTGCTCTCTCAGGATCACGCCGAGGCAGAAACAGCCCAGCATAATGGCGATGAGCAGGCTGAACCACCAGAAGAGAGGCCCCAGCCAGATCTCCCAGGGCAGAGGCCCTCCGGGGGGCAACCCCTGGTAGAACATCTTGACGCCGTCCCCGGCGTTGCTGGGGATCAGCCACCGCTGCAGGTTGGGCAGCGTGTAGGTGGGCCACTCGTTCTCCGGGGACGCGAAATAGTCGGGCGCCGAAATCACGGCCACGAACCGCTGCGCCAGGGTGGGCACGGTGGTCCCCAGGAACCCGACGGCGAGCACGGCGGCCAGGTCCTGACGGGTCAGGGCCCAGCCGGGAGACCACCTCCGGGCCAGGGGATTGTAGAGATAGCCCAGGGTTAGCAGGCCCATCAGCAGGGCGAAGGGCATCTGGCTGTGCGTGAACGACGAGGAGTGGATCAGATACCGGGAGATGGGGTCGAAGGCGTTGATCCCCGCCGTCAGCAGCGCCCCTGCCACGACGGCCCGCCAGCGGACCCGGGCCTGCGCATCCCTCGCCGTCTCCCCCCTCGCCGAGAAACGTGTGCCGTGTGTGTCGCGCAAGGGGGTCGATCCCTCTCTTTAAATCGGAGGCGTGTGCACGGCGTGCCCCTGTCCCATGAAAAACAGACAATCCAGGAAAAAGGAGAGGACGACCGCCGTAGTGTAACCCAGGAGGACGCCTAAAAAGAAGACCTGTCCCCGCCGGTAGAGCCCGATACCCCCCACCCTCATGACGGTGAACTTCAGCAGCCACGCCACGAAGACGGAGAAGAACGACGCCCGCGTGGGGTACTGAACGGAGACCGTGAACCCGATGGGGTGGAGGGGCCACCACGGGAGCCGGTAGTTGAGAAAGGTCAACAGGGCGGTGACGAGGGCCCCGGCGATGCCGTATCCGAACTCCAGCCAGGGCCACCTGGCCCCGCCCCGGCCCTTGATGTCCGACGTCGTGTAGGTGTAGCCGTGCCGGTTCCCGTTCGTGTAGTCGTAGGAGCCGAAGTTCTCCGCGCCGGGGCCGTAGTATCCCAGGGACAGGGTCATCAGGACGCACGCGAACAGGGACAGGACGGACCCGACCAGGATCGCCCGCCCCAGCCCCCGCTTCTCCCCCCGCACCGCCTCGGAGGCCCTGGCCGCGTTGGAGGCGCTCGGCATGCAGAACCCCTTGGCGTAGGCGTAGAGGGCCAGCATCAGGTCCGTGGCCGCGATGCTCGTGTCGTCCATGTATTTGATGTTGACGAGCGGCTTGGTCGGCCAGCCCCCCCCCGACCCGCGCAGGGAGACCAGGCCGCTCTGCGCGACGATCTTGGCCATGCCCAGGTAGAGGATGAAGGAGAAGAAGAAGTAGACCGAGGCCACGAGGGGGCTCATCCCGGCCCGGCACATCCAGACGAAGATGTAGACCGCCGAAAAGACGCATCCCCAGAACGCCGTCCGGTAGGAGAGCAGCTCGTCGGAGTCGTCCACGCCGGGGTCGCTGCGCAGGGCCTTTCGGCAGACCGCCCCGATCTGCCGCCGGGCCATGTAGAGCCCCCACAGGACGAAGAAGACCAGGCCGAAGTTCATCTGCCAGCCCACCCCCGCGTCGAACGTCTGTGGCCCCAGGCCCAGCCGGTGGGAGAGGCCGATCTGGAGGGCCGCGAGAAAATGGAAGAACCACATCGAGAAGAGGATGTCCAGGTGGGTGAAGAAGGCGAAGCAGATCACGTAGAAGTCGAACCGGAGGTAGAGGTCCGGGAACCCCCGGCCCAGCGGCAGCAGGTTGTTGTTGTTCAGAAATCCGAAAGTCGGAGTGCCGGGCCGGAAGTGGCCGACCACGTTCCAGAGGATCATGGCCGCCGGGATCGCGTAGCCGGCCCAGAACAGACGGTCCCTCACGAACGCCGGGAGCGTCCTCCCCGCCTCCGGCTCGTGGGCGAACAGGAGGGGCACCTCTACCAGCGGAAACGCCAGCCGCTCCCGGTCGGACCACTGCCTGCGCAGGACCACCGACAGGCAGAAGCAGCCGAACAGGATGGCCACGATCAGCCCGAACCACCAGAAGAGGGGCTGGAGCCAGATCGCCCACGGCAGGGGCTCGCCGGGGGGGAGGCCCTGGTAGAAGTGGCCGATCCCGCCCCCCTCGTTGGACGGGATCAGCCAGCGCGGGAGGTTCGGGAGGACGTAGTCGGGCCACTCGTTCTCCGGCGTGGCGAAGTAGTCCGGGGCGGAGATGACGGCCAGGAACCGCCCCGCCATCGTGGGGATCGACGTCCCCAGAAAGCAGATCGCCACCACGGCGGCCAGCTCCTGGGCGCTGAAGGCCCTGCCCGGCCAAAGGCGCCGGAGGAGGGGGTTGGCCCCGAAGGTGAGGGTCAGCAGGCAGAACAGGAGCGCGAGCGGCAGGTGCTCGCTCGTGAAGGTGGAGGAGTGGACGACGTAGCGGGAGATCGGGTCGAAGGCGTTGATGGCCACGCTGAAGAGGATGCCGAGGGCGATGGCCCGGCGAAGGGAGGGACGCGAGGGAGGCGCCATCACGGAGATCCCGGCGCGGGCCCTGTCCACACCCCGCCCCCGAAGGTGCTGACCCAGATCCGGCCCGGGTCCTCCGGGTCGAACGTCACCCTCTGGACCGCCCGGAACGGCAGCCCCTTCACCCGCTCCCACCGGTCCCCGCCGTCCTGGCTGACGAAGAGACCGTGCGCCTCCGTCGAAAAGTAGACCCGCCCCGGCCGCTTCGGGTCTATCCTCACGAAGAACGCCTGGATGTAGCCCGGCGCGCCCGGCAGGTCCCCGTCCCGGACCACCCGCGTCCAGGTCGCGCTCCCGTCCCGCGTGCGGTAGAGCCCCCCCTCCGACTTCTGCGGGGCGGTGGAGGCCGTCAGAAAAATCGTGTTCGGGTCCTTCGGGTGCACGTCGAACCCCCCAGCCCAGTGGAGGTCCAGCCCCGGGTGCGCGACCTGCCAGGACTCCCCCCCGTCCCTGGAGCGATACAGCCCTCCCGGCACGTCGAAGCGCAGCCCCTGCCGCTTCCCCGTCACCGTGCAGTAGAGCGTCCCGTCCGGGGTCCGCCGGACCAGCCACGCGTGCAGGTTCCCCGGCCTCCCCAGACCGCTGGATTTCTGAACCCACGTCCCTCCGCCGTCCGTCGTCTTGTACACCCCCTGCCCCATCAGCGCCACGTAGATCGTGCGACGGTCGGGCGGGCTCGTCGGGTCGATGCAGAGGGAGGTCGCCGGGGCCTGGGGCAGCCCGCCGGAGATCGTCCGCCACGTCTTCCCATAATCCGTGGACATCACCACCCCGCCCGTGGGCCGGATCGTCTCGATGTTGGTCCAGTGCGGGATGTCGTGCTGGTCCGACGCCGCCGCGTAGAGCACTCCGGGGCGGTCCGGGTCGCAGACCAGGTCGTAGAACGTGTTCCGCCAGGGGGACCCCGCCGTCGCGTGGTACCACGTCTCCCCCCGGTCCTCGCTCCGCGCGAACCCGATGTCCGTGTAGGCGATGTAGGTCCGGTTCCGGTCGTGCGGGTCGAAGACATAGTCCCAGACCGAGGTCACCTCCAGCCCCACCGAAGACCAGCGCTGCCCCTTCCGCGGGGCGCCCTGGCCCGAAACCCGCCGGGTGTAGCCCGCGAACCAGGTCCCCCCCCCGTCCTCCGTGACGTGGACCTCCCCGAGATTCGTGTACATCGCCTGATTCACATCCCCCCGGTTCACGTTGAACCCGCTCGACGTGTGCCGCCCGCCGTATCCCCAGTTCGTCTCGTACACCAGCCAGCCCACGGCCACGTTCGGGTTCGAGAAGCGGGGGTCCCCCTGGTAGACGGCGCGCCAGGTCGCGCCGCCGTCGTCCGTGCGGTAGACCGTGAAGTGGTAGGGCGGCCAGTAGCCCGTGCCGCTATTCGTGACATAGACCGTGCCGGGCGTCCGCTCCGCCGTGGCCGTGAGATAGTACTGCGCGATGTCCCCGTCCCCGTACTCATCCACCTTTCCCAGCCGGGTGTTGATCCCCTCCCCCATCGCCGACTGCCAGGACTCCCCCCCGTTCAGGGACCGGAACACCCCGCCCGCAAACCGCCCGTCCACGGCCCGGCTGGGGACCGTGCAGGTGAGCGCCGTGCGCCCCGTGGCCGGGTCCGTGGCCCCGCAGAACCCCCGCAGGCCGCGCCAGGGCAGCCCCGTGGACCTCTCCGCCCACGTCCTCCCCCCGTCCTCCGACCGGAAGACCCCTTCCGAGGTCCCGATGAAACAGACGCGCCGCGCCTCCGGGCTGGTCGCGTCCACGTGGAACCCCCGCGCCGCGCCCGTCACCCCCGCGCAGGCCGACCAGGTCCGGCCCCCGTCCAGCGAGACGTAGGCCGCCTGATCCGTCCCCGCGAACATCCGGTCCGCGTTGCCGGGGTCGACCCCCAGCTCCACGACCTCCTCGCGCCAGGGCGGGGACGTGGTCAGCCGCCGCCAGGTGACGCCCCGGTCCTCGCTCACCTTAAGCGCGTCCCCCCCGTAGGTGTAGACCAGGTTCGGGTCTCCCGGATGGAAGACGGGCCGGCAGCGCGTGGAGGCCCGCATCTGGTCCGCATCCAGCATGCGCCAGGAGCGGCCCCCGTCCTCGCTCCGGTAGAACCCCCCCATGTCGCACGACACGAACATCAGCAGCCGGTCGTGCGGCGACGCCGAGGGGCTGTACATCGCCCCCCCGCCCCCCAGGCCCGTCACCCTGAACGCCTCCCCCCCGCCCCCCTGCCCCTTCCCGAACCCCGCCGCGAACAGGAAGAAGTCGTCGAAGTCCACGCCCCCGTCCTCGTCCAGGTCGAACTTCGCGTCGAACCTGGCCTCCCCCTGCCGCGCCCCGAAGGCGTCCGCGAACAGGAAGAAGTCCTCAAAGTCCACGCTCCCGTTCCCGTCGAAGTCGGCCCGGTCCGCCGCCATCGCTATCCCCACGCCCAGAACCGCAGACGCCAGGAACATCCAGGGTTTAGCTCTCAAACAGCAGATACCAGATGCAGACATTGAATAACTTTTCATAAATTTTGTGCCTGGAACGATATCGCCTGGCGCACAGGCCCTCACCCCGTCCGCTGGCGCGTCCACCCCTCTCCCACATGTGGGAGAGGGGAAGCCGAGCGAAGCAAGGCGGGGTGAGGGCCAGAGCCACAGCGATTTTTTACTCAGGCTCTCGATTTCGGTGTTACTCGCCCCAAACCTCCTCCCACGCGCACCCCCGCGCGGGGCGCGGCGCGGGCGCGATGCGGACCACACGGACGGCCTCGGCGTCCTCCCCGTAGGGCAGCATCTCCTCAGGTTCCCCCCGGTCGTTCACGACCAGCGAGCAACCGATGCACCTCCGGCCCGCCCAGGGGCCCGCCGGGATGGGGCCGACGTTGCTCGCCCCGACGATCCACATCCGGAAGCCACGGGCCACGGGGCCGTAGGACTCCTTCCACAGTTTTCCGTAGGGCGCCTTGAGATTGTCGTGACCCGCCTCCACGGCCCAGGCGCAGGGGGAGAGGATCACGTCCGCGCCCATATACCCCAGGGCGCGGGTGATGGTCTGTCCCCGCGCAAAGGCGTCCGCGCAGATCATCACGCCGATCCCGCCGAACTCCGTCCGGGCCACCCCCAGCCGGTCCCCCTGGGCGTAGAACGGATGGCCGATGTCCAGCTCGTTGAGCTTGCGGTGCAGGAGCAGCAGGCGGCCCTCCCGGTCGATCAGGACCGCCGAGTTGTAGACCGCCTCCCCGTCCCGCTCGACCAGACCGGCGCAGACGCAGACACCGTTCCGCCGGGCCGCGTCGGCCAGGGCGCGAAAGGTCGCCCCGCCGGGGACAGGCTCCGCCATCTCCCGCGCGGACGGGTCCGTCCAGCCGAGGTCGCAGCACTCCGGCAGCAGGGCCACGTCCGCGCCCAGACGCCTGACCTCAGCGATCATCTCCGCGGCGCGCGCCCGGTTCTGCGCGGGCCTTCCGGCCGCCACGAACATCTGGCAGATGCCCAGGTGAAATGCTTGACCCTGTTCCATAACCCTTCCCTCTGGCCGGCCTTAAAACCCCTTGAGATCGCGCCTGCGGGTGTGTATATTCTCAGTTGGGCGCGATGAATCGCGCCCTTACCCGGTTTTTTACAACATGTCTGGAGGGTGATCCCATGAAGGCGTTTGACCACATCGGCATCGTCTCGCCGGAGCCCCACGAGGGCGAGAGCTGGGTCGAGTTCAGCCAGGTCTGGGTGACCAATCCCCGCCTGCACCCGCAGCGCATCGAGTACATCCGGCCCAAAACCATGCCCCAGCTCGACCCCTCCAGCGTGGGCCTCTGGAAGCTGTGGCGCCTGCCCCACGTGGCCTACCGCGTGGACGACCTGGACGCGGCGCTCGAAGGAGAAGAGATCGTGTTCGGCCCCTTTGAGCCGGGGGACTTCGCCCGCGTGGCCTTCATTCACAAGGACGGGATCGTCGTCGAGTACCTCGAATACACCCGGCTGGACACCTGGTTCGGGCAGCCCACCCCCTGGCGGCCCGCCGGACCTTGACCTATCACGCTTCGTAAACGACTTTACCGCCCACCATCGTCCACTCCACCGGGATGTCCTTGATCGTGTGCGGGTCCACGGCGGTCGGGTCGGCCCCCAGCGCCACCAGGTCGGCCAGCTTCCCCACCTCGATCGACCCCTTGATCTTCTCCTCAAAGCCCGCGTACGCCCCGTGCAGGGTGTAGATCCGCAGCGCCTCCTCCGGCGTGACCCTCTGGTTGGGGCCCCAGACCTTCCCCGACGAGTCCGTGCGCGTCACGCAGCTCTGGATGCCCATCAGCGGCTGATAGGGGCCGGGGACATAGTCCGTCGCGCCGGTCGAGACGATCCCATAGTCCAGAAAGGAGCGCTGCGCGAACATCCACCGGAGGCGTTCTTCCCCGTAGAACTTCATCTTCTCGCCGTGATAGTAGACGTAGGTGCAGAACGGCGTGGCGATGCAGCCGATCTTCTTCATCCGCTCCAGGATGGAGGGGGTCACCAGGGTGCAGTGCTCGATGCGGTGTCTCGGGTCGGGCCGGGGATGGGCGGCCATCGCCTTCTCATAGGCCGTGAGGACCATGTCGATGGCCGCGTCCCCGTTGGCGTGGACGCAGATCTGAAACCCGGCCCTGTGAATCTGCATGGCCCACTCTTCCATCTCCTCCGGCCCGATGGCGCGGATGCCATAGTCGTCCTCGGTCCCCTCGTAGGGCCGGGAGAGCCAGGCCGTCCGCCCGGCGATGGCCCCGTCCGCGATCAGCTTGATCCCTCCGACGCGCAGCCTCTCATCCCCGAAGCCTGTGTAAAGCCCCGCCTCCCTCAGGGCGTCAAAGTGCGTGTACCACATCAGCGCGTAGACCCGCAGGGTGAGGTCCCCTGCGGCCAGCCCCTCCTGATACGTCTGTAAATCTGCGCTGGAGACGATGGCGTCGTGGACGCTGGTAAGCCCCGCCGCGTGGAACATCCGGCAGATGCGCCTCAGCCCTTCGCGCCGGTCCTCCGGGGTGATGGGGGGCAGCAGGTCGTGAAAGCGCTCGGCGGCCCGCTCGAACACGATACCCGTGAGGTCCCCCGTCCGGGGGTCCCGCTCGTACTTGCCCCCCGGCGGGTCCGGCGTCTCCCGCGTGACGCCCGCCAGCGCGAGGGCCCTGCTGTTGACGAAATAGATGTGCCCTGCCCGGTGGGACACATAGACAGGATGTTCCTCGCTGACGGCGTCCAGGTCCTGCCTCGTCAGGAAGCGGCCCTCCGCCGTCTTGGTGTCGTCGAACTTGAACCCCCGCACCCACTCCCCCTTCGGAGTCCGCCCGGTGCGCTCCCTCAGGGCGGCCTGGACCGCCCCGACGGACCGCAGGTCGCAGTCCACGGCCATCACGTGGTGGACCCCGCTGCTCAGCACGTGGACGTGCGCGTCGATGAACCCAGGCGCGACCGTCTTCCCCATCAGGTCCATCACCCGCGTCCGCGGCCCGACGAGGTCTCGAATCTCCGCCGTCGTCCCCACGGCCACGAACCTCCCCTGGCCGATGGCCAGCGCCTCGGCGCGGGGGCGCTGCAAGTCCACCGTGATGACGTTGGCGTTGAGAATGGCGGTGTCTACGGCGGACATCGGCTCTCCTTTGAGGTTGGCCACTAATTCAGGATCGACTTCAAATAGGCGTAAGACTCCCGCAGCTTCTCGTCGGACGCCTCCTCCGTGTCCCCCCCCACGCCCTCCAGATTGGCCGGCCCCGCGAACCCGCTCCGGCGCAGTTGCTCGAACACCGCCGGAAAGTTCACCGCGCCCTGGCCGATGGCCGGACGCGCGCGCGGGTCCTTCGGGTCATAGTCCTTCACGTGCAGGGAGAAGACGTGCCCCAGCACGTGCCGGATGTCCTCCTCCGGCCTTGCGGACGGGTCCCGGTGCAGGATATTCCCGGTGTCGTAGGTGATGCCCACCACGTCCGTATCCACCCGCTCCAGCAGCGGCAGACACTGCTCGCCCGTGTGCGTCAGGCCGGTGTGCGTCTCCACGGTGATCCGCACCCCCTTGCTGGCCGCGTACTCGGCGGCCCGGCCCAGCCGGTAGTAGAAGAGGTCCGTGGCCCTCCGCCACTCCGACTCGGAGTAAGGGAGCCGACCGTTGAACGGCCAGAACGTCCCCCCCTCCACCAGGTCCGTCCCCAGAGTCACGGCCAGGTCGATGCGCCGCTTGAACCGCGCCACCCCATCCTCGCTGTTCAGGCAGTGCGGCCCCACGATGCACGTGCAGGTCAGGTGGTATTCGGCCAGCCAGCCCCTGACCGCCTCGATCTCCGCCGCCGTCTGCCTCTCCGGCATCAGGTGCTCCCCGAACCCGCCCACCGACGTGATCCCGACCCCCCTGAACCCCGCCTTCGCGATGCCCTCCAGCGCCCGCTTCAACCGGTCATACTGCCGGACCGGGTAGCAGAGCGTGGTGCAGCCCAGTTGATTTGGCGTCATCTCTCTCCTCCACTCTGTCCTTGACCTGAAAACGCTGTTTGTCTATCTTGAAAAACAGACCCAACCCCCTCGATCCCCCTTCCCCGAAGGGGAAGGGGGAAGACGCAATCTTTCTCGTCTCTCCCCAGGAAAAAGATTAGAGAAAGGACCTCCCCTCCCCCCTCGGGAGGGCAGGGGTCGCGACCTCATGGGAGCGACAGGTGGAGTGGCGGGCAGGGGGAGGGGTCTCCACCTCTCACTCTCTTCTTGGAGGTCCGCCATGGAGATCGGATGCTATTCGGCCTTCGTCGTGCAACAGACCCTGAAGGAGAAACTCGAGGCCCTCAAGGAGATCGGCTACGACTTCCTGGAGCTGACCCTGCGGCAGGAGGACGTGGACGCCCTGGACGACCGGGCGATGGACGACACCGTCCGCGCCTCTGAGTCCGTCGGCCTGCCGATCCGGTCCCTGTCTCTGGGGGCCTTCTCCGGGTTTGCCGCCGCCTGCAAGGAGGAGGCGTCCCGAGCGGTCAAGCTGAGGACCGTGGAAAAGGCGGTAGAACTCGCCCACCGCTGCGGGGCCGGCGTCATCCTCTGCGCCTCCTGGGAGCCGGAGGGCGGCCCCGGCGCGATGGAGCGATACAAAACCTACCTCCCCCCCCTGGCGGACAGGGCGGCGGAGAAGGGCGTGAAGCTGGCCATCGAGCACATCGGCAGCAGCCGGTTCCTGAACAGCCCCACCGGCGTCAAACAGATCGCCCGGACAATCAACCACCCGGCGGTGGGCGTGTATTACGACATCGGGAACGCCATCCACGCCGGGGAGGACCCTGTGGCCGCCATCCCCCGGATCGGAAGCCTGATCTTCCAGGTCCACCTGAAGGGCATCGGCGACCGACCCCTGGAGCGGATGCCCCTGGACGCGGTCCTGGAGGAACTGGACGCCATCGGCTACAGGGGCCGGGGGGCGACCGAGGTCTCAAAGAAGGACGCGACGGACAACGAGCACCTCGCAGAGGCGCTCAGGACGCTCCGGGCGCACGGGTTCTGATGTGAGTAGGGGCGCAGTTAAACTGCGCCCCTACTCAAACCACCCGAGGTTCCCCAGGATGGTCTGGTAGCGGTCCAGATCCTCCACCAGCCTGAGCTTCTGATCCTGCGTCCCCGCCCGGCCGATGGCCATTTCGATGGCCGCGACCCGGAGGGCAGGCCGGAGCACGTAGCGGATGACCTGGTATCTCTGAAGCCTGGAGTAGTAGTACGACCAGACCCCCCGATTCTTCTTCATCTCCTTTTCAACGGCCCAGTCGATCCCTCGCGTCTCCCCGTTGTCGATCGTGTAGACGCCGGGCAGCCCGTAGTGGGTGAAAAACCCCTCCATCTCGCGCCGGACGGCATCCCGGAGCTGGTCCTGGCACCGGGAGGTGGCCTCCGCAGCCGCGCGCGCCGTATCCCCCTCCGCCACATCCACCCAGGCCATCCTCACAATCGCGTGGTTGAGGTCCAGACGCCAGGCCACCTCGTCGGGGTAGTTCCGGCTCTGCACCTCCTGGAAAAGCTGTTCCTCCTCCTCCTCCGTGCCCGGTCCCTGCGTCCCCGCGCACCCTCCCACGCACAGGAGAAGACCCAGGATAAACGAGATCCACGCCTTCATTCAAGCCTCCGCGCCACGGACCTCACCCTCCCCCTGACCCCCTCCCTCTCCGCATGCGGAGAGGGAGGGGGTAACAAGAGCCTTTTCCCTTGGTCGGGGGTGGGTGAGGTCTCCTTTCACTGTTCTAACGCCTTCGCGTGCCGGTCCCGGTCCGCAACCCTGCCGAGCCGGTCGTAGAGGAGCACGAGCTGATAGCGCGCTCTGGAGAGGGCGGGGTCCGCCCGGACGGCCCTCTCCAGCGCCTCGGCGGCCACGGAAGGGACCCCCTGGCGCAGCAGGTCCATCCCCAGCGCGAGATAGGCCCGGCCCAGGTCCACGCCCCTCAGGAGCCCCTGCGCCCGCCGCAGCTCCTGCCGGGCGGCCTCCCGGAGCCCCTGCTTCTCGTAGACCTGACTGAGCTGAAGGTGGGCGCGCTCATCCTCCGGGAAGACGGCGATCGCCTGCCGGAGGGCCTCTGCCGCCCCCTTGAGGTCTCCGCGCGCCTCGGCCTCCACCCCTCTGCTCCAGGTGGAGAAGTAGACCCGGCGCCGGCTGGCGTCCCGCTCGCGCGCGGCGTGCGCCCGGCGAAAGGCCTCCATCTCCCGGCGGGCCTTCTCCGCCTCCCCCGCCTTGAGGTAGGCCTGTCCCAGGGCGTAGAGGGCCTCGGCGTAGTCCGGGGAGAGACGGACGGCCTCCCGCAGCTCGGCAACCGCCTCCGAAGGACGCCCTGCCTGCAGGAGGGCCTGGCCGAGCTGATACCGGGCCTTCGCGTCCCCCTGCCTCAGGGCCACCGCCCGCCTGAGCGGGGCCTCTGCCTCCTGAGGCCGGCCCGTGAGGAGACAGACGTGGCCGAGGAGAAGGTGGGCCTCCACGACATCGGGGGAGGTGGCGATAAAATCCTTGAGCGTCTGGACCGCCTCCGGGTAGGCCCCTGAGCGCTCCTGGAGGACCGCGAGCCTCAGGCGAAACTTCGGTTCGCCCGGGGCGATCTCCATCGCGCGCCGGAGGTGCTGCACAGCGTCCGCGAACCGGTCCACCTCCGCGTAGAGATAGGCGAGGGCCTCGTGGAGGTGGAGGTTGCGCGCCCCGGCCCGCGCGGCCCGTTCGAGCATCTCCCTGGCCTGGGCCTGGTCCCCCTCCTGGAGGCTCAGCGCCCCGAGGTGATAGAGGGCTTCAGCGTGTTCTGGCCGCAGCGCCACCGCGCGCCAGAGCTGATACCGCGCCCTGACCGGGTCGATCCCCCTCAGCGCCACGCCCAGGGCGGCCCTAACATTCGCGTCGCCGGGGCTGGCCTGAACCGCGCGCCGGAGCAGCGAGGCCGCCCCCACCGCGTCGCCCGCCTGGAGGCGTCGCCGCCCCTCCGCGACGAGCGCAGGGACCGGAGGCTGGGGACTGGAGACTTGTCCCTGCCCCTCCGCCACCCCACAACCGTTTACCGCAGAGATTGCAAAGATCGCAGAGAAAGCATAAAAAAGGGTCTTCTCAACGGCGGTGAACACTACCTGTCCTCTCTCTCCTCGTGGATGGTGACCGTCTGATCCGCCGCCACGTCGCGCAGTCGCCGCACGGCGCCGGACGGCCACCGCACCTCCACCAGATCAGCGCGCCTGTTCTGGCCCAGGCCAAAGTGGAGGCGCAGATCACCCTGCGACAGATAGCTCGCCCCGCTCTTGACCTCCCGGACCTGGGTCAGCCCTCCCGACGTGACCCGCACCCTTGCGCCGATGGCGGAGCGGTTGGAGAGTGCTGAGTGCTGAGTGCTGAGTGCTGAGTGCTCTTTTGTCTTTTGACTCAGGACTCGTGACTCAGGACTCAGGACTGTCTTTGCTCCTCCCACCAGCTTTATTTTTAGCCAGTGGTTCCGGTTCCCTCCATCGTTGCGGAGCACGACCGCCGTCCGGTCGAGGGTCTGAATAAAGACGTCCA
>CAYRZX010000093.1:0-20477 GCA_964428665.1 uncultured Gemmatimonas sp.
CCTGAGTCCTGAGTCCTGAGTCCTGAGTCCTGAGTCATAGGCTTTGACCCTGGACTCTGGACTCTGGACTGCTTTTGACTGAAATATACGTCCGGAAATGGGGGAAGGCAACGATGTTTCATCCGCCGAGGTAGGCCTCGCGCACCTGGGGGTCCCTGGCGAGGTCCTCCGCCCGCCCCTCCAGGACCACCCGTCCGGTCTCCAGGACGTAGCCCCGGTGGGCGAGGCGAAGGGCCACGCCGGCGTTCTGCTCGACCAGGAGGACGGTGGTCCCCTGCCGGTTGATCTCGGCGATCACCGAGGCGATGCGGGCGACCAGGAGGGGGGCGAGGCCGAGGGAGGGCTCGTCGAGCATCAGGATTTCAGGCCGGCCCATCAGGGCGCGGGCGATGGCCAGCATCTGCTGTTCGCCGCCGCTGAGCGTGCCGCCCATCTGCGCCTGCCGCTCCCGGAGGATGGGGAAGAGGTGAAAGGCGCGGTCCATGTCCGCCGCGATGCGCGCCGGGTCGGGCGTGAGGTGGGCGCCCATCAGGAGGTTGTCCCGGACGGTCATGTCCGCAAAGATGCGCCGCCCCTCCGGCGCCTGCACGATGCCCCGGCGGACGCGCTCCGAGGGGGGGATGTGGGTCACGGATTCCCCCCGGAAGGAGATGGCGCCGGACGCGACGGGGACGATACCGGAGATGGTCATGAGGGTCGTGGACTTCCCGGCCCCGTTGGCCCCGATCAGGCAGACGACCTCCCCCTCCTCCACGCGGAGGGAGATGCCCCTGAGGGCGGAGATGCTGCCGTAGGCGCAATGGACGTTATCGAGGGTCAGCATCGTCGGTCGGCGCTCCGAGATAGGCGGCGATCACCGCGGGGTCCGCCTGCACCTCCTCGGGCCGGCCCTCCGCGATCCTGACGCCGTGGTCGAGGACAGTCACCCGGTCGGAGATGCCCATGATGACCTTCATGTCGTGTTCGATCAGGAGGACCGTGATGTCCCGGCCCCGGATCGACCGGATCAGCTCCATCAGCTCCTGCCGCTCCACGGGGTTCATCCCGGCGGCGGGTTCGTCCAGGAGGAGGAGGGAGGGCTCCGTGGCCAGGGCGCGCGCGATCTCCAGGCGGCGCTGGTCCCCGTAGGAGAGGGCGCGGGCCGGGAGGTCCGCCACGCCTTCCATCCCCACCGTGCGCAGGCATTCCAGGGCGCGGGCGTGGATGTCCCGCTCCTCCTGCCGTTCGCTCCGGGTCTTGAAGACCGCGCCAAAGAGGTGGGCCTTCGTGCGGGGATGGCGGCCCACCTTCACGTTGTCCAGGGCGGTGAGGTTCGGGTAGAGGCGGATGTTCTGGAAGGTGCGGGCGATGCCGCGCGCGGCCACGGCGCTCGGCTTGAGGCCGACCAGGCTTCTCCTGTCGGGGTCCCCGAAGACGACCTCCCCGGCCGTGGGGCGGGCGATGCCGGTGACGCAGTTGAAGAGGGTGCTCTTTCCCGCCCCGTTCGGGCCGATCAGGCCCGCGATGGCCCCCTGCTCCACGGTCAGGCTGACGTCGCTGAGGGCGGAGAGGCCGCCGTAGCGTTTGGTGAGGTGGCGGATTTCGAGGAAGGGCATGGCGCAGTTCATCGTTCTGACTTCACCGTCGCCTTCACCGGAAGCAGCCCTTCCGGCCTGAAGCGCATCATCAGGACCATGACGAGCCCGAAGAAGATGAAGCGGGTGTCCTCCGGGAGGCCGAACTGGCCGAGGAGGCTGCGGAGGACCTCGCTCAGGGAGACCAGGATGACCGCGCCCAGGACCGCGCCCGGAACGCTCCCCATGCCGCCCAGGACGATCATGCAGAGGATGAGGACGGACTCCCAGAACTGGAAGGCGCCGGGGCTGATGAAGGTGATCCAGTGGGCGTAGAACGCCCCGGCGGAGGCCCCGACGGCCGCGCTGAGGGCGAAGGCCGTGACCTTGTAGCGGGCGACGTCGATGCCGCAGGCCTCGGCGGCCACCTCATCCTCGCGGATGGCGAACCAGGCGCGGCCCACGCGGGAGGCCGCGATGCGCCGCGAGACGACGATCAGGAGCAGGGCGACGGTCAGGATCAGGTAGTAGAAAGGGAGTTCCCCCCGAAACGACGCGCCGAGGGCCGAGGGCGGGGGGATGCCGGGCAGTCCCATCGGCCCCCGCGTCAGCCAGGTCTCGTTCTTGGCGACCATGACGACCAGCTCGGAGAACCCGAAGGTGACGATGGCGAAGTAGTCGCCGGTCAGGCGGAGGGTGGGCGCCCCCCGGAGGACGCCCCAGAGCGCGCCGTTGAGGGCCGCGAGGGGGAGGGCCAGCCAGAAGCTGACGCCGAAGGCGAGGGAGAGGAGGCCGGCGGTGTAGGCCCCGACGGCGTAGAACCCGACGTAGCCGAGGTCGAGCAGGCCCGTGAAGCCCGGCACGATGTTGAGGCCGAGGGCGAGGGTGGCGTAGAGGAGGACGAGCACGGCCACGTGGCAGACGTAGGCGTCGAACCCGACGAGGGCGGGGAAGGTTAGCGCGAAGAGGGCCGCGCCTGTCCAGAGCCAGCGGGGGCGAGGTCTCATACCTTCGTCTCCCGCCTCTGCCCGAAGATGCCTGTGGGCTTGAAGAGGATGAACAGGATCATGATCGCATAGGCGATGCCGTCCCGGTAGAGGGAGGAGACGTAGGCCGCGCCCAGGGCCTCCGCCGCGCCGAGGATGAAGGCGCCCGCGATGGCGCCGGGGATGTTTCCGATGCCGCCGAGCACGGCCGCGGCAAAGGCCTTGATGCCGGCGCGGTAGCCCATCAGGGGGTAGACGGCGTTGTAGTAGACGCCGATCAGGACGCCGGCCACCGCGCCGAGGGCCGAGCCGAGGGCGAAGGTGAAGGAGACGACGCGGTTCACGTCCACGCCCATCAGCTGGGCGCAGGTCAGGTCCTGGGCGCAGGCGCGCATGGCGCGCCCCATCTTCGTGCGGAGCACGATCCACCGGAGGGTTAGCATCAGGGCGAGGACGACGGCGAGGATGAATACCTGGAGCGCCGTGACGGTGACGTCTCCGACGACGAATGTGGCCTTGAAGAGGGCCGGGATGACCTCGTCGGGGAAGGACTTGGTGCGCGCCCCCCAGAGGATGCGGGCGAGGTTCTGGAGGAAGATGGAGACGCCGATGGCCGTGATCAGGGCGGAGAGGCGCGGGGCCCGGCGGAGGGGGCGGTAGGCCACGGCGTCCACGGCCACGCCGAGGAGGGCGCAGCAGGCCACGCCGAAGAGGAGGGCGACCGGGAACGGCAGGTGGAGGGCCGTGAGGGCGGTGAGGGCCAGGAACGCCCCCAGCATGTAGATCTCGCCGTGGGCGAAATTGATGAGCTGGATGATGCCGTAGACCATGGTGTAGCCCACGGCGATGAGGGCGTAGATGCCGCCGAGGGTCAGGCCGTTCAGGATCTGCTGGGCGAGCACGCATCACTCCAACATCTGGATCGGGGCGGAGGTGAACCGCCCGTCCTTGATCAGGCTGACGTAGGCGGGCTTGACGCAGTCGCCGTTGGCGTCGAAGTAGGTCCTGCCGGTGATGCCGGGATAGGCCTTGTCGGGGGACGACATGGACGCCAGGTGGTCGCGAATGGCCTTCCGGTCCGGGCCGACTTTTGCGATGGCGTCGGCGATGATCCCCACGGCGTCGTAGGTGAGGGCGGCCCAGGCGTCGGGGTCCTCCTTGTGCTTCTCCTTGAATTTCTTGAGCACGTCCCTGGCGTCCTGACCCCCGGCGTCGAACAGGAAGGGGGTGGTGATGAGGGTGCCCTCGGCGGCCTTGCCCGCCACCTGGACGTAGCCGGGGGAGAAGACGCCGTCGGCGCCCAGGATCTGCATCGTCAGGCCCTGCTGCCGGGCCTGGAGGGTGATGAGGGCGGCCTCGTTGTAGAGGCCGGAGACGAACAGGGCGTCGGGGTTGAGGGCCTTGATGCTGGACAGCTCGGGCTTGAAATCGACGGTCTCCCGCGTGTAGGCCGCGGCCGTCACGATCTCCAGGCCCTGCCTCTGGGCCTCCTCCACGAAGGCGTTCTTGAGGCCGATGCCGTAGTCGTCGTTGTCGTAGAAGACGGCCACCCGCTTCAAGTTGAGCTTCTGCCTGACGTAGCGGGCCAGGAACTGCCCCTGGAAGTCGTCTCGGTAGACGTTGCGGAAGGTCCACTCGCTGCCGACGCAGACGTTGACGTTGGTGGAGCCGGGGGAGAGCTCCACGACCCCCTCCCGTTTGTAGATGGGCTTGCCGGCCAGGGAGCAGGAGGAGTTGAAGTGGCCGACCACGGCGACGATGGAGCGGTCGGTGGCGAACTTGGTGGCCACGGTGGAGGCCTCTTTCGGGTCGCCCACGTCGTCGCCGAACACGAGTTCGACGGGCCGCCCGTGGATGCCGCCTGCGGCGTTGATCGTGTCCCGCTTGAGCTCCGCCCCCTTCCTGATCATCTCGCCGAACGCCGCCGCGTTGCCGGTGAACGGGCCGGCCACGCCGATGCGGATGGACCCGCCCGGCCCCTGCTGACCGCACCCTGCCAGGACGCCGACGACGCCGAGCGCGACGATCCAGACCCTTGCCCCTTTTCGCATGAAGAACAGCCTCCTTGCTTAATCTGTTCCTGCTTTCGTCTCCGCCTCTGCCTGGCGCGATAACAACCAGCGCTGGATGGAGCGTTCACTCTCCACACTCTTGCCTCCCTCAAACAGCCGGGTCACTTCGATGGCGCAGAATCAGCACTTCGGCTTCGGCTGGCAGGCGGTCGGCCTGCTGCAACTGGCTGACCACCTGAAGCGGAATCGACACTGTGCGTCTATCCGTTAGGGTCACCAGCAATTGATCGTCATCTACCCTGACCCCTGCAGGTTCACTGCCCAGGTACAGTTTACTCAAAGTATCCATATCCATAAGCCGCCGGTGCATGTCGTTTTGATGACACGATACCCAATCTGTCAAATGGACCTCTTAGCTGAGAGCAAGGCATCAGACCCATCTAGGTGGAACACGGGGCGGTTGCCAGCGTGGTGGCGGGTCGACATCAGGGATGCGGTCTGCCGGCGTGATTTCGCCAATGTCCAAGGCCCGATGGCTCAAGCCCTAAGCAACGGCAAGACGTTGATACTCATCCGTCCTATTGCCCAGCGAGTCAGGCACGGGTACAGGCAAGAGAACCGTACCATCGTTCGAGGTATTTGATCTCAACCAAGCATCAAGTTCCTCAACTGCCGAACGGAAGAATTGCAGCTTGCTGCCGCCACCGATCAAAAGGATCGGAAGCCGGCCGTTCTGCCGCCAGACTGAGTCATCAGGGTTTCGGCGGACCCTGGCCTCCCAGATCACACGCCGTAGCATCTTTTGAAATTGTTCCTTGAGCTGAGCTTCTGCCTGGGTAAGCGCAGGGATGAGTTGCTCCCGCGAGATCAGATACGGTTCGATATCCTCAGCTAACGGTACCAAGGGATCGTGTCTGTCTCGCAGATCATCGGCCTGCCTTTCGTATGCCCGCTTGAGGGCAACTATGCGTTCGTGGTGAAGCCTGATGGTGCCCAGGATCTGAACGTCGGCTGTCAAAAGGCTGTAGCGGTCGTTCCCCTCCCGCGCGTGCAGGATAAAGCTGCATACGTCTACGGTCGAAGCACCGATGTCGACCATCACGTGTAGACCTTCCCTGCGAAGGTTCGATAGAGCGTAACCCACTGCCCCACCGGCAATTTCTGGAATGATATCGAAGTCGCACGCAATTGTGTCATTTTCCCAGTACTCTGGATCGTCCACGTGCTCTAACTCAACACACGCCCTCCTAAGCGTGATGTGCTCTTCCGCCAATGCAGACAACATCCAGGCTGCTTTCCCCACACGTCGGAAGCGACCATTCTCTTCATTATCCTCGATGCAGGGCGAGGGAACGCCCAAGTTGACGCTCCAGTTCAGCCTTCCGAAGTGCCCCACGATGTCGCGTTTTGTTTCGAGGAACCACTTCCGGGCACGCCTCAGGAGAAGTGCGAGGTAGGCAACGGCTGCCGCCTCAGAATGCAGCCCTTGCCGGGTGGGGCCGCGGTTACTGTTCAGGTGTTCGTCCCCAGAAAACAGTTCCAGCTTGATGTCGTTCACCAGTCGTGCGCCATCACAAGGTCCCAGCGCGCACGCCCCGCTCGGTGTCACCCACAGCCTGGTCGGCAAAAGGTAGGGCATCGTCTCGTGTGAGTACTCGCCGAAGTCCACGGCGTATCCAGGACGACCCGGAAGGTCGGGTGCTTGGATAACTATTTTGGACGCCGACGTGCCGAAGTCGAGCCCTATGACAAGGTCGCACTCGCCGCTTTGGCCAGGGCGAGCGTACTGCAACAAGTGCTCGTCACAGACGGACATCTGAACCTCCGTGAGATCATTTGACCTTGATGACAGCGATCGCAATCTCTCGAGCCTCTGATCGGACCTCACGCCGACTCTCGATTCTCAAGCGCTGCTGCTCAACACGATTTTGGAGCGCACGTATACGCCCCTCGGTGGCCCTCATGAGTGACTCACGCCCACTGACACGGTGTTTCTGTAGGATCTCTTCCAACTTCGCTATTTGTTGTCGGAGATGTTGTTCCAGAGTCCGAAGCTGAATGTCTGCGCGGTCTTCATTTCTCGCCTTCAGCTCCCATGCGAAGGCCTCGTATTCCTCGTCCAGATTACTAAGAAGCACGTCATTGGCAATCTGATACGCGCGTTCGAGATCAACCACATTGCGCGCCTCGATCCAGTCCTCTCCGTTGGCCACAGCGGCAACTGCGAGTCTCTCCGCGTCCTCGGGTTCGAGGAGTTCATTCCCTCTGTTGAGCGACGTTGCGGCGTACGCCAGCCTCTCCATATCCTGCAGTCCGCGAAAGGACCAAAGCGCTGCGGCCATCACATATGTGCCTGGACAGATTAGGGTTTCAACGGCGGCCCGGCTCAAGGTCAGCGCAACGGCAGGGGTAAGCTGGTCATCACTTTCAGCGATACGGGCGCTCACCATTCGTACAAGAGGATGGAACTGCGAGATCACCTCCTCGAATCGACTGGTTATGCCTGTGGCCCGATTCTCGAATCGGCATCGGACCGGCCGAGAGGACGCCGACGTGAGCCTCGTAGAGAATGAAAGGCGATGGCGACTGATGAACTCCGTGAGATCGACCTTCGCCCTGTACGATAGCTCGACTTCGAAGACCGGAGAGCCAGGATCTGTCTGACGCAGTTCGCATCCTGGATAGTGGAGTCGGAGGTGGTCAAAAACATATCGCTGGATGTCATCTCCACTGATCCATCGGTGAAGTTCGCGCGCCGCTTGAACCTGATTCAGGATATAATCTCCGTACGCGATAAGGTTCGCAGCATCTTGCTCCAGGCGCTGTTCCTCGATTCGCAAGTTCTCGAGCGCCTGAGCCGTCTGATCGATACGTCGCTCCTGCTGTTCTGCGGACAAATGGCCGGAGAGCAAGTCGATCTCGAGCCTGCGGATTTCGTCGCCAAGTATGGCTTCGAAGTCGCCGAGTGCGATCCGGCATAGATCAAGCTTCTCGTAGAGACGCTGGTAAATCCGAGCGTCGATGGTGTTCGCGTAGAGGATGTTCCAGATGAGGACCTTCTCGGCCTCCTGGCCGAGTCGATCGATTCGCCCGATGCGTTGCTCGATGCGCATCGGGTTCCACGGAAGGTCGTAGTTGATCACGACGCGAGAGAACTGCAAATCGACGCCTTCACCACCAACCTCGGATGAAAGCAGGGCACTAGGTCCGTCAGGTTGGCTGAAGCGGGTGATGATCTCGTCCTTAGTTTCCCTCTGCCCTCCTTTCAACTGAATGCATGAGACACCATCCGCCTTAAGGCGGTCAGCGAGGTAGTCTATCGTGGCGTGAAAGGCGGAGAACACAACAACCTTCTCCTGCGGGTGTTCCCGTAGAAAGTTGGTAAGTATCGCCTTGAGGCGGCGATACTTAGTGTCGGTCTCGATCAAGCGGTCGAGTTCCACGTAGTCCCGAGACCGGAGCACGATCTCTTTAACCAGAGGGCCAATCGCGATTCGTCGGTGCTCATCCTCTTCGGCCTCTCCGGTCTCCTCCGCTTCCTCCAGCTCGATTAGCTTCTTCTGCCAGGAGCGAAGTGAAGCGGCCATGCTGCTCGTCATTTGGCGCTGCGGTTGAGCCAGCAGGAAGCGTTCGTTGGCGCGACGTTGAAGTGCGTACTCGACCACGACCTTAGTGACGAGGCTGTAGAACTTCTCTTCGACCGGCTCGAGATCGACGAATTCGGGGATGGGATCTCGGAGGACCCGCCATTCCTTCACGTCCCTTTTGCGCGTCCTGGTTACGACGTGGGCCAGAAGGTTCACCGTCTCAAGGCGATAGGCCAGTCGACTTCGGATGTCGCGGCGCTTCAGGCGTTCGGGGGTGAGGTCGCTCTCCTCGATCATCGATAGCTGGCGGTTCGACTGGAGCAGAGCATGGCAGCGTGCCGTCTGCAATTGCTCACGAAATTCCTCGACATCGAGGTTAGGTCCCAGCACGAGATCTCGCGCTCGCACGAGGGGGGCGTTGGCTTCCAGGATCTGAGCGAAGACCTCCGGCCGCGCAAAGGTGTCCGGGTCCAGTAGGCGAAGAAGGGAGAAAAGGTCCTCATTCCGATTGTGGATCGGAGTCGCGGTCAGGAAGATCGAGTACTCCGACACATTCTTGCACAACTGCCCCAACTCGTTGGTCTGCGTCTCCGGGTTTCGTAGTTTGCTGAGAGTTCGCGCCGCCACTTCTCGCGCAACGCCGCTGGGCAGAGCACCAGGAGCCGGCGCATATCAAACCGGCTGCGAAGTTCGGTCCAGATAAGTCCGGCTTCGATGGTCTTTCCGAGACCGACTTCGTCGGCGATAAGGATACTGTTCGACGGTGACTCGAGAACCTTCACCACGGGTTTGAACTGGTAGGCGTAGAAGTCGGTGTTCGTGGCCTCCATGCTGTAGATCACGTCGGCCAGACGCCCGGACAGCTTCACGTGCGTCAGCGTGCGTCGGAGATCGACCGGCCGTCCCAGCTTTCTTGTTTCGAGCATGTCCAGCGGCGATAGCCGAAGATCACGGACTTCCTCAAGCTGGCTCTCCGGGACCCACCGGACACCGTCAGTGAACTGCACCTGCTGCAGTCGGCGCGTTCGTCGTGTTTGCTCCCGTCCGGTGAGCACCCCGACACGCGTGGGATCGTTCACCAGTCGTACACGACTCGGCTCGCGCATTTTGGTTTCTCCACTGTACAAGACCAACCACGGCTGCTTGGCATGCCGCTTGAGGTGACGTCACTGTTGGTCCACCCAACGGCATCGAACTGAGCAGCGCGGCAACTGTGTGCCGCGTCCTCTCCAGAGAGTTGTTAGACAACGTCACTCAGGCGTGTTGTCGGAGCCTTGCGCCTTCTACCTCCCACTCGCCGATGCGGATCTTTTCATCTAAACACGCACGGCAGACATTGATCTGCGTACGACCCGGCGGCCCCCACACGGCGGTAATTGGGCCTCCCTCTTTGGCCGTACACTGGTCTGTTTGAATGCTACAGATGCCCCGCATCACAACACCGCTGGGCTCAACTTTCATCGCTTCCTCCTTCCGGGTGACGAAGGGCGAGCCATTGGATCAACCGATCTCGCGCATCTTCTACCAAGTCTTCGCGGTCCTTCATCCTGAGGACAGAGGTGAACGAGGCGCGCAGGCTGGTTTCGGCTTCGTCCAGCAGCACGTCAGGCAGGTCCGTGGGGCGACGGTAACTAAGCCGGAATCGCTCTACATGGGCGAACTCATGAGCCAGACAGGCGAGCGTTGACATCCGGGAATTCGCATCTACGCCTTCACCGGGAAGAGCGTCTGCCCCAAGGAACACCTTGCGCTGCTCCTCATTGAAACGAGTCCTTGAAAAGTTCTGCATTGCCTCTGACGTGTCGAGTTCGATCGGCATGTCAGCGCACAGCACGGCCCAGGCCTCCAAGCAGTACTCGATCTGCTTTTCAGTCAGACCAGTCTGGTTACGTCCTGCGGTGAGCATTGCAGTTGCCGCGATTTTTTAGAACTCGTTGCGAACACCTTACTATCCGCAATCGCAGCCTAACTTGTGATTATGCAGCGATTTTTCTGGATATCCCATTCTCCCCCGACAAATCGCCAACAGGCCATCCCGCTGCAATCTTACAAAACGAGATGGGGCATGTCAAGGGGAAAAGGCCGCCCATTTGCTCAGCCTTGTCCCGAACTGCTCCGCGAAGACGAAGAAGTCGTTGAAGTCGATCACGCTGTCCTTTGCCAGGTCGAACGCCGGGTCCCACCCCGGCCCCCCCTGCCTCGTCCCGAACTGCTCCACGAACATGAAGAAGTCCGTGAAGTCCACGACCTTGTCGCCGTTGAAGTCCGCGCCGGCGGCGGGGCCGGGCGGCGTCTCCGGCCTGAACTGGAGCCGGCGGATGAGGTGGTTCCGCGCGTCGGCCACGAGCAGCTCGCCCGGCCTGCCGGGGGAGAGGCCGACGGGCTGGTTCAGGTCGATCTTCGTGGCGTCCTGGCCCTCCCGGGCGTTGAACCTGCCGGTCCCGGTCCCGGCCACGGTGACGATCAGGCCCGACCGGGCGTCGAGGCGTCGGATGCGGTGGTTGTCGGCGTCCGAGATGTAGAGGTTGCCCAGGTTGTCCACGGCCACCCGCCTGGGCCGGTTGAGGCCGGCATCCGTGGCCAGGCCGCCCTCCCCGGAGAAACCCTGCTGGCCGTTCCCGGCGACGGTGGAGATGAGGCCGGTGGCCGCGTCGAGGCGTCGGATGCGGTGGTTGTCGGTGTCCGAGATGTAGAGGTTGCCCAGGCTGTCCACGGCCACGCCGGCAGGGCGGTTGAGGCTGGCCCTGAACGCCGGGCCGCCGTCTCCGGCGAAGCGCGCCTGGCCGTCTCCGGCGGCGGTGGAGAGGAGGCCGGTGGCCGCGTCGAGTCGCCGGATGCGGTGGTTGAACGTGTCGGCGATGTAGAGATTGCCCTGGCGGTCGAGGGCCGCGGAGGCCGGTTGGCCCAGGCTCGCCTCCGGGGCCGGGCCGCCGTCCCCCGCAAAGCGGAACTGGCCATCTCCGGCCAGGGTGGTGATGATCGAGGTCCTGAGGTCCACCTGGCGGATCTTATTGTTGCCCGTGTCCACGATCAGGAGGCGGTTGTCCCCCGTGACCAGGACCTCCGAAGGGACGCTCAGCTGGGCCTCGGTGGCCGGGCCGTTGTCCCCCCGGCTGCCCCGGACGCCGGTCCCCGCGACCGTGGCGATGGCGTTTGTCCTCCCGTCCACCCGGCGGACCCGGCTGTTCTCCGTGTCCGCGATGTACAGGGTCCCTGACGTGTCCGCGACGGCCAGGCCCTCGGGGCCGTTGAGCGCGGCCTGCGCGGCCGGGCCCCCGTCGCCGCTCCAGCTGGCCTGGCCGTTTCCGGCTGCGACCTGGACGGTCCCGGCCTGGGGCGGGGGGAGGAGGTCGATCTGCGCCTGCCCGCCCGTCAGCCCCGGCGACTGCGCGAGGATGACGGCCCGACCGGGTACCAGTTCGGGAGAGCGGAAGGTGATGGAGGCGAGGCCGTCCTGCGCCTGGACGCTGGCGGGGCCCTGAAACGTCCCCTGCCCGGACGCCAGGGTGAAGGTGATCGCGGCCCTGCTGCTCAGGGCGCGCTCCCCCTGCTCGTCCAGGACCGTGGCCGTGATTCGCGCCGTGGAGACGCCGGTGGCGATGAGCGATGTGGCAGAGGCGGTCAGCGCGATCCGGGCGGGCGGGCTGGGAGGGGTCTCCTCGATCCTCGCCAGGCGTCCCTCCGGGAGGTCCCTCAGCGCCTGCACGATGCCGCTGGGCCAGCGGACGGTCAGGCTGTCCATGCGCTCGGCCCGGCCCACGCCGAACAGCAGGGTGGCCCCGCTCTGAGAGAGGTGGGAGGACCCCCCGCTGACCTCCTGGAGCAACGCCCGCCCGTTTACGACTGCGCGCACTCGCGCCCCGATGGCGTCCCTTGTGCTCCGGGTCCCGACGAGCCGGGCCGCGACCCACCCCCCCTCGGCCTCCCGGTTCCGGTAGAGGCGTCCGGGGCGGTCCTGGTTGGACACGTAGAGGTCGGGCGCGCCGTCTCCATCAAAGTCGGCCACGGCCACGCCGCGCCCGTCTCCCACGCTGTTGACGCTCAGCGTTGCGCCGACTTCCGTGAAGTTCCCCGCATCATTCCGGTAGAGGAGGTTCGACTGTCCGCTCCGGACCAGGTAGAGGTCGAGGTCCCCGTCGTTGTCGTAGTCCACCCAGACGGCCCCCCGCGCCTTCCAGGTCCCGTTGTCCTTCAGCAGATCGACATCCACGAATCTCCACCCCTCCGTCGATTCACCGGATCGACCCGCCACCCTGTCGTTCCGGTAGAGGCGGGAGGGCGAGTTGAACCCCGTGACGAACAGGTCGAGGTCGCTGTCGTTGTCGAAGTCCCCCCACGCCGCGCCAAAGGAGGGATCGCTGTTCCTGTCCACCACCCTCAGGGAGTCCCCGATGTCCACAAATCGAGACCCCTCGTTTCTGTAGAGGTGATCTTTGCCGCTGGCCGCCACGTAGAGGTCGATCCGCCCATCCCCGTTGTAGTCCCCCCAGGCCGGCTGCACGCTGCTGCCGAGGGAGTCGGCCACGCCGAGGGCCGGGGCGATGTCTGTGAACCTCCCGGAATCGTTCCGGTAGAGGCGGTTGGGGCCGAAGTTCGCCACGAACAGGTCGAGGTCTCCGTCGTTGTCGAAGTCGGCCCAGGCCGCGCCCATGCCCGCGCCGGCGTCGTCGAGGCCGAGGGCCGGGGCGATGTCGGTGAACTTCCCGGAATCGTTCCGGTAGAGGCGGTTGGGCTGGTTGAAGTTCGTGACGAAAAGGTCGAGGTCTCCGTCTCCGTCGAAGTCCCCCCAGACCGCCGCGCTGCCATCCCGGTCGTTCGTGACGCCCGCGTCGGCGGCCACGTCGGTGAAGGTCCACCCCGCCGTCGATTCACCGGATCGACCCGCCCCGCTATCACCGTTGTTCCGGTGGAGGGAGGCGGGCCTGCCGCCGCTGCGCGCCACGTAGAGGTCCGGCCTGCCGTCTCCGTTGAAGTCCCCCCAGGCCACGCCGAACTCCCGGCCCGGCCCCCCCAGGCCCGCGCTGTCGCCGACGGCCTGGAACCCGCCCGGCCTGGGGGGCCGGCCCACACCCCTCAGCCGGACGGAGACGGTCCCCTCATCCGGGTCGTTGCTCCGGAGGGTGAGCGCGGCCACCTGTTCGTCAAGGGCCCTGGGTGAAAAGACGACGCGCAGCATCCGGCTCAGCCCTGATGCGAGCGCGAAGACGCTGTCGAGCACGGCGAACTGCGTGTCGGAGGAGGCGACGGAGCTGACGAAGAGCTGCCCGATGCCGAAGTTGTAGACGGTCAGGGAGAGGGTGTCCGCCTTCCCCACGGTGACCGGGCCGAAGTTCAGGCTCTGGGTCGAGAGGTCGATGTCGGGCACGGTCCCCCTGCCGCTCAGGAGGACCGTGGTGGGTCCACGGGGGTCGTCGGTGGTGATCGTGAGCTGACCTTCGGCGCGTCCGGCGGCCGCGGGGGTGAAGGCCACGGGGAGGGCGGCGCTGTCGGAGATGGCCACGGTCAGGCTCGTGTCCCGCGCGGCGAACAGGGTGCTGTTGCTCTGGACCTTCTGCACCTTCAGGGGGGCGTTCCCCCGGTTCCGGAGGATCACATCGAGACGCTTAGAGGTCTGGAGGGTCACGCTCCCGAAGTCGAGCGCGGCCTGCGCCTCGGCGTAGGGGAGGAGGGTGTTCGGGCTGGAGAGCCTCCGGACGCGGGCGTTGCCCAGGTCGGCGATGAGCAGGTCGCCGGAGGGGAGCAGGGCCAGGCCGGCCGGGGTGTCGAGGCGGGCCAGGAGGCCGGGGCCACCGTCCCCGGAGAGGCCCGGCACGCCGGTCCCGGCCACGGTCACGATGACGCCGGTCTGCGCGTCCACCCGGCGGACGCGGTGGTTGTCCTGGTCCGCGATGAAGAGGTCCCCCTGCGCGTCTATGGCCAGGCCGACCGGGGTGTTGAGGCTGGCGGAGGCGGCCGGTCCTCCGTCCCCGGCGTAAGCGCCCAGGCCGGAGAAGGGGTCTCCGCCGACCCCCGCGAGGGTGGAGATCCTGCCGGTGGCAGGGTCGATGGCGCGCACCCGGTGGTTGCCCGCGTCGGAGATCAGGACCCTGCCGGAGGCGTCGACGGCCACGGCCGCGGGGAAGGAGAGGGCGGCGGCGGTCGCGGGGCCGCCGTCCCCGGTGAAGTCCCAGTCCCCGGTCCCGGCGACGGTGGAGATGACGCCGGTCCCGGCGTCGACGCGGCGGATGCGGTGGTTGCCCACGACCCGCTCAAGGCCGGAGACCGGGTCCCGCACCACGCTCCCCCCGTCCACGATCAGGAGGTTTCCAGACCGGTCCAGGGCCACGCCGACGACCTCGTAGAGCTGCGCCTGCGTGGCAGGTCCGCCGTCCCCGGAGAAGCCCGCCCCTCCGGTCCCGGCGACGGTGGAGATGACGCCGGTCTGCGCGTCCACCCGGCGGACGCGGCGGTTGCCCCGGTCGGCGATGAAGAGGTTGCCCAGGCTGTCCACGGCCACGCCGGCGGGGCGGTTGAGGCGGGCCTGGATCGCGGGGCCTCCGTCCCCGTCGAAGCCGAAGTCCCCGGTCCCGGCCACGGTCGTGAGGCGGCCGGTCCCGGCGTCCACCCGGCGGACGCGATGCGCCCCGAAGTCGGCGATGAAGGCGTTGCCCTGCCGGTCCACGGCCACGCCCACCGGGGCCTCCAGCCTGGCCGCCGTCGCCAGGGTGTCCCGGTCCGATGCGCCCCCCCCGGCGAGGGTCCCGATCACGGGAGTCTGGGCGAGTGTCTCAGCCGTCCAGCAAATGATCGCGATGAGAAGGCCGAGGAATGGCAAGAGATGAGGTTTAAGGTCGGTGATGAGAGTTCTCCTGAGAAAAAGGCGTGAAGCGGCCCTCTCCCCGGCAGGCTGCGCCTGCCACCCCTCTCCCGTACGACGGGAGAGGGGGTCAGGGGGTGAGGGCCTGTGCGACAGGCGACATCGTTCCATGCACAAGATTTATGAATTATTTAGGTTTTGGGGGGCGACACCACCGGCTTCTCGTTGAGGATCAACCAGTACATGTTGAGCGTCTGCACCATTTTCAACAGGTCGTCAAAGGCCACCGGCTTGACCAGGTAGGAGTTGGCGCCCAGGTCGTAGACCCGGTTGACGTCGGCGGCCTCTCTGGAGGAGGTGAGCACCACGGCGGGCAGGCGTTTCAGCTCGGGCTGTGCCCGCAGCCAGGCCAGGACCTCGTGCCCGGACTTGCGGGGGAGCTTCAGGTCCAGCAGGATCAGGATGGGCAGGGGGTGGCGCCCCCGGTCGGCGTAGGCGCCCTGGCCGGAGAGGTAGGCGACGGCCTCCTCGCCGTCCCCCGCCACGTGGAGGGGGTTGACCAGGTTGGCCTTGCGAAAGGCGCGCTGGATCAGGAGGACGTCGTTGGGGTCGTCCTCCACCAGCAGAACGGGGGCGTGCGGGACGTTCATAGTTTATCCTCCGCCTGTGGCAACTCTATCCAGAACCGGCTCCCCCTCCCGACCTCCGACTCCACCCCCGTGCGTCCGCCCATGCGCTCCACGCCCTTGCGCACGATGGCCAGGCCGATGCCGGTGCCGGGGTAGGTCTCGACGCCGTGCAGGCGCTCAAAGACGCGGAAGATGCGCTCGTGGTGCTCCGGGGCGATGCCGATGCCGTTGTCCTCCACGCAGAGGCGCACCCACCCGTCGCGCTCCTCGGCCCATATCCGCACGCAGGGGGGCGTGTCGGGGTTCCCAAACTTGACGGCGTTGGTCAGCAGGTTCATCACGACCTGGACCAGGGTGGCGCGATGCCCCACCACCTCCGGCAGTGGCCCCTGGACGGTGACCTGGGCGTTTCGCTCCCGGAACTCCTCCTCCATCTGGGCCAGCACGTCCTTGGCCATCCCCCTCAGGCTGATCGGATGGAGCCGGAGGTCGGCGCGGCTGAGGCGGCTGTAGGTCAGCAGGTCCTGAATGAGCCCGTCCATGCGCCGGGCCGCTGCCACGATGCGCCAGGCGTAGTCCTGGCCGGTGGGGTCCAGGCGGTCGGCGTAGTCCTCCTGCAGGGCGTCGGCGAAGCCCTGCATGGCCCTCAGGGGGGCGCGCAGGTCGTGGGAGACGGAGTAGGAGAAGGCCTCCAGTTCTGCGTTAGTCTCCTTCAGATTGTCGTGCGCCCTGCGCAGGGCCTCCTCCGCCTGCTTGCGTTCGGCGATTTCGGCCTCGAGATTTCTGTTGATCTCTGCAAGGCTTCTGTTGATTGCTATGAGCTGCTGGCCGTATTCCTGGACCTCTCTGTAGAGCCGGGCGTGCTCCAGGGCGATGGCGATCTGATCCAGCAACGGACGCATCACCTCGATCCGGCGGAGCGTCTCCTCCTTCTCCTCGACCTGGCTGCCCGTGGCCAGGACCGCGAGCACGCGCCCCCCCTGCTTGACCGGTATAAAGTAGGATACCTTCCCTTTGCGGTCCTCGGGCTGGCTGAACCTCCGGTCGAATCGCTCGTCCCACTCCTCCACGACCTGCATCTCCCCGGTGCGGGCGACCTGGGCCGTGATGTTGTCGTCCTCCAGGGCGTAGGAGGCGCCGACCATCTGCTGGGGATTCCAGAGGATGTGGCCGTCCGGGTCCCGCCAGAGGCCCCGGCTGATCTCCACCCTTTTTGCGACTTCATCCACCAGGGCCACCATCAGGCTGCGGAAGATGCCGGCCTCCACGATCTGCTTCGCCAGGTTGTCCAGGATCTGCGCCGGGTCCAGGGGGGAGAGGATGGTCTGGGCGGCCCGGTGGAAGGAGTTCAGCAGGCGCTCCTTCTCCGCCAGCGTCTCATTGGCCCTGGAGAGTTCCGCCACCCTCCGCTCCAGCTCCGCCTGGGCCTTCTGGAGCGCCTCCAGCGTCCTGGTGCGCTCGACGGCGTAGCGGATGGAGCGCTCCAGCAGGGCCGCGTCGATCCGTCCCTTGACCAGGAAGTCCGCCGCCCCGGCCCTCATCGCCTCCACGTCGATCTCGTGCCCCCCCTGCCCCGTCAGGAGGATCATCGGCACCCTGCGGTTGATCCCACTCGCCTGACGCAAAAATTCCAGCCCGCTGCGCGCGCCCAGGCGGTAGTCGATCAGGCAGACGTCGCAGGGACGGCGCTGGATCGCCTCCAGGGCGGTCTCATACGTCGCCACCCATTTCAGCTCGAACTTCCGGCCCCTGATCTCCGCGAGCAGTGCGCGGACGATGATGTAGTCGTCCTCATCGTCGTCCACGAGCAGGATGCGGAACGGGGGGCGGCCCCGGTCGGCCTCCTGCGCCGCAGAAGGCGGGGAGAAGTTCGGCGACTCACTCATCTTTCAGCCCTCTCCCGGAGGTATTCCCCGGTCTGCCAGAGGGCGTCCTCCATCCGCCTGCGCCCGGTGATGTCCTCCGCGATCCCGGCGATGCGGCAGACCTGCCCCGAATCGTCCCGGATGGGGAAGCCGCGATCATAGACCCAGCGGACCGACCCGTCGGGGTGTATGACCCGGTACTCCTCCTCCGTCTGCTCCCCCCGGACCTGCCTTTCGACGGCGGCGATCACGCGCTCGCGGTCCTCCGGGTGGACGGCGTCCAGAAAGGACAGGGGCCGTTCGTAAAGGCTCTGGCAGGTGCGCCCCCAGACCTCCTCGTAGGCGGGGCTGATGTAGATCATCCGGGTCTGGGTCGCGTCGGACATCCAGAAGACCTCGCGGACGTTCTCCGCCAGCTGCCGGAAGCGCTCCTCGCTCTCCCGCAGCGCCTCCCGCGCCTGCCTGCGCTCGGTGACGTCCTCCATCAGGCCGTCGATGAAGATCTCCCCGCCCGGAACGGTGTTCAGGGTCTCGGTCAGGGAGACCCAGATGGGGACTCCGTCGGCCCGGCGCAGCTGGATCTCGTGCTCGAGCAGTCCTCCGGTCTTTTTGAGCAGGCCCATGAGCAGGGGGCGATCCTCGGGCTTGCTGTAGAAGGCGTTCAGGCTGACGGCGCGAACCTCCTGCGAGGGGCTCAGGCCGAGCAGGCGCCAGAACGCCGGGTTGGCCTCCAGCACGTGCCCGTCCAGGGTGGACCGGAAGACGCCCACGTTCAGCCGGTTCAGCAGCGTCTCCAGGCGCACCTCCAGGCGGGCCGCCCGCCGGCGGGATTCGGCGCGCTCCAGGGCCAGGCGCACGGTCGCCGACAGGCGCACCAGGTGCTTGGGGGACTTCAGGACGTAGTCGTCCAGGCCCGCCTTCATCGCCTCCACGGCCACCTCCTCGCTGCCCGTGCCGGTGAACATGATCACCGGGCAGTCGGGCCAGCGGGTCTTGACGGCGCCCAGGACGGCCAGGCCGTCCGTCCAGCGGAGCTGGTAGTCGGTGATCACCAGGTCAAAGCCGCCCGCCTCCAGCGCCCGCCCGAGGCCCTCCGCGTCGATGGCGTGCTCCTTTTCAAGGTCGGGGAACTCCCGGCGCAGTTCGCGCTCGACCAGGGCGCGGTCGTGGGGGTTATCGTCTATGAGAAGCACTCGCAGGAAGTCGTTCATGTGTCACCTCCGGACGTAGGCACAAGGCATAAGACGCGAATCTCCTAAAAACGTTCCACTTATACGCAGTCCGCGCTTTTCGGCAATTCTATCCAGAACCGGCTCCCCCGCCCGACCTCCGACTCCACCCCCGCCCGGCCTCTGAGGCGCTCCACCCCCCTGCGCACGATGGCCAGGCCGATGCCGGTGCCGGGGTAGACCTCGATGCCGTGCAGACGCTCGAACACGCGGAAGATGCGTTCGTGGTACTCCGGGGAGACGCCGATGCCGTTGTCCTCCACGCAGAGGCGCACCCACCCGTCGCGCTCCTCGGCCCACACCTGCACGCGGGGCTGCGCGCCGGGGGGCACGAACTTGACGGCGTTGGTCAGCAGGTTCGTCACGACCTGGACCAGGGTGGCGCGATGGCCCATCACCTCCGGGAACGGCTCCCTGAGCGTGATCCGGGCCTTTCGCTCCTGGATCTCCCTCTCCAGCTGGGCAAGCGCGTCCGCCGTCACCGCCGTCAGGCCGACCGGCTGGGGCTGAAGGTCGGCGCGGCTGAGGCGGCTGTAGGTCAGCAGGTCCTGGACCAGGGTGTCCATGTGCCGGGCGGCGCCGACGATATGCCGGACATAGCCCTGGCCGGTCGAGTCCAGGCGGTCGGCGCAGTCCTCCATCAGGGCATCCCCAAAGCCCTGCAGGGCCCGCAGGGGGGCGCGCAGGTCGTGGGAGACGGAGTAGGTGAAGGATTCGAGTTCGGCGTTGGTCTCCTGGAGCTCGGCGGTGCGCTCCGCCACGCGCTGCTCCAGTTGGGCGGCGGTCTGCCTCAGCGCCTCCTCCGCCTGTCTGCGTTCGGCGAGGACGGCGACCAGGGACATCATCGTCACCGCGACGACGCACACGAAGGACTGCACCAGGAGGAGGGACTCGTTGAGCGACCTCCCGACAAAAGGGCCTGTCCCGTGCACGGTGCTCCAGACCGCAAACCCCGAGACCAGGAAGACCGCCGTCGTGGCCTCCCGCTGGCCAAAGCGAAACACCACCCACAACAGGAAGGGGATGAGCAGATATGTCTGGGACCTGAGGAGACTGGCGGGAAACCACCCTTCGAACACCACCTGACCGACGGCAAACAGCCCCAAAAACAGGAGGGCCGTCTCGACGAGCCACCGGGGCTCGCGGGGGACCCAGGGCCGCCCATAGAAGGTCAGCAGCATCGGGGTCAGGATGAGGACGCCCGCCGTGTCCCCGATCCACCAGGTGAACCAGATCGTGCCGTAGAGCGTCCAGGGGGCGATGCCGGCCAGGCAGAGGCCGGTGGGGCCGACGGAGCTGCTGACCGCGCACGCCAGCGCCGCCGCCCCCACGAATTTAAAGACGTCCCGGGCCCGGTCGAGGGGGTTGAGAGACCCCGTGAAGCGGCGAAGGAGGTAGGCGCCCGACACGGCCTCCAGGGTGTTCCCCATCGCGATGAGGCCGGAGACCACACCGATGACCGACGCCTCCGCGGCCCGGTTGGCGGAGAAGACGGCCACGTTGGCCAGGAATGCCCCTGTCGCGACGCCGGGCCAGATGCGGTAGCCGAGCAGCAGGACGGCCGCCAGCGCGAAGCCCGACGGGGGCCAGACGGGCGAGGCGTTCGTCTTTTCAAAGGCCAGCAGCAGGCCCAGCCGCGCGGCCCCGTAGTAGAGGACGGCGACGGTCAGGACCCACAACAGCCCCGCTCCCGAAAAGGCCTGGGATCGGGACCTCATGGGGGCGTCCTCAGCAGGCCGGAGAGCTTTTCGCGATCTTCAGGCCTCATCTCCCGGATGGCCTCGAACAGGAAGGCGAGGAAGACGGAGATCAGCAGGCTG
>CAYRZX010000094.1:0-20342 GCA_964428665.1 uncultured Gemmatimonas sp.
TAACATAAAGGAGGTCACCATGGCCATAGAGAACAAGACCGTGCTGGGCGAGGCGCAGATCGAGGCGGCGCTTCGGGCGCTCAACGGGTGGCGGCGGGAGGGGAGCATGCTCGTCCGGGAATGGAAGTTCGAGAAGTTCGCGCAGCTCATGCCGTTCCTGCGGGGGGTGCTGGACACGATGGATCGGAACAACCACCACTCGGACCTGGCCGTGGACAGCCGCACGAAGACCCTGAGGGTCTCCGTGACGACGCACAGCGCCGGGGCGATCACGCAGGCGGACGTGGACTTTGCGCGGGCGCTGAGTGCGATCTGAAGGAGGCGGATCGGCCCTCACCCACCCCCTGCCCCCTCCCTCTCCCGTACGTACGGGAGAGGGAGGGGGTGACAAGGGCCTTATCCACAGGCTTGGGGGAGGGTGAGGGCCTGTTCATCCTTTCCACTCTTCACCAGGGATACCTTCTCAATGATCATCGTAAAACATTTTTGCCTCGCATTTCTGTGGGTCTTGGTGACAGCGTGGGAGTCGTGGGCCGGGCAGAATGTCTGGACCGGCCTGGGTCCGGAGGGGGGGAGCGTGTACGCCCTGACCGTCGACCCGCAGGCCCCGGCCACGGTCTACGCCGGGACGGACGCCGGAGGGGTCTACAAGAGCGTGGACGGAGGCGTCAACTGGAAGGCGATCAACGCCGGGCTGACGGGGCTGTCGGTTGTCTCGCTCCTCCTGGACCCCGCCGCGCCCTCCACGCTCTACGCGGGCACGGAGCGCGGGGTGTTCAAGTCGACGGACGGGGGGACGACCTGGACGGCGGCCAGCGCCGGCCTGTCGGGGCTGGTCGTGCAGTCCATGGCGATTGACCCGCAGACGCCTTCAACGCTCTACGTCGGAACGGACCGGGGGCTCTTCAAGAGCACGGCCGGGGGGGCGGCCTGGACGGCGGTCGGCCCGGCCCTGACCGGGCTGCTGGTGTTCAGCCTGACCGTCGATCCCGGGGCGCCCTCGACGATCTACGCCGGGACGAACTCGGGTATCTCCAAGAGCACGGACGCCGGGGCGACGTGGCGGGGGATCAACTCCGGGCTGCCGACGAACCGGGCCACGTTTGCCGTGGCGGTGGACCCCCAGGCGAACCTCACGGTTTACGCGGCGACGGAGGCGGGTGTCTACAGGAGCGCGGACGGGGGGCTGACGTGGCGGGCGGCCAACTCCGGGCTGCCGGGGAACAACGCGATCTTCATCGTCACGCTGGACCTTCAGTCGCCCACGACGCTTTACGCGGGCACGAGCGGGGCGGGGGTCTACAAGAGCACGGACGGCGGCGTTAGCTGGAGGGCGATCAACGCCGGACAGACGGACGCCAGGGTCTTTGCGGTGGCGCTCGACCCTCGATCTCCGGCCACGCTCTACGCGGGTCAGGCCAGAGGGGGGGTGATGAAGAGCGTGGACGGCGGGGCGGCGTGGGCGGTCTCCAACAGAGGGATTTCGTCGGTGGTCGTTTTCGATGTGGCGCTGGACCCGGCGCAGGGGGGGACGCTCTATGCCTGCACGGAGCAGGGGCTCTACAGGAGTTCGGACGCCGGAAAGTCCTGGGGCCTGAACCTGACCAGCGCATCGGTCTTCTCCATCGCCTTCCACCCCCAGACCCCTTCCCTGATCTATGTCGGGACGACTCAGGGGATCTTCAGAAGCACGGACGGCGGCGTCCTCTGGGCCTACCATCCGGGCCTGGTGGACCTGGGCGTGTTCTCCGTGGTGATGGACCCTGCCACGCCGGCGACAATATATGCCGCGAGCGACCAGGCGGGGGTCATCAAGAGCACGGACGGCGGGGCCAACTGGCAGCCTGCCAACGCCGGCATCCTGGACAACGTTGGCATCCGGATGGTGGCGATCGACCCTAAACAGCCTCAGTCGCTCTACGCCGGGACGACGGGCGGGGTGTTCAAGACGACCACGGGCGGAGGCTCCTGGAGCCCGGTGAACAGCGGGCTGACGACGCCCAACGTGGCGACCCTGACGGTGGACCCCGAGACGCCGGCGACGGTCTACGCCGGGACGGTGGGGGGCGGGGTCTTCAAGAGCACGGACGGGGGAGGGACGTGGAAGGCGATCAACGCCGGCCTGAAGGGGACCGTCGCCCTGGCCGTGACCGTGAACCGCGCCAGCCCGGCGACGATCTACGCGGCCACGGAGGCGGGCGCCTTCAAGAGCGCGGACGGGGGGGCGACCTGGGAGGCCATCAACGTCGGGCTGGGCAACCTGAACGTCAGCGCCCTCGCCCTGGCAGCGCCCACGCTCTACGCCGGGACGCTGGGCAACGGCGTCTTCGAGATCACGCTCGTGTCGCGGGCGGCCGGCGCCTCGGCGGACTTCAACGGGGATGGGGCCGTGAACTTCGAGGACTTCTTCCTGTTCGCGGGGGCGTTCGGGACGAAGAAGGAGGGGGCCGGATACGAGGTCCGGTTCGACCTGGACCAGAACGGCGCGGTGGGGTTCGAGGACTTCTTCCTGTTCGCGGAGGCGTTCGGGAAGGGGTAGAGGAGGGGTGGCGTGTGCGGTGGAGAGATCGCCGGGGACATCTGTGGCGCTCGGTCGCGGCGGGTATCGTTCGCGGTCGAGCGTTTTTTTATAACGGTCATTTCGCCTTATCGTGGACAGCGCCGGAATCCCGGCGTCGGAGCAGTTCGCCGCCGAGACCGAGGAGGCGCAGGAGGCCCAGATGCGGCGCGTCATGAAATGGTGGGACCGGCAGAGGAGGCGAGACCCGCTGTTCCACCCCTGGAGACCTTTCGATCATCCGCAGCTTGGCCGCGTGGAGGTCGGGGGGCTGCTCTTCAGACATCAGGCCAACCAGACAATGCCCGCCCTGTCCCGGATCGCGAAGGGGACCTACCGGTTCACGCTGGAGCACGCCCGGCGGCGCCCGCAGGTGGCGCTCAAAGACGTGCGCGTGGACGGGGTGGGCGGGTCCGTGTACCGGGTGCGGGCGCGCGTGGCCAACCGGGGGGCGTTTCCGACGCACGTCTCGAACAGGGGGAGGTCTCTGAGCCGGGTGCGGGGGGTGCGTGTTGAGTTTCATCCGGCGGCGGGCGTGAAGCTTCTCTCGGCGGAGGGGCACGCGGACCTGGGGCACCTGCCGGGGGTGACGGGGAGCCGGACGCTGGAGTGGTTCGTGGCCGCGCCGAAGAGGGGAGAAGTTCTGTGCGAGATAAAGGTGATGGGGGGCGCGGGGGGAAATGTGAGGCGGAAGGTGAGGAGATGATTATAAATGGTATCGGTCTTCTCTGGAGGCGACCTCCGCCTCGACCCTCTTGATCGTTGCCATTTTGACCCCCTCGTAGCCCCGGATCGCGTCGGGGGCGCGGGCCACGGCCAGTGCGTCGTCATAAGTGTCCAGAGACAGCGCGCTGGCGAGCCTGCGCACGCCGGCCTCATACCATTCGATCAGCGCCCGCTCCTTCCGCCGCACCTCCGCGTAACCGAACGGGTCCCACGCCGTCCCGCGCAGGGCCTTCAGCCGCCGCAGGAGGCGCAGGGCAGGCCGGAACCAGGGGCCGAACGCGATCTTGCGCGACCAGCCCAGGCCCCGCAAGATCGGGGGATGGAGGTGGTAAGAGATCGCCACCTCCCCCTCGAACTCCCCCCGGATGCGCGCCTCCTCGTCCCCGGTCAGGAGGCGGGCCACTTCGTACTCGTCCTTGTAGGCCATCAGCTTGTGAAGGTTGACCATTACGGCGTGCGTGAGGGCGAAGTCCCGGACGGGTCCGACGCGGTCCCGCTCCACCTCATAGATCGAGGCGACAAGGTCCGCGTAACGCCGGGCATAGGCGAGGTCCTGATAGTCGATCAGGTCCGTCAGACGCACGGCCCACGCCCTCCGGAACGCCTCCTCCGGGATGGGGACCCGGTCGAGCGCCTGGCGGTAGAAGGCGACCTGCTCCGCCCCGCGACGCCCCCTTCGCAACCCCGCCATCTGCCCCTCGATGACCTCCTCCACGCCGGGCAACGGGGGCCGGGCCAGGGCCTCCACCCTGTCCGGGTCCAGGACCGCCATCCGGCCCCACCGGAACGCGGCGAGGTTGGCGTCCACGGCCTGGGCGTTCAGCACGATCGCCCGCTCGATGCTCGCGGCCCGGAGGGGGATCAGGCCCGCCTGGTAGGCCGCGCCGGTCAAAAACAGGTTGGCGTAGATGTGATCCCCGAACAGCGCCTGGACCAGGCCCTGCGCATCTACAAAGACATTCCGGGAGGCGTCGGCGCAGGCGTTGAGGACCTGTTCCGCGGCGGCCGCATCCACAGACGGGCTGTCGGGGTTGTAGACCATCTCCGCCGTCGGGACGACCGAGCGGCTGACCACGGCGACGGTCCGCTCCGGCGAGGACAGACAGAGGTTGGCGGGGTGGACCCCCCCCAGCAGGTCCGCGACCAGGTAGAGGTCGCACTTTCCCAGCGGGATCGAGATCGGCAACGGATTGTCTATCCGGGGCTGCATCCCTTCGCTGATCACGATGGGGGACTCCACCGGCCCCCCCTTCTGCGCCAGGCCCGTCCGGTTCAGCTCGGCCACGGCCTTCCCCTCGAACATCGCCGCGACCCCCAGGAGGTGCGCCACCGTCACCACGCCCGTCCCGCCGATGCCGATCAGGTAGATCGCGTAGGGCCGCCTCGCCGTGACCTTCTCCGCCGGCTCCGGAAGGTCTTCGGGCGCGAGGGGGGGCGGCATTCGTCGCTTCAGTTTCGATCCGTTGCGCGGCGTCACAATCAGAAACGAGGGGCAATCCCCCTTCAGGCACGACTCGTCCCGGTTGCACGCGGACTGGAGAATCTCAGTCTTCCGCCCGAACGCCGTCTCCTTCGGGCTGAGCGCCAGGCACAGCGACTTCCGCCCGCAGTCCCCGCACCCCTCGCAGACCCGCTCGTGGATGAACAGGTAGCGCTCCGGCAGGAGGCCCGCCCGCTTCCGCCGCCGCCGGGTCTCGGTGGCGCACGCCTGGTCAAAGATCAGGACCTTGACGCCGGGCGTCTCCCCGACGGCCCTCTGGACCTCCTCCAGGTCCTCGCGGGGCGAGAGCGTCAGGCGCTGGTCGGGCCGCGCGGCCTTCTGCGCCCGGCCCAGCGAGAGGCGATCGGGGTAGCGGCTGACCACGGCCACCTCCCTCACGCCCAGGCCGAGCAGCGTCACGCAGAAGTCCTCCAGGCCAGGCTGGCCGGAGATGTCCTGCCCGCCCGTCATGGCCACGACGTGGTTCCAGAGGACCTTGTAGGTGATGTTCGCGCCGTGCGCCACGGAGCTGAGGATGGACAGGATGCCGCTGTGGAGCAGGGTCCCGTCCCCCACGTTCTGAATGAGGCGCTGGTTGTCGTTGAACGGGAACATCCCGTTGAACATCGCCCCACCCAGGCCCATGGCCGGGATGTAGCGCACCCCGCGCCCCTCCGCGCGGATGTAGGCGTCTATGGACGAGCAGCCGATCTCCCCCCCCGCCACCTCCCCGGCCGGCGCCTTTGCCGAGATGCTGTGCGGGCAGCCGGGGCAGTAGTGCGCCACGCGACGCGGAAATACCGGTATCGACCGACCTTCAATCGCCGCGATCTCCTTGAGCCGCCCCCGGATGCGGCTGTCCGGGAAGAAATCCGACAGAAACGCTCCCAATGCCTTGACCAGACCATCCGAACTCAACTCCCCGTGTCCCGGCACGAGCGGCCTCCCGTCCGGCCCCCGCTTGCCGTAGACCGCCCTCACCTCGCTGCCCAGCAGGGTGTGGGCGACCACGTCCTCCACGAACGGCCCCTTCTCCTCCACCACGCAGACCGTCTCCAGCCCCCCGGCGAACCGGCGGACAATCTCCGGCTCCACCGGATAGATCATCCTGAGCCTGAGGAGTCTGATCCGTCCCGCAAGCCCCATATCCTCCAGCGCCTGCGCCAGGTCCGCATAGCTCTTTCCCGTAACGACGATGCCAAGCCGGGACCTCGCCTCCGCGTGAACGATCTCGTTGAGCCCGTTGGCGCGGGCGTAGGCGCGGGCCACGTCCAGGCGGACGGTCATCAGCTCGGCCTCGATGGGCACGCTGGCCGTGGCCAGGACGATCGGGTGGAAGCGCTTTCGGTACGGCCGGCCGTCCACCTCAAAATTCGGCAGGACCGCGCGAGGCTCGTCGGGATCGACCCCCACCGTGCCGGCCCCGTCGCACAGGGGCGTGACCAGCTTGAGCGCGGTCACCAGCCCCGAATACCGGCTCAGGGACAGCGCGTGATGCGCGCAATACAGAATCTCGGCCACGCTGGCGGGGTAGAGGACCGGGACCTTCATGTCCCGCAGCACCTCCTCGCTCGCCCCCGGGTTCACGGAACTCTTGGCCGCGTGATCGTCCCCGCAGAACAGCACCACCCCGCTCTTCTCCCCGGACCCGGAGAAGTTGGCCAGCCCCATCTCGTCGGGCGTCCACCTGGTCCCCTGCGCCTTGCCGTACCAGAACCCGTCCACATCCCCGATGTACTGGCTGCCGTGCACCGCCGCCGCCGCGATCTTCTCGTTGACCGCCGGCTGGTGGACGAACCCCCCGTCGCTGTTCAAACGCCGGAGGGCCTTGCGGATCTCCAGGTCCAGCCCGCCGAGCGGCGACCCCTCGTAGCCGGAGATGAACGTGCGGCGCACCGGCCCCCCGGAGGCCCGGTCCCGGCGTTGCTTATCAATCAGGAACCGGACCAGGGCCTGTATGCCGGTCAGGAACACCGTCCCCCGTTCTCGGGTGTAGCGGTCGTCGATGTTATCAGTATAGGACATAAGAACAGGCTAAAGAAGGCGCGACGCCAGAAACCCCCACCACCGGAGTCCAGCAGAAGCAACCCACATGCCGGGGGCACAAAATTCGGTGCGATCACAGGACGTTGAGGTTGCGGCGCGCCAAGCCCCTCGCGGCGTCTGAGCGAGCGTGCTTCTTTGGTGTCACCTTTCTTGCACGAGCAAGAAAGGTGACAATGCGGGAGGGGAGGAGGGGGGGGAGAGGATCGGTTTTATCCAATGTTTGCCGCCTCCTTCGCCAGCCTTACGCACCGCCCGATGTCGTAGTCCCTGAAGATCGTGATCTTCTGCGCCTCCAGCGACCCCTCCGCGTGGATGGCCAGCAGCTCGTGGTACCCCCCGAAGTCCGAGGCCGTCAGGTCCCGGATCAGGTTGAACGCCTTCAGCCGGTCCTCCGTCGAGACCCCGGCCCGCCCGCCCAGATAGCGCTCCACATAGCCTCTCGTCTCCGGGCTGGACAGATCCTCCTCCGACGGCCCGGTCACCACCAGCCCTCCGGCGATGTCCTGCACCAGGCTGACCGCCGTGTGGTAGCCGCTGGCGAAGGAGTACTTGGCGATGTTCGTCACGATCGGGTCGGGAATGGCGATTCCATCCACCACGCGGGGGGACAGGGCCGCGGCCCTCCCCAGCGCCCGCACCGTCTCGGCGTAGGTGATCAGCCGGGTGACCTTCTCCCGGATGTGGGATGCGGAGGCCGCCCCATTGTAGTCCGCGATCAGCGCCGCCGCGCCGATGAACAGGTCGCACAGCGGGGGTTTGTAGGCCACGGCCGTGAACCGGTGAAACTGCACGAACGTGTTGGCGACGGCCCCGGCGGAGTCCCACTCCCCCTTCAGGAACACCCGGTCGTTCGGGACGAACACGTCGTCGAACACCGTGAGCGACTCGCACAGGCGGTGCCTGGAGGAGACAGGGTGGTGAAACGCGCTCCCGGACGTGCTCCCGAAGGGACTGGCGATCAGCTTCAGCCCCTTCGCGCTGGCCGGGACCGCGAAGGCCACGGCGTAGTCCCGGTCCTTCTCCGTCATCGCCCTCGTCGGAATCACGATGATCTCGTCCACGTAGGGGGCGCAGGTCGTGTGCGCCTTCGCCCCGCGCACCACGATGCCATCGCTCCGCTCCTCCACGACCCGCACATAGTAGTCCGGGTGCGCCTGATCCGACGGCCCCTTGCCCCGGTCCCCCTTCACGTCCGTCTGCGCCACGGACATGCTCAGGTCCCGGTCCCGGCAAAAGGCGTGGTAATTTCTCACCCGCTCCAGATAGCCTGTGCCGTGCTTCTGATCCACCAGCTTCGCGATCAGGGACAGCGTGAACAGGGCGTCCGTGCCGATCTCCTTGATCAGCAGCACCACGCCCCCGCCCAGCCGGGTGCTCGTCTCCACCATCTCTCGGCGATGCAGCAGGTCCGCCGTGCTGGCCGGCGGGACGAAGTAGCGGCTGACCGTCTCCCCCGTGTCCGGGCAGGGGCAGGTCATCATCTCCCGGTACTCCGCCTGCTCCGCCAGCTCAAAATCCAGCGCCGCGTGCCGGGCGCCCACGCCCAGGTCCGGGTGCGCCGTCACGTCCGCCACCCGCTCCCCCTTGAAGAACACCCCCCGCCCGTCCCGCAGTCCCGCCAGATACGCCTCTGCCGTCCGCACGCCCATGATGACCTCCTTACGGCTCCCAGATCGTCGCCGCAATGTAGCGCTCCCCATCCGCGTGATCGTTGAAGTAGTAGGCCGTCACCACCCGGCCGTCGGCCCGCTGGACCGTGCGGGGATAGCCGATGTCGTGACTCCCCCCACCGTCCCGCAGGACGATCTCTTCCCCCCACGTCGCGCCGCCATCCTGGCTCAACCTCGCGCACATCTTGAAGGGCGCGTCCCGGTAGCCGTAAGTCAGGCACAGTCGCCCATCTCGGAGCCGGATCATCGCCGGGGGGTTGCCTCCCACGCCGGTGTTCGGGACGGGCCGGCTCAGGTAGTCCCACGTCGCCCCCTCATCGTCTGACGCATACAGGTCGATCCAGTTCCGCTCCGCCTTCAGGTCCCGCCTCCCCTCCCGGCGCCGCACGGCGACCAGGAGGCGTCCCCCGGGCAGCCGGACGCTGGCGGGCATGATCGCGAACCCCTCCGGCTCCGGCCCGATCCACGAGACGAACCCGAACCCCTTCCCCCCGTCCGTCGTCCGGGCGCAGAAGACGCGCCCCTCCTCGCCGTCGGGCTTGGCCGCCGTCAGAAACAGCGTGCACGTCTCCGGGCCGTCCACGAGATAGTCGGTCCGGGCGGCGATGCCGGTCTGGTCGAAGGCCGGGAGTTTGAACGGCCCCTCCCACGCCCGGCACCGATCGTGCGAGACGTAGAACCACGACCTGGCCCCTGCCCTCAGCCCGGACCGGGCGCACATCAGCGCGAAGTCCGGGTGCGTGAACCGGACCCCGCCGGGACAGTCCACGGGCGCATCCGCCACGCTCAGGACCTGCCCGACGCCCAGGTCGTGGCGCACGTGCTCGTCCGCCGAAAGCCCCCGGTCGCCGGGCGTGCGGCAGGGCGTCCGCTGGACCTCCCACGTCTCGCCCCCGTCCAGGCTGCGCGCCTGCATCCCGACAAAGGGGCGCTCCCGGTCGCGCGAGTGGAACCCGCCGTCCGATTTGTGGTAGCCCAGCGTGAACCCGACGACGATCTCGTCCCCCCAGGACCAGACGCCGTAGTTGGCCGGCCAGCCTGCGTAGCGGCCAGGCTCGCGATAGATCGTGATGTGCTGCATCCTATTCCCCTGATGATGCCTTCAACGCCGCAAGAAGCCCCTTCACATATCCCACCGCGTAGGCCCAGGCGCGCTCCTGGTTCGGGGAATCCCCGATGTAGCCGGGCATGTGATCGAGCTGGAGGCAGCCGTCGTAGCCGACCTCCTTCAGGGTCTGAAGCACCCTGAACATGTTCATGTCTCCGTCGTCCAGCGCCACCTCCTCGTAGCCTCCGGCGGTGGGGATCGTCCCCCGCACGTTCCGGAAGTGGACGTGAAAGATCTTCCCCTTCCGGCCAAAATACCGGATGTCCTCGAAGATGTTCACGCCGGACTCGTATCTCGTCCCCACACAGTAAAGCATGCCGCTCTGATCGCTGGGGACCGCGTCGAGCAGGGCGGCCCAGCGCCGGGGGGAGATGTGCGTCTCAGGGAGCGGTGGGTCGGAGGGGTGCGCGACGAGCTTCACCCCCGTGCGTTCTGCGACGGGGACAAGCCTCTCGTAGAGATGCACGCAGCGGGGCCAGTAGTCCTCCACTGAAGGGATTTCATAAGGCTCTTCTCTCAGGCGCTTTCTCATGACCTCCGGGTCGAACCCGTACATCTTATACCCTCCCCGGTGCTCCACCTGCGCCCCGCCCCTGTAGCCGGAGTTGTAATAGTCGAGGGGGACGGACATGATGGGGATGCCGGCCCTGCCCAGGACCTCGACGGTCCTGCAGAGATGATCCACCTCCTGCTCCCCGCCGGGCTGGCCGAACAGGAACCGGCGTGGCACGGGCGGGGCCACGCGGAAGATGCCGAGGCCCGCCGCGAGGAGTCTCTCCTTCAGCCTCAGGAGGCCGTCCAGGTCCGGGTAACCCTGCTCCTTACACCCCGGTATGAGGGCCTCGTTGTGGAGGTCAAACCCGTCCGCGCCGATCTGTTGAGCAAACCGGATGTAGTCGTCCGAAAGGTCTCGCTCGCGCAGTAGGACTTTCATGGATAGGCTCCTCTTTTGCCTACAGGTCTTGCAGACGATTGATCAATTCTCCCAGCACCAGAAACGACGATTCCGCGCAGTCCCTGGGCACATTGGCGGCGTTGTCGTCGGGCGTGTGGTTCGCGGCGAGCGTGTCGTAGCCCCGGCTGTTGAAGTTGATCCCCCGCGCGCGCGGCGCGGACCGGAAGCACGCCGCGTCGTTCATCCAGGGCTCCTGGTCCGGGCTGTAGATCGGCTCGGTCCCCAGGTTCAGGTCCGCGTGGATCGCCCGGACGAGCGCCATCAACTCCCGGTCCGTCGTGGACGCCCAGAGGTTGGGGCCGTAGGTCAGGGAGTCGCAGTTGATGACGAACCTGAGGCGCTGGATCGTCCCCTCCACCTCCCGCCGGCGGACGTAGTGCCTGGCCCCCCGGCAGCCGTACTCCTCGCTGCCGGGGATCAGGAAGGTGAGGGTGTACCTGGGCCGGGTCCCCGAAAAGGCGTGGGCCAGCATGAGGGCGATGATCGCCGTGGCCGTGTTGTCGTTCGCCCCCTCCGTCATGATCAGCGTGTCTGCGTGGGCCATGAGCAGGATTTCGTCCCGGCTCTCCCCGGGGAGCGTGCCCACGACATTGTAGGTGGGGACCTGAGGCGCATACACCACCCTCAGCCGCACCTGCACCTCGGCCCGATCCTTGACCAGCAGGTCCACAAAGGGGACATCCCGGATGCCGATGACGAACCTGGGCAGGGACAGCACATCGTCCCCCACGAGGTACTCCGGCAGGACCCCCACGTCCCTGCTGACGTTGATGCATGCGGCCGGCTTCCCGGTCGCCACGTCCACGATCCCGTAGGGGACAGGCCCCTTCTTCAGCTTCGTGATGACGCCCGTGAACCCCGCGTCCGGGGTCCCGGCACAGTTTTCGGCGACGCCCACCGTCAGCCGCCTCCCCCGGTGGATGATCTCCGGGAAATGCACGGCCTCCCATCTGTCCAGGTACCGGTCCCGAAAGGCGATGGGCAGCGCGGACGCCATCTCCCGGTGGATGATCCGGGTGGCCTTCTCGAAGGCCGTCGTGCCGGAGGGGTGAGGGCCCAGGTCCGCGCACAGGGCCTTCAGCATGCGCTCGAAGTACGCCAGCCGCCTCTCCGGCGTCGCCACGCGGGGGCGGGTGTCCTGACGCTTCTTTTTTGAGGTCGCCACAGGCTCACCACCCCATCGCATAGCCGTCTCGCCTCGGGTCGGCCCCGCCGCCCAACGCCCCGGTGGCCTGGTCCACCATAATCCCCTGCCCGCCCCCGACCAGGGCCGACCAGTCCGGGATGACGTGCAGCTCGTGGCCCCGGGCCTGCAACGCCTGTCGCACGTCTTCGGGGATGCGGGCCTCGATGTCCACGAGCCGTCCGGGGCTGGTGGCCTTGACGCGCGGGGCCTCGATGGCGGCCTGGACGTTCATGCCGTGGTCGATCAGGTTCATCATCATCTGCGGCGTGGTGAACATGATGCCGTAGCTCCCCGGCGTGCCGATCACGGAGAAGAGTTTTCCGTCCTTCCATATCTGCGCCGGAGAGAGACACATCTCGATCTTCTTGGACGGCCCGATGGCATTGGGGCTCTCCGGCTCCCGGTCGAACCAGTTGATGAAGTTGTTCAGGGCGATGCCCGTGCCGTCCACCACCATTCCCGACCCGAATCCCCCTCCTAAACTCTGCGTGACGGCCACGGCGTTCCCCTCCGCGTCCACCGCGTCGAAGTGCGTCGTGCACTCCTTCAGCAGGGCCGCCACGTCCCCCGGCAGGACCTCCCCCGGCAGCTTCCTGGACAGCGGCGTATAGCGCTCCCCCCCGGTCACCATCGCCCGCTCGCCGATGAGCCTGCGCCGCTCCGCCGCGTACTTTTTCGACAGCAGCGCCTTCGTGGGCGGGCTGGGGATGGCGGAGTACTCCGCCCGGTCCACCTGGGCCAGCTTGCCCGCCTCGATGAACAGGTGGAGGGTCTCGGCGCTGTTGTGGCCGAGGGCCGCGAGGTCGTGGCCCTCCAGGATGTTCAGCGTCTCCAGGTACTGGATGCCCTCGCAGGGGGGCGGAGGGCAGAAGACCTCGTAGCCCCGGTAGGTCGTGGAGATGGGGTCCAGCCACTGCGTCCGGAACCCCTCCAGGTCCACCTTCGTGATCAGGCCGCCGTTGCGCTCGCAGCAGCGCACGACGGCGTCGGCGATCTCCCCCCGGTAAAAGACCTCCGGCCCCTTCGAGGCCACCTTCCGGAAAGTGGCCGCCAGGTCCTTTTGAACCAGGACTTCGCCCGGCAGGGGGGCGCGCCCCCCGCGCAGGTAGGTCGCGACGGACGCCGGGAACGGGGTGAGCCGGGGGACGCTGGAGCGGTAGAACTCGTGGTTCTTGACCGTGAACGGGTAGCCCTGCTCCGCGTACTCGATGGCCGGCGCGAACACGTCGATGGGTTTCAGCTTGCCATAGCGCGACAGCGCCTCCAGCCAGCCCCCGCACGCGCCGGGGACGAGGGGGGTCAGCGCGCCCACGCTGTGTTTCTCCGGCGTGTCGAACAGCCTGAGTTCGGCGGCCCTCGGCGTCAGTCCGATGTAGTCCAGCACCTTCATCTCCTGCCTCTTCGCGCTGTAGATGATCATGTAGCCCACGCCCCCGATGCCCGACATGTAAGCCTCGGTCACGTTGAGCGCAGCGGCGGTCGCCACCGCCGCGTCGACGGCGTTCCCCCCCTGCATCAGAATTCTGAGGCCGGCCAGTGACGCCAGGGGGTGGGCGGACGCGACCATTCCCCGTCTCCCCGTGACCATCGGTCGATGTGTGAGCCCCTTGCCCGGAAGTGCCATGATGCCTCCTGTCCTGAATGTGGCGGTCGCGGCAACCTTGTGCTTCCGTGCGGAAACTCGAAAGCATAATTATGCCGTAGTATAAATAATTATTCCCAAATATACCCCTCGAAGGGGAAAAGTCAAAACAAAAAATTGAAGACCTGGGTCTGATTCATCCAAGAATCCCGGCCAGAAGATAAGCGTCTTCCCTCTGAAATGTCAAGCAGATTGCAAACCCCCCTTGACAAGCGTGAGAGTTCTTGTACATTGTGGAGACTTGAGACCGGTGGACGACACGGACGGGTGAATGTCGATCTGGAGTCTTGGCCGTGACGAAGGACGAACTGCTCAGGAAGATCGTCGAGGTGGGAAGAGAGAGGCGGGGGACTGTGGGTGTGGCGGCGCGGCGCCTGGATTCGGGGGAGGAGGTCCGCTACGAGGCCGAGGGGGAATACCCGACGGCGAGCGTGATCAAGTTGCCGATCCTGGTCGCCCTCTACCGGAAGGCCACGGAGGGGAAGCTGGACCTCGACGAGCGGATGACCCCGAAGCCCGAACACTACATGACCGGCACCGGCGTGCTCAACGACCTGAGCAGGGACATCTCTCTCTCGCTCCGGGACCTGGCCAGGCTGATGGCCATCGTCAGCGACAACGTGGCCACGAACCTGATCATCGACCTGGTGGGGCGCGCCTACATCAACGAGGCGATGCAGGAGTACGGGCTGAAGGACACGGCGGTGAGGCAGCGGCTGGACTACATCAGCAAGGCCTGGCCGGACTTCCGGCGCGTGGCGATCAGCTCCCCGTCGGACCTCGTCCTGCTGCTGTCGAAGCTGAGCCGGCGCGAGATCCTGACCCCGGAGGCGTGCGAGGAGGTCATCGACACCCTGAGACGCAATCAGTACCAGGAGATGCTCCCGCGACTCCTCCCGGTGGAGCGGCAGCGGGTGCTCTGGGTGGCCGACAAGCCGGGGATGCTCTGGGACGTGCGGGCGGACGCGGGTCTGGTGGCCACGCCCGGCCTGACCTACGCGGTGGCGATCATGCTCTACGGCATCAAGGGAGAGCGCCGGGCAGGCCGCATCTTCGCGGACACGGACGGGGCGCACATCGTCGCTCGCCTGTCCCGGCTGATCTACGACTACTTCGTGCCGTAGGTAGGGGCGACCCCCAACCTCCTAACGCTCCCATGAGCCACCCCGCCAAACGCTCCTGGCCGTCGCGTTCCCAGCCCTGTTCCACTACCCTGGGTCGCCCCTGCTTTTTTCCCCTTAAACCCCTTCTCTCCGGTCTACGTCCTTGATCTTGAGGAACAGCGCCACCCCCGCAGACAGGAGGATGACCAGAAACACGGCGAAGCCTCGCCGGCGGGCTTGAATCTCCACGAGGGCCTGCTCCCCCTTCCGGGTCGTCACATCGGCCAGGGCCTCCCCCTGTTTGACCACCTCTTCGGTTTTGGGAGGGGAGAAGGCGTGCACGGATGTCCGCGCCCTGGTCAGAAAGTGACCCACTTCGTTCAGGTCGAACCTCGCCTGACTCACCTCCATGCCCGCCTGTTCCGCCCGCGCGATCAACCGTTCAGCTGCGTCTCGCTTCGCCTTGAGCCCCTCGATCGCCCCCCGCATATCCGCCGCGGCCTGATACCCTCTGGAGCCGCTCTTGTGGCACGAGATGCAGACCGAGCCTTTTGCCGTGCCCAGCATGCTGTCTGTGGGATGTTGGGTGTCGTGATGTCTGTGGCAGGTCTTGCAGCCTGCCAGACCCATCTCCTCAAAGGGCTTCTCGTGGGGGCTCTGGGCCAGGAGTTCCCGGTTGGCCGGGTGACACTGCCCGCACACGTTGCTCACCGAGTTGACCCCCGGCGGGACCGCCCCGTGGTTGCCGTGGCAGTCGTGGCACGCCGGGGCGCCCCGGGCGCCTCTTTCCAGCAGGGCGCGCCCGTGCACGCTCGTCCTGTACTTGTCGAACTGGTCCGTCGGGATGTGATAGCTCGCCATCAGACCCGCGTCGCTGTGACACCGGGCGCACGTCTTCGGCACGTTCGTGGGGTAGACCGGGGACCTGGGGTCCGACCCCGGCAGGATGCCGTGTACCCCGTGGCAGCTCACGCACTGCGCGACCTTCCGGTCCCCCTTCTGGTGCTGCTGGCCGTGCACGCTGGTCCAGTAGAGTTCCAGCTGGTCCACCCGCTGCCTCGGCTTGAACCTCCGGATGTATGCGGCGTCGGCGTGGCACCTCCCGCAGAATTCGGGGATCTGTTCTACGGTCGGAACCCCCAGGTAGCCCCGCCCGGGATCCATCGACACCATCATGTCCTCATCCGTCGGGTCCCCCCCGTGGCAGTCCGCACAGGACAACCCATGCCTGGCGTGAACATCCTGCTCCATCCCTTTGACGGTGGCCGCGTGGGATTTATTGAGGGTCTGATGACAGTCGACGCACGTGTCCTTCTTCTCCGCCAGCGCCGACCCTGCCCAGCAGAGCAGGATCAAAATAGGCCAGACGCGGTTCATGGCATCCCCTTATGCAGGTTTTACCAGATATCCCACCAGAGTCATGGTCACAATGTAGAGGATCATCAGAATGCTCAGCGCGGTGAACAGCGGACTCCGCTCCCCCCGCCTCGACCGGGCGTCCAGGAAGGGGACCAGGATCAGGCCGAGGCCGCAAAGCCCGAAGAACAGGAAGACCACCATCTCCCCCTCTAAGAACAGGATGTGGGAGGGCGCCAGCTTCAGCGTCTGGAACATGAACATGAAATACCATTCGGGCTTGATCCCCGCCGGGGCCGGGGCGAACGGATCGGCTTTGACCCCCAGTTCCCTGGGGAGGAAGACGGCCAGCCCGACCACGAGCCCGAAGGCGCCCAGCCAGGCCAGCAGGTCCCGCAGAAGGAAGTTGGGGAAGAAGGGCGTCTTTTTCATCCTGTCCTCCTGCCCCTGCGCGGAGGGCGGCACGCTCATCCCCTGGAACAGGATCAGGAGAAGATGGAGGAGGAGGACGGCCACGGTCAGCATCGGAAGCACGGCCACGTGAAGCCCGAAGAAACGCTTGAGCGTGGCCCCTGTCACATCCTCCCCCCCTCGCTGGATGACCAGCAAGTGATGGCCTACGACCGGAACGGTGTTGACGAGTCCCGTGCCCACCTTCGTGGCGAAGAACGCCAGCGTGTCCCAGGGGAGCAGACTCCCGCTGAACCCGAAGCCGAGCGTCAGAAAGAACAGCAGCACCCCCGTCACCCAGGTCAGCTCGCGGGGCTTCCGATAGGCCTTCAGCAGGAGCACGCTCATCATATGGACGAAGACCGTCGCCACCATCAGATTGGCAGCCCAGCTGTGGATCGACCGGATCAGCCAGCCGAACCGGACCTCCGTCACGATGAACTGTACGCTCTCGAACGCCGCCTCCGCCGTCGGGGCATAGTACATCAAAAGCAGGATGCCCGTGACCATCTGGACGGAGAACAGGAACAGGGCCATCCCCCCGAAGTAGTACCAGATGCTGTGCCGGTGCAGCGGCACAACCTTCTTGGCCAAAAAGGACAGAGCGACCTGGACCTGAAGCCGCTCGTCCAGCCAGTCGAGAACCTTCGATCTGGTCTTGGCTTCCACAATCCCCCCTTCTCTCTACGCCTTCGAAACGACAATCTCGTCCTCCCGGATCGTCACGCTGTAGGCCTCCAGCGGCGCGGGGGGAGGGCCGGAGAGGACCTCCCCGTTGAGGTTGTAGCGCCCGTTGTGACAGGCGCACCAGACCTGGGACAGATCCCCCCGATACTGCACCGTGCACTGGAGATGCGAACAGACCGCCGAAAACGCCCTGTACTCCCCCGAAGGCAGGCGGATCAGAAGCCCCGGCCTGCTCCCGAACCTGAATATCTTTCCGGTGTTGGGGAGCAGTTCATCCACCTTCCCCGCCACCACACTCGACAGCCCCGCCTCCGAGAGCCTGGGCGGCAGGATGAACTGAAGGGCCGGATACAGGACGCTGCCCATCAGCCCGACCGCGCTCCCTCCGAGCATCCAGTTCAGGAACCGCCTGCGTCCGCTCATCCGTTGCGAATGTAATGCCGCCTCAGGCGCCATAGGATATCTCCCATATGCTCTGGGCATAAAAAAAACCGGGCACGCAGTACCATCAGCGTCAGCCCGGCTGGCTGGATCCATGGGACTTTCGTAAAACTATGACAACGCGGACAACTCGAAATATAGATCAGGATCAAACCGAAGGCAAGAAAAAAGTGCCGCAGGCAGGGGCGACCCGGTGGGTCGCCCCTACTTTTTTCTCAGCCAGTGGATGTAGGCGATGATCGCCTCCACCTGCTCGTCCGTGATGCGCCCCCGGTAGGCGGGCATCTTGATCGGCTGCTGCTGGATGAACCATCTGGCGACCGGGTGTTCGAGGATGCGCTTCGGGCCGCCGTCCAGGACCCAGTCGCGCAGCTCCTGGTCGTTCGCCACCAACTCCGGGAAGTCGTCCCCGTCCCAGCTCGGGATGTAGCCCTTGAAGGCCCGGACGTTGGGCATCGTGCCCCGCCCCTGCGGCCCGTGGCAGTTGAAACAGCCCAGCTTCCACGCGGCCAGTCTCCCCGCGTCCGCTTTGGACCCCTCCGGCGGAACTCCGTCGAAGTCAGAGACGGCCTTGAAGAACGCCACCAGGTCGTCCAGGTCCTGTTCGGAGATCTTCCCCCGCCAGCCCGGCATCTGAATGATGGCGTTCTGGCGCGGTCTCATGGCATCGGGGTTGTTCCGGATGCGCGCCGGAAGCCCGTCCAATATCCACTCCCGGATCTCCTTTTCGTTCTCCACGTATTGCCAGACCGTCCCGCCGTCCCAGGGCGGCACGTCGCCGAAGGAGTAGCCCGGGTTGGGCGCGCCCCGAAGGCCGCCGGGGCCGTGACAGGTGAAACAGCCCTTCTCCAGCGCCACCACGAACCCCCGCTGTACCGGGGAGATGTTCTTCATCCGCCACCAGCGATAGCCGAGCGCGAGCGCCGCGACGCCGGCGATGAGAATGGCAAAGACGATGAATAGGCTACGTCTCCGAAACACGGGACCTCCTCAACCCGGCTGTGGGTGAAGGGGGACTACTCTAACCACACATCCGGCGCGGGGTCTATCCCCTCCTCCCGGCAGATGGCGTCGATCTCCTCTTTTTCCCCGTCCGAGGCGCGCCAGCCTGCGGCGTTGACGTTGTCCTCCACCTCCGCCGCGGTGCGGCACCCGACGAGCGCGGTGCTGATGACGGGGTTGGAGAGCACCCAGGCCAGGCTCAGGTGAGCGACCTTCTTGCCGCGCCGCGCCGCGACCTGTTTAAATCGTTCGACGGCCCGCACCTCCTTCCGGAAGTTGTCCGGGGCGAACAGTCTCATCCCGAAGATAGGGCGCTCAGCGGCCCCTCTGCGCCAGTCCTTCTCCTCAAACTTCGTCTCCTCCGTGAAGGCCCCGGTCAGGAGGCCGTGCGCGAGGGACCCGTAGGCCATCACCCCGATCCGGTGTCGGGCGCAGACGGGGAACACGTCGCGCTCCATCCGCCGGTCGAAGATGTGGTAGCCGTACTGCGCCACGTCCACCCGGCGGGTCTGCGCGCACGCCTCGATCTCCTCCGCCTTGAAGTTGGACACCCCCCCGAACCGGATCTTGCCGGCCCGCGTCAGGTCCTCCAGGGCGCGCATCGGCTCCTCCCACGGCACGGCCCGGTCCGGCCAGTGGACCAGCATCACGTCCACGTGGTCCATGCCCAGGTCCTTCAGGCTCTGCTCCGCCGACTCCAGGATGTGCCCCCGCCGGCTGTCCCGGTTCTTTCGCTCCGGGTTGGGCGGGACGCCGCACTTGGTCACCACGATGGCCTCGTCCCGACGCCCCTTCAGCGCCTCACCCAGGATGCGCTCCGACTGCCCCTGGCCGTAGCCCCTGGCCGTGTCGAAGCAGTTGATCCCCAAATCCAGCGCCCGGCGGACGGCCCGCTTCACCTCCTCCTCCTGGAACGAGCCGTAGCCCCCGCCCGACTCCCAGCACCCGAACCCGATGGCCGATACCTTCAGACCTGTAGCCCCGAAATCCCGGTATTCCATGGTGACCTCCTCATCACGCAATCGGCAGCGTGAACCAGAACACACTCCCCTTTCCTGCTTCGCTCTCCGCCCAGATCTTCCCCCCCAGCAACTCTACCAGCTCCTTCGTGATCGGCAACCCCAGACCCGTCCCCCCATGACTCCCGGCCACTTGATAAAACCGATCAAAGACCCTCTCCAGGTCCTCCGCAGGGATTCCCCGGCCCGTGTCCCGAACGCACACCACCACCCAACCCTGAGTGGGAGAGTGGGAGAGTGGGAGAGTGGGAGAAGAGTCTTTCTCCCTTTCTCCCTTTCCCCCTTTCTCCCATTCGCCTTTTCCTTGACCCCCACCCCCCACCATCACACTGACCATTCCCCCCGCCTCCGTGAACTTGATCGCATTCCCCACCAGGTTCGTCACCACCTGCATCAGCCGGTCCCGGTCCGCCAGCGCATACACCTCTTCCCCTTCAAACCGCAAATCCAGCCCCGCCTCCTCCGCCATCGGGCGCAATCCCTCCACCGTCTCTTCCACCGCCTCCTTCACAGCGATCTTCTCGATGTTGAGGTTCAGCAGGTCCCTGCGGCCCCGGTCGAGGCGCGACAGGTCCAGAAGGTCGTTGATCAGCCGCGTCAGCCGGTCCGCGTTGGCCCTGATCCGGACTATATACCGCCCCTGTCTTTCAGTCAATCCCCCGGCGATGCCGTCCAGCAGGTTGTCCGAGTATCCCTTGATGGCCGTCATCGGCGTGCGCAACTCGTGGGAGACGTTCGAGAAGAAGTCCGTCTTGAGCGCGTCCACCTCCTGCAAGCGCGCGTTGGCGTCTTCGAGGGCCTCCGTCTTCTCCTGAAGCGCCCTGTTCGCCACCGATAGTCTCCGGTCCCGCCGGATCACGCGGGCTGTCTGCCACCCCACCAATCCGAGGGCGACGCTCAGCGCCGACATCCAC
>CAYRZX010000095.1:0-3611 GCA_964428665.1 uncultured Gemmatimonas sp.
CCCGATCCTGAAAAATCGAATGCATCTCATCGTGCGCCAGGCCATCCTGGGTGGTAAAGGTGGTGAAGGTCCTGCCATCATACCGGCTCACGCCGATCTGCCCAGCGCAAAACCAGAGACACCCATCTCCACCCTGAAAGATCGATACCACCTCGTTATGCGCCAGGCCATCCCGCGTAGTGAAGGTGACGAACGTCTTCCCGTCATACCGGCTCGCGCCGCCGCCATACGTGCCGAACCAGAGATACCCCTCCCGGTCCTCCAGAATGGAATAGACCTTATTGTGCGCCAGTCCGTCTTCTGTGGTGAACGTGATGAACGCCCTGCCGCCTGCCCTGAGCGAAGCCGAAGGGTCATACTGGTTCACACCGCCATACGTGCCGAACCAGAGAACCCCCTCCCGGTCCTGAAAGATCGCCCTCACCTGATTGTCAGCCAGTCCGTCTTCTGTGGTGAAGGTGGTGAAGGTCCGGCCATCAAACCGGCTCACACCTACACGGGTGCCGAACCAGAGATTCTCCTCCCGGTCCTGAAGGGCCGACAGCACCTCGTTATGCGCCAGGCCGTCCCGCGTGGTGAAGGTGACGAACCTCTCCCCATCATACCGGCTCACACCGCCATACGTGCCGAACCAGAGATTCCCCTCCCGGTCCTGAAGGGCCGACAGCACATCATCATGCGCCAGGCCATCCCGCGTGGTGAAGGTGGCGAACCTCTCCCCGCCTTGTCCCTTCGTTTCACTCAGGGCAAGCTCTGAGCTTGTCGAAGGGTCATACCGGCTCACACCCCCGCCAACCGTGCAGAACCAGAGGTATCCATTCCGATCCTGAAGGGCCGACAGCACATCGTGGTGCGCCAGACCCTCTCGCGTGGTGAAGGTGACAAACCTCTGACCAGCCCCCTCCGACCTCCGGGCCTGTCGGAGCGTTGAAGGGTCACACCGGCTCACACCGCCAGATGTGGTGAACCAGAGATACCCCTCCCGATCCTGAAGAATCGACAACACTACATTATCTGCTAGGCCATCCTGCGTGGTGAAGGTGGCGAACGTCTCCCCATCAAACCGGCTCACGCCACCGTAAGAGCCGAACCAGAGGTACCCCTCCCGGTCCTGGAAAATGGACCGTATCATGATGTCTGGAAGGCCATCGGTCGTGTCGTAGGTGCGCCAGTGTCCCCGGCCCCGCCCGGCAGACACGGCCCTGCCCGGCCCCGCAGGCGCAGCGTAGAGGTCAAAACCATACTGAGCCAGGCCTTCCGGGCCGGCTGTCCCGAAGACCCTGCCCAAATCCTGCAGCGCCTCCGTCCAGGCCAGGTCTCTCTGAAGCGCCTTCCGTATCTCCACCACCGCGGACGGACTCTCCACCTCGAACAGCCGGCTGAAGACGCCCTTCGGGGTCGCCCGGCCTCGCTCGGAGGACGGGGTCAGGGCGTGCCGCTCCAGAATGGGAACGACCCTCGCCTCGTACGCCGCCTCGAACTCCGACATCCGCTCCGGCGGTATCCAGAAGGAGAGCCGGGCCAGGGTAGGGATGGATGTGCGATGCGGTGTCGGGTCAGGCGTCTGCATAGTTAAAGGGTTTTGCTTTGGTGGAATGGTGGGGCGGTTTCGCATTTTTCGTCTCTTTCGCGTCTTTCGCGTTTCCGTCTTTCGCGTTTCTGCCCACTCAATCTAACGCGCCCGGCGCGGGAAAGCAAGGGGAATTGATCTTGCCGAACAAACCTCTTGACTTAGAGTTGTAAATGTAGGATTATCACCCGGACAACGTGATGACAAGGCGCATCAGAAAGGAGTCCGGGATGAATGAGCGAATTCAGCAGGCGCGGGACGTGGCCCTGGGGGTTCTGAAGCCGAGCCCCAGGGACCTGGAGCACGGCCTGGAGTTGCACGCGAACGCCCTGGTGTGCGACGCCTACGGGTTTGCGCCCCGCGCGGCCTGGGACGGGGACGCGATGCACGCGGCGGTGGAGGCGGGGGCCTCGGAGGCGGAGTTGAAGGACATGGAGGAGGAGATGTCCATGACCCGCTGCGTGACGGACCCCGGAGAGCGGGCGGAGTTTGTGGAGGCGTGGGAGGCCGCCGGGGTGACGTGCATCTTCCAGAACGCGGGGGAGGAGAGCCAGGCCCCGCTCAGGATCGTCAAACGGCTGGCCTGCTTCACGTATGTGGGGGATATGCTGCGGGAGTTCCTGGTACGGGCGACTGTCCCTGACGATATCGTCGCGGCCAAACAGCAGAACCGGCGCTGCTTCTACATGAGCAGCAACGGGGTTCCGCTGGCGCAGGAGTGGGTCTCCGTCGAGGAGGAGTTGCGGCTCATCCGGGTCTTCTTCCAGCTGGGCGTCCGGATGATGCACCTGACCTACAACCGGCGCAACATGATCGGGGACGGGTGCGCGGAGCCGGCGGACGCGGGGTTGAGCGACTTCGGGAGGGCGGTCGTGGGGGAGATGAACCGCGTGGGGGTGATCGCGGACGTGGCCCACGCGGGGTGGCGGACGAGCCTGGAGGCTACAAAGGCCTCCGAGCGACCGATGGTCGCGAGTCACTCGGGGTGCGCGGCGCTCAACCGGCACATCCGCTGCAAGCCGGACGAGGTGATCCGGGCCGTCGCGGACACGGGGGGGTACGTGGGCGTCTGCAGCATCCCGGCTTTTCTGGGGAGGAGCGGGGACATCGCGGCGATGCTCGACCACGTGGATTACGTGGCCCGGACGTTCGGCGTGGAGCACGTGGCCATCGGGACGGACACGGCCTACGCCTCGCGGGCGACGGAGGCGGGGCGCGGGAAGGTCCCGAGGCGACGGCGCGTCCGGCCCCGGTGGGAGGGGTTCTGGCCGGCGGACGCCTTCGGCGAGGAGTGGCGTCAGGAGCGCATGACGCTCAGCCTGGCGTGGACGAACTGGCCGCTGTTCACGGTCGGCCTCGTCCAGCGCGGGTATACGGACCAGGACATTCAGAAGATCCTCGGAGGCAACATGCTCCGCGTGGCCAGGGGTGTTCTGGTCTGAACTTCAAAGGGGCAGGGTATGGCTAACGCAAAAAAGTTCCAACTCCTGATCCGGAGGCTTCACGTCTACGTGGGGCTCTTCTTTTTCGGGTTCCTCCTGGTGTTCACGGTGAGCGGCTTCACCTTCAACCATCGCTGGGGGCTCTGGGACGGGGCCCGCAACCGCGTGGAGGTCAACCGGGAGGCCGAGTGCCGGGCGCCGGAGGGGCTTGAGCCGTTAGCCGTGGGGCGGTATGTCGCCGAGAAGGCCGGGGTCTACGGGGAGGTCCGGTCGGTGTTCCTCCGGCCCGAGCGCAACCAGATCGAGGTGGTGGTCTACCGGCCGGGCTACCAGGCCAACCTCACGGTCGACACGGAGAAGGGGATCGCGAAGGTGCAGGAGCGCCACATGAACGGCTGGGTCTTGATGATGAACCTCCACACCCTCACGGGCCTCCACTCCAACCTTCAGGAGAAGCGCAACTGGCTGCCCACCCACCTCTGGAGCCTGATGATGGACCTGACCGTCCTGGCCATCCTCTTTCTGCTGGGGAGCGGCTTTTACCTCTGGCTCCAGCTCACCGCCATGCGCCGCGCGGGGCTCTGGGCGCTGGGGGTCGG
>CAYRZX010000095.1:3711-20269 GCA_964428665.1 uncultured Gemmatimonas sp.
TGGCCCGCCGTCGACCGCGCCATTGACGCCGCGCTGGAGGAGGACGTCGGCCCCGGCGACGTGACCACGCTCTGGACCGTGCGGGAGAACGCGACTGCGCGGGCGGACCTGATCGCCAAGGCGGAAGGGGTGATTGCGGGCCTGGAGGTCGCGGCGCGGGTGTTTCAGCGCGTGGATGCCCGCATCGTTTTTATGGCTCACGTCACAGACGGAATGAGGGTGGCGCCGCGCGACCGGGTCGCAGAGGTGGCCGGCCCGGCGCGGGGCATCCTGACGGCGGAGCGCACGGCCCTCAACTTCCTCCAGCGCCTGTCCGGGATCGCCACGGCCACGGCGGACTGCGTGGCCCTCGTGGAGGGGACGGGGGCGAGGATTCTGGACACCCGCAAGACCGCCCCCGGCCTCCGCGCCCTGGACAAGTACGCGATCCGCGCAGGGGGGGGCGTCAACCACCGGGTGGGGCTTTTTGACATGGCGCTGATCAAGGACAACCACATCGAGGCCGCCGACGGCATCGCCTCCGCCGTGCGCCGCGTCCGGTCCGGCGTGGCGCAAGAGAACAGGACTCTCAAGGTCGAGGTGGAGGTCAGGAACTTGGACGAACTCCGGGAGGCCCTCGCGTGCCGGGTGGACCGGATCATGCTGGACAACATGGACATGGAGACGATGCGGGAGGCCGTCCGGATTGCGCGTGCCTCATCGGACTGCCCCGAGATCGAGGCCTCCGGCGGCGTCACGCCAGAGACGCTCCGGGCCGTGGCGAAGACGGGGGTGGACTTCATCTCCCTCGGGGCGCTGACACATTCCGTGAGGGCGCTGGATATCAGTTTGATGTTTCGGTAGAGACCTAACAAGGAGGTCCCCATGATCGCTCGGCGTATGTTCCTCTTCCTGACTGTGTCGCTGGCCCTCGTCGCGGGTCCGGCTGCGGGGCAGAATCCCGGAACGCCCGACCTCGGTCAGGCGCTTCCCCTCGATCCTCACCTCACGGTGGGGACGTTCCCGAACGGCGTCCGATATTACATCCGGGCCAATCCCAAGCCTGAAAAGCGCGCTGAACTCCGGCTCGTGGTGAACGCAGGCTCCGTGCTGGAGGACGAGGACCAGCGGGGCCTGGCGCACTTCGCGGAGCACATGGCGTTCAACGGGACGGAGCACTTCAGGAAGCAGGAGCTGGTGGACTACCTGGAGCGGGTCGGCATGCGCCTGGGGCCGGACCTGAACGCCTACACCTCGTTCGATGAGACGGTGTACATGCTCCAGGTCCCCACCGACAGCGCGTCCGTCGTCGTCAAGGCGTTTCAGATCTTAGAAGACTGGGCGCACGGGGTGACGTTCGACCCGGAGGAGGTGGGGAAGGAGCGGGGCGTGGTGATCGAGGAGTGGCGGCTGGGCCGGGGGGCGGGGGCGCGCATGCGGGACAAGCAGTTCCCGATCCTGTTCAAGGACTCGCGCTACGCGCAGCGCCTGCCCATCGGGGAAAAGCGCGTCCTGGAGACCTGCGACGCCGCCACGCTCAGGCGGTTCTACGCGGACTGGTACCGGCCCGACCTGATGGCCGTCATCGCGGTCGGGGACTTCAAGGTGGATGAGGTCGAGGGGCTGATCAGGCAACATTTTGCGTCCATTCCGCCGGCCGCGAGCCCCAGGCCGCGCACGGTCTTCCCGGTGCCTGACCACGACTCGACGTTCGTGTCCGTGGCCACGGACAGGGAGGCGACGAACTCCGGCGTCTCCGTCTACTACAAGCAGCCCCTCCGGGAGTCGCGCACGGTCGGGGACTACCGGCAGGATCTCGTGGAGCGCCTCTACAACCAGATGCTCAACCAGAGGCTCTATGAGCTGACGCAGAGGCCGGACCCGCCCTTCATCGGCGCAAGTTCGGGGCAGGGGCGGTTCGTCCGGTCCAAAGAGGTCTACGTGTTGAGCGCGGGGGTGAAGGAGGGCGGGGTCGAGCGGGGGCTGGAGGCGATCCTCACCGAGGCGGAGCGGGTGGACCGGCACGGGTTCACGCAATCGGAGCTGGACCGGGCGAGGCAGGTCGTCCTGCGGGGGTTCGAGCAGGCCTACGCCGAGCGGGAGAAGACCCTGTCGGGGCGCTATGCCTCGGAGTACATCCGGTGTTTCTTAGTGGGGGAGCCGACGCCGGGGATCGCCTACGAATACGACCTGGTCAGGGCGCTGGCGCCCGGCGTCGGGCTGGCCGAGGTGAACCGCCTGGCGCGGGAGTGGATCACGGACAGGAACCGCGTGATTCTGGCCAACGCGCCGGAGAAGGAGGGGGTGAGCGCGCCCGGCGAGCAGGCGATCCGGGCCGTGTTCGAGAAGGTGAAGGGGCTGGAGGTGGCGGCCTACGCGGATTCCGTGTCCGACGCGCCGCTGGTCGAGAGGATGCCCGCCCCGGCGGCCATCCTCGAAGAGAGGGCGGACACGGCGCTGGGCACGCGCGCGTGGAGGCTGGCCAACGGGGTGCGGGTCATCCTGAAGCCCACGGACTTCAAGGACGACGAAATCCTGTTTACGGCCTACAGCCCGGGCGGGTCGTCGCTCGCGCCGGACAGGGCCTATCTGAGCGCCGCGTTCGCGTCGCAGGTGGCGGGGCTGGGTGGCCTGAGCCGGTTCAGCGCGATTGAGTTGCAGAAGAAGCTGGCGGGGAAGGTGGCGCGGGTAAGCCCCTTCATCGGCGCGGAGCAGGAGGGGATGAACGGGAGCGCGTCGCCCAAAGACGTGGAGACGCTGTTCCAGTTGATCTATCTCACCTTCACCGCCTCGCGCCGGGACAGCAGCGCCTTCCTGGCGTTCACGCAGAACACGAAGGCGGCGCTGGCCAACCGGGGGGCAAGCCCGGCCGCCGCGTTTCAGGACACGCTGCGGGTGACGCTGACGCAACACCACCCGCGCGCCCTGCCGATGACGAGCGGGCGGGTGGACGAGGTCCGGCTCGACGAGGCGATGGCGCTCTACCGGGACCGTTTCTCGGACGCGAGCGATTTCACCTTCGTGTTCGTGGGGAATTTCGCCCCGGACTCCCTCAGGACGCTCGTGCAGCGCTATCTCGGCGGGCTCCCCGCGCTCAAGCGCAAGGAGACGTGGCGGGACGTGGGGATCAGGCCCCCCAGGGGGGTGGTCGAGCGCACGGTGAGGAAGGGGATCGAGCCGAAGAGCCAGACGCAGCTCGTGTTCACCGGGCCTTTCCGGTTCACGCCGGAGGAGCGGCACGCCCTGCGCTCGATGGCCGATGTCCTGAGCATCCGGCTGCGCGAGCAGCTCCGCGAGGCGCTGGGGGGGACCTACGGGGTGAGCGTGAACGCCTCTCCGTCGCGCATCCCGCGGGAGGAGTGCTCGGTGAGCATCGGCTTCGGGTCGGCCCCGGACCGCGTCGAGGAGCTCACGAGAGAGGTGTTCGCGCAGATCGACACGCTCAAGACGCTGGGGCCCCAGGAGAAGGACCTGGCGAAGGTGAGGGAGGCGCAGGCCCGCGCGCTGGAGGTGAACCTCAAGCAGAACGGCTACTGGCTCTCCCAGCTCGCCTTTTACGATCAGAACGGGGAGGACCCGCATCACATCCTGTCGGCCCGGACGCTGACCGACCGACTGAGCGCGGAGGCCGTCCGGGACGCGGCCAGGCGCTACTTAGACGGGAAGAACTACGTGCGGGTGACGCTCTATCCGGAGGAGAGGGAAATTGCAAAATGAATGTCATGAAGATAAGACTCCTCGTCCTGTAGCGCGGGAATGAATTCCCGCGCTACCTGGTATGCGCCCGATGAATCGGGCTTTAGCCCGGCGTAGCCGGGCGTGTTTGGAGTAGCCCAGGGATGGGAACAGGGCTGGGGTCGCGACCTCAACGGGAGCGACAGGTGGGGTGGCCTCATGGGAGCGTTTGGCGGGGTGGAATTTATCTCCGGGCGATGGATGGATTACCGGCTTAGTTTTTCTCCCTCGCCAAAAAGCGGCATCTGACCATGATCTGGCGCATCGTCCAAAAGGAGCTTCTGGGCCATCTGCTGACGCTCCGGTTCGCCCTGGGGGGGCTCTGCTGCCTGGCCCTGATTGCGAGCAGCGCCCACGTGTTGACCCGGCAGTTCGAGGGCCGGCTGGAGGCGCACCGGTCGGCGGTGACGGACTACGAGGGCCGGTTGCAGAAGGTAAAGGTGTACTCAGAGCTGGGGCAGGACGTGCGGCCCGAGGCGCACCGGCCGCCGGGTCCCCTGTCGATCCTGTGCGGCGGGGTGGAGGGGGACCTGGGCGATTACGTGGTGTTTGGCCACGGATACGTGCCCTTCGAGGCGGCGTCGAGCGGGTCGGACAACCCCTATCTCGGCATCTTCTCCTCGGTGGATTTCGTGGCCGTGTTTCAGGTGGTCCTCAGCCTGCTGGCCCTGCTGTTCGCCTACGACGCGGTCTGCGGGGAGCAGGAGGACGGGACGCTCAAGCTGACGCTGGCCGGGGCCGTGCCCCGGTCGTCGGTGCTACTGGGCAAATACGCCGGGGCCATGCTCGCCCTGTCGCTCCCGCTCCTGGTCAGCCTGGGGGTGGGCCTGCTCGTGGCCACCTGGTCGGAATACGTGAGTCTGAACGGCTCGGACTGGGCCCGCGTCGGGTCAATTCTGGTCGGGTCGCTGATCTACCTGTCGCTGTTCTACCTGGCCGGGCTGCTCTGTTCGTGCGCGTTCGACCGATCCGCCTCTGCCCTGGCGCTCTGTCTGTTCGCCTGGGTCGTGGCTGTGTTGATCTACCCCGGCGCGGTCGTGTTCGGGGTGGACCGCCTCGGCCCGACGTTGTCGGACCAGTCGGTGAAGGAGGCGGCCAGGACCTTCATTCAGGAGATCGACAAGAAGGTGAAGGTTTTTCTAACGTCGCGTGGGGTCAGCGACCGGTGGCAAGTGTGGTCGGGGGCGGCAAAGAGCACGAGCGTGCGGAGCGAGGACAGCGACAGCGGAACCGGAGAGACCGTGAAGGTCACGGTCGGATCGGCGAAGGACCCGGACCTGAAGCTGCAGCGGGACCATTACCGTTTCATGGAGAGTCTGCGAGTCGAGATTGCGGATCAAATCTGGCAGCTTCGCCGGGACTACCTGGAGGGCGGCCCGCTCCGGCAGGCGCGCCTGTCTCGCAACCTCTCCCGTCTCTCCCCCGCCGCTGTCTACGGCGATCTGGCGGCGGTCCTGGCGGGCACGGACCTGGGGGCCCATCACCGGTTCCTGGATCAGGCGCGGGCATACCGGCGGGAGGTCATCCAGTATTTCAGGGACCGGGACGCCTTCGGGTCGCGGGCCTGGTTCACGGACGACCGGGGGAAGGCCGATGTCGCGGGCATGCCCCGGTTCCGGTGGCGGCCGGAGACGGCGGGCGAGGCCGTGCGGCGCGGATGGGGTGATCTGGCGATCCTGGCCGGATGGAACGGGGCGCTCTTCTGGGTCGCCTACATCCTGTTTGCGAAACGGAGCGTGGCCTGAATGATCTGGCGGATCGCTCAGAGAGAGCTGGCGGGCAACCTGCTGACGCTCCGGTTCCCGCTGGCGGCGGGACTGATCGTGGGGCTCTTTCTGGTCAACGCCCTGGTGTTTGTGGGGGCGGACTACCGGGAGCGCACGGGGGCTTACGCGAAGCAGATGGCCCAGGTGCAGGAGAGGCTGCGCAAGTCTGCCTCAAACCTGAATAAGCTGGCCGTGGAAGGCCCAGGGATGCTCTATAAACGGCCGAGCCCTCTATCGTTTGCCGCAGGGGGGCGCGAAAAGGCCCTACCCATCGCGGTGGATGCCAGCAGGCGCGGGGGCTGGGGGTGGGCAGATCAGAAGTTCTCGTATAACTGGACAGATCCGTGGGCTTTGAAGTATCCCTATCAGCTTTATAAGTCCAACACCCTGCTCAGGGTGTTTCTGGAGATCGACTGGGCTTTTATCATCGGCGTGGTCATCAGCTTCGTGGCCATCGCCTTCACGTACGACGCGGTCTGCGGGGAGCGGGAGGCCGGGACGCTCCGGTTGACGCTGTCGGCCCCCGTGCCCCGGGATGTCGTGCTGCTGGGAAAGTGGGTCGGCGCATTCCTGAGCGTCGCCCTGCCCATGATCCTCGGTATGGCGTTGAGCCTGCTGATAGTTCTCCTTTCAGGACAGGTGGAGTTGAGCGCGGAGGAATGGGCCAGGACAGGCTTGATCGGGATGTTCTCCCTGGTCTACGTCGCCCTCTTCATCTCGTTGGGCCTTTTCGTGTCCGCGCGCTGCCGTCGCTCCGCCACGAGCCTTCTGACGCTTCTCTTTATTTGGGTGGTCTCCGTCGTGCTGGTCCCCAACACGCTCGGATCGGTCGCGGCAGGGCTGGCGAAGATTCCCTCCGGCAGGGTCTTCAACCAGCAGGTCAAGCAGGCTGTCGAGGGGCGAACCCAGCCGGGCGGGCTGTACGACGCATCTCCGTCAGAGTCGCCTCCCAGGCGGGAGGCCCTGGATAGATGGGCGCGCTACCTGAACGACGGGGTGGCGATTTTCAGCCGGATCACCGATGCGCACCTGGACAGTCAGTTTCGCCAGATCGAGAAGGCGCGGATGCTGATGCGTCTGTCCCCGGCGGCGGTCTATCAGTATGCCGCGGAGGCGCTGGCCGGGACGGGGTTTGGCCGGCACCGGGCCTTTATCGAGGCGGCGCGGCGGTATCGGGATCAGGTCTCCGAGTTTATCAAGGCCGCTGACCGGAGAGACCCGGAGAGCCAGCACATCTACCTGGTGAAGGAAGGGCTTTCGAATAAACCGGTGAACATCCAGGAGATCCCGCCCTTCACGGATCGGGTCAGTCTTGGGGGGGCAGTGGTCCAGATGTCGTTGGACGCGGTTATTCTACTGACGCTCTGCGTCCTGTTTTTCGCTTGCGCTTATTTCTCCTTTTTGCGCTACGATCCGCGCTGAGGTTTGTGAAGGGCCGATGAAAGTTCTCCTGGACACCCTCCGCAGTCACGCTGATTACGTGGCCGAGGCGGACCTGGTTCGAGGGACGGGGCTCTCCGCCGAGGAGGCGCGCCGCGCCCTGATCGCGCTCCGGAGGCTGGGGTACGAGATCGAGGATCATCCGGAACTCGGATACCGCTTCCTGGCCGCGCCGGACGCCCTCCTCAAGGAGGAGATTCTGTACGGCCTCCGGACGAAGGTGATCGGCAGGCAGCTCCACTGCTACGAGGTCGTGGGCTCCACCAACGATGTGGCGTTCGACCTGGCGGCCCAGGGCGCTCCGGAGGGGATGGTGGCCCTGGCCGAGGAGCAGACGGCGGGCCGGGGGCGTCAGGGCCGGGCCTGGCACTCCCCGCCCCGCGTGGGTATCACGATGAGCTGCATCCTCAAGCCTCCTCTCCAGCCGTCGGACCTCTGGATCGTCACGGCCTGCGCCAGCGTCGCGGTCTGCCGGGCCATCGCCGGCCAGACCGGACTGAGGCCCGTCGTAAAAAAGCCGAACGACGTGCTGGTGGAGGGACGGAAGGTCTGCGGCATCCTGACGGAGGCGAGGGGGGAGACGGTCGTCCTGGGCATCGGCATCAGCGTGAACCACGAGTGGAAGGACTTCCCGGAGGAGCTGCACGAGGTCGCCACGTCGCTCAGGATCGCATCCGGGCAGAAGGTGGACCGGATCGGGCTGCTGCGGAGGACGCTGGAGGCGCTGGATGCGGGTTACGAGGAGTTGAAGAAGGACGGAGGGGGAACGGCGGTGGAGCGGTGGGAGAGGTTGGTATGTTCTTAGCTCTGGACATCGGCAACAGCAACGTGACCTGGGGCGTCTTTGACGGCGACCGGCTCGCGGCCCACGGGAAGGTCCCGACGGAGGCGGCGCAGCCCTCGTCCCACTACGCCGACGCCCTCCGAGACCTCTTTGCAGCCTCCGATGTGGATCCGTCGGACCTGCGCGGGGCAATGGTCTCCTCCGTGGTGCGCGGGATGAGCGAGACGGTTCGCGAGGCTGTCCGGTCCCTGACGGGCAGAGTCCCTGCGGAGGCGCGGGCCGACATGGACATCATCCGCGTGGCTGCGTCTCACCCGGAGCGCGTGGGCATAGACCGGCTCCTGTCCGCGGCGGCGGCGTTTGCGGCGGGCGGCGGGCCTGTCGTGGTCGCGGACCTGGGCACGGCGCTGACCGTGGACCTGGTCTCCGGGGAGGGGGTCTTTTTAGGCGGGGCCATCGCCCCCGGCCTGCGCCTCTGCCTGGAGGCCCTCCATCTGAAGACCAGCCTGCTCCCCCGCGTGGACCTCTCCCCGCCCGCCTCGGTCCTGGGGACCAGCACCCCGGACTGCATCCGGTCGGGGGTGGTGTACGGGGCTGCGGGCATGGTGGAGGGCCTCGTGCGGCGCGTCGCGGCCTGCGCCGAAGGGCCGGCCCGGACGGTCCTGACGGGGGGCGACGCGACCTTCCTGTCTCCCTACCTCACCATTCCTCATGAACTCGATCCCCATCTCGTACTCCGGGGTCTTCTGCTGGCCCACCGACGCACCTAAGCCCGGTCCCACGGGAACGCCAGGGTCGGCTGGTTCGCGTAGCGTTTCATCCTGAGCGCGATGCGGCCCCCGGCGCCGGGGGCGAGGCGGACGGTGAAGCAGGGGGCGTTCACGGGCAGGGTCTGTCCGTCCGTCGAGGCGCTCAGGACCTGGTGCTCGGCGTAGGCCCCGCCCTGGACGAGGACCTCGCGCGCCTGCGTGGGGCTGATGTTCACCAGCGTCAGGGTCGTTTCGTCATCGGTGAGTTTCTCCACCAGCGCGGCCACGTCCTCCGGGACTCCGGCGCGACGCCGGGCGGGGTCGAAGTAGCGGACGCGGCAGTGGAGGGGGAAGCCGATGCGGCCGGTGGGCAGGCCGCCCAGCATCAGGCGGGTGAGGGTCTCGGTGACGGCCGGGTTCATGGCGTTCATGTCGTCGGAGAGCCGGGTGTCGGGCGCCGAGGCGTCAGCGCGCATGCGCGCCACCCGCCGGCGGACGGTCTCCATGTCGCCCTGCAGGGCCTGGACCGGGTAGTCGGGCCGCTGGCCCTCCAGAAACTCGATCCAGTTGTCCCCCTCCAGACGCCTCCGGTCCGCCGGGTCCATGGACCAGTAGTAAAGCTCCGTGGCTCCCGCGCTGAAGGGCTGGGGGCGATAGTCGTACCAGCCGTCGTCGCCGAACATGCGGGGGTACATCGTCCGTCCGTCTATTTTTTTGGCGTTTGCGTTGACCCGGTCGAGCACCCCGCGCCAGACGTCGAGGTAGCGCCGATCCCCGGTCAGGAGCAGGGCGCTGGCAAAGCCGTAGTGCGCCCGGCTGTACGCGGCCGGGCGGTGGGCGCGCTCGCCGGTCTGGGGCACGATCACGGTGAAGCCCCAGCCGTAGCAGCCCCCGTACCACTTGCCGCCGCACGCGCCGCCGATGACGCCGTCCAGGCCGATGTTGGAGGGGATGATGCCCTGGTTGGCCGCGGTGCGCTCGGCCCAGGCGTCCACGTAGCCGAGCAGCCAGTCCCGGTACCTGGCCTCGCCGGTCAGGGCGTAGGCGTTGAAGGGCAGGGTGGTGGCGCCCAGGTTGAGGGGGTGGTCGCCGACCACGTCGGTGTAGTCCTTGAAGTGGTCCAGCATCTCCTGGTAGGAGCGCTCGCTGTGGCCCAGGCGGAAGCGGCCCTCGACCTCGATGGGGTCGCCCGCCCAGTCCAGGGCCGTGGCCTTGCGCAGCAGGGGGCCCCGGCTGCCGTTGAACATGCTGCGGATGACCCTGTGCTTCGGGTCGTAGTTGGGGGCCTGGGGGTCTTCGTTCATGTAGAGTCCGGCGTAGCGCCGGGAGCGGTGCTGGAAGAGGTGGTCGTCGGGGTCGGAGAGGCCCTGGAGGAAGAAGGCCGAGAAGCCCTCGCCGTGGTGGAACCAGTCGAACATGACGGGGAACTCTTTGTAGTACATGCCGTCGCGGGCGAAGGGCACTTCGGTTGTCCTGGCCTCGGTGTACTGGCGCAGGTGGCCCTCCCAGCCCTTCTTGTAGAGCGTCAGGATCGCGTCGGGGGCGCCCAGGGCGTGGAGCACGGTCCAGTTGAGGAGGTTCTCGGCGGCGTCGTCGGGGCCGTCGTCGCCGCCCCAGCGGGGCACACAGAGCAGGTAGCCCCGCTCGTCGAAGTAGCGGTCGAAGAACTCCTGGCACGCCAGGGTCTGGGCCCGGATCAGCTCCCGCTCCAGGAGGGCCCAGGCCGGGGGGGACGCCGGGGTCTCCAGGGAGAGGGCGTTTCTGAGCGTCTTCATGTTTTCCACGATTGGCCTCCTTCCTAAGCGCGTTTTTTTCCCTGACTTCTCTCCCGGCGGGCGTAGAGCTTCTGCAACGCCGCCTCCACCTCCAGGACCTTCAGGTTCGGCTCCCCCCGCTGGATCCGCGCCACCTGCTCCTGCCCCCGCCGCCGGGCCGGCCACCGGTCCACGTCGGCCATTCTCAGGACGAGCCGGCTGACGACCGACGCCGCGTCGCGCAGGTTGGAGAGCTGGACCTTGTCCAGGGTGTCGAACGCCGTGTGCCCGAACCCCCGTCCGGTGAACGCCGCCTCCACGTCGCCCACGCTGGCCGTGGGCACCCCGGCCTCGAAGAAGGGGTAGTGATCGGAGAAGGGGGAGAGGCGCTGGCCGTAGGGGAAGTCGCTCTTCATCTGCTGGCGCGCGGCCGTGAAAAAGTCGTCCAGCTCCGGCCAGTGGTGCATCACGATGCCCTTGCGGCTGGCCCCGCCTGCGGCGTCCAGGTTGAGCATCAGCCGGATTTGCGAGAGGTCGTTCGCGTGCGCGGCCACGTACTCCCTCGCGCCGATCAGCCCGATCTCCTCGGTCCCGAAGGCGATGAAGCGCACGCCGCAGCCGAGGCGGTCGGGGGCGTGGGCGGACAGCACGCGGGCGGCCTCCAGGACCGCCACCATCCCCGACGCGGGGTCGATGGCCCCCTGGGAGATGTCGTGGCCGTCGTAGTGGCAGCCCACCAGCACCCACTCGTCCCGGCGCCGTCTTCCCGGCAGCTCGCCCACCACGTTCCAGGAGGCGCGGGTCTGCGTCCGGTTGCGGGCCGTCAGGCGGAGGCGCACGGGCCCCTTTCGCCGGCCCAGGCGGACCAGGAACTCCCCCCACTCTTTGGAGACGGAGATCCCCGGGATGAGGGCCTCCCGGTTGCGGGCGATGCTGCCCGTGGCCGGCCCCAGGCCCTCATAGTGGTTCATGAAGATGAACCCGACGGCCCCGGCCAGGGCGCTCCGCGCGTAGCGCTCGGAGCGGTGGACCATCCGCCCCACGTCCCGGGGGGGGCGGCTGGTGGCCATCGCGAAGCGGCCCCTGAGGGACGCGCCGGCCCGGTCGAAGTCGTCGGGGGCCCCGTCCCCCACGAAGATGAGCTCCGCCTCGACCGCAGCCGAGGGGCAGTAGGGGAGGGCGATGCAGGGGATCTCCATCTTCACGGGATGGAGGACCTTTAGGCGCGCCTTCCCCCGGGACCAGGAGGCGTAGCGGTAAGGCTCCAGGCGGACCTGCGGGAGCCCGTATTCCCGGAGTTTGTCCCGCAGGAACAGGGCCGCCTGCCGCTCCCCCTGCGTCCCCCCGAAGCGGGACCCGAAGTCGTCGCACAGGACCGTCAGGTTGTCCATCGGCTCGGAGGAGGTGTAGATGTCCCCCAGCATGCGCCGGTCCAGGTCGAGGTAAGGATTTTCTGCGGGCATCTCGTTCTCCTGTGTCATTTCCTCAAGAAGACCGCCGCGACCTGGTCGGGGGAGGGGCACTCCCGCGGCTCAAAGGCGCGGCCCCGGGTGTACTCGGAGACGTCGACGAAGGCCGCGCCCTTCTCGCTGGACTCGTAGGCGGCCATCAGGACGGCCATCGAGTCCCAGGCCATGAGCGCGCCGGATTGAGGGTGGCGATCCGGCTGGAGGGCGCAGTCCACGGCGTCGTTCAGCTCGTTGACGTAGCCGTGCAGGTAGGACTGGTTGGGCGCCGGGAAGGAGGTGCCCTGGGCCGTGGGGAGTTTCTCGCGCAGGAGGATGTTCCCGGCGGGCGCCTCCGAGGGGAGGAAGAGCTGGTTGGCGTCGTTGGGGTTGACGCGGATATGATACTGGGCGAAGTCGGTCGTGATCGCCACCTCGTTCCATATCCCGCTGATGTGGAGGTCGGACCCCACCACCTCGGCGACGGTCTGGTCCTCGAACAGGACGGTCATCCGGCCGAAGTCGTCCACGTTCTGCAGCACCCGGAAGTGCTCGCCGGACTCCTTCGGCTGATGCTTGAGCACCTGCAGGGCCACGGCTGAGACCTTGAGGGGGCGGATGGGCCTGCCGGCCCGGAGGATGCCCTCGATCTGCTTGAGGTAGAGGACGGAGCCGAGGGGGTGGCAGGCCTTGTTGAACAGGGCCCCGCCCCCGGACTTGGAGGGGGTGTCGTAGGCCGGGGCGTGGGACCCCTGGTGGGCGCAGACCCCCCACTGGTAGATCACCCTGCCCTTGCCGGCCTTCACGGCCTCCCTGAGCAGCTCCACCACGCCCTTCATGCCGTCGAGGTAGATGAAGTTCTCCGCGTAGAGGAGCTTGGCGCCGCTCTGGCGGACGGAGTCGAGCACGGTGGCCAGATAGGCCATGGACTCCCGCTTCCGGGTCGCGGGATCCGCCTCGCGTCCCTCGGCGTAGCCGGGCCAGATGACGGGGGGTTTCTCCACGACGATGACCTTGACCCCGGCCCCGGCGGCCTCGGCGACGTACTGCCCGTGCGCGAAGTTGGCGCAGGCGACGTTGTCGATGTCCGGCCGGACGGCGGCCACCATCGAGGCGTGGGTCTCGTAGGCCTGCGCCACGCCGTGCCGCTCCGCAAACCTCCTGGCGTTTTCGAGGTGCCCCGAGCAGATGCCCGCCAGCTCGATCTGGACGCCGTTCTTGTGGGGGATCATGCCGTAGGCCCGCGCCGTGAAGTCCCCGGCAAAGCCGCTGCCGTTGATCGTGACCTTCATGGTTCTCATCTATCTAAACCCTTGTGAAGAGGTGGTAGAAACGGTCATCTACGCCCCCAGGAAATTCAGGAACAGCGGGTAGAAGAGGTCGGGGCGCTCCAGCATGGGGGTGTGGCCCGCGCCGCCGAGGACGTGGAGGGCGCTGCCCGGGATGGCCTCCTGAAGCTCCTTTCCGTCCTGCGGGGTGCGGGAGGCGTCGCGCTCGCCCTGGACGATGAGCGTGGGGACGTTCACCTGGCGCACGGCCTTTAGAAAATTGAGCGAGGCGGAGGAGAGCGTGCTCTGCACCATGGCCTCCCGGCTGGCCTTCATGGCCACGTCCACCAGGGTCTCCCAGCGGTTCGGGAGGATGGCGAAGAAGGCCTTCACCATCTTCTCGAAGTCGTCTCGCTTCCATTCCGGGATCTGCTCGGCCCGCTCCCGCGCTGCGGCGGGGTTGCGGGCGTAGGCCCCCGTGCTCACCAGGACGAGCCTGGACAGCCTTTGCGCATAGCGGCTGGCGAGGCTCTGACAGACCACGCCCCCCATGGAGTTGCCGACCAGGACGAACCGGCCCAGGCCCAGGGCGTCGGCAAGGGCCAGGACCTCGTCGGCGAAGGTCGGGATGCCGTAAGGCCCCGGCGGTTTGTCCGAGTCCCCGAACCCCTTGAGGTCGAGCGCAAACCCGCGATGGCCGGCGGGGAGCCTGTCCAGGGCCTCCTTCCAGAAGACGGAGGACTGGCAGAAGCCGTGGACGAAGACGACGCTGTGGGGGCCGTCCCCTCCCGTGAGGTAGTGGAGATGAACGCCGTGGATGGACACGCGGGGCATGGGGTCTCCTTCGTATACGAGAGGATCAAAGCGCAGGCCGACGCAGGCGCCACTCCGCAGCCTGCTCATAGGCGTGGGCCAGGGGCAGGATGGTCCCCTCGTCGAACGGCTTTCCGATGAGCTGCAGGCCCACGGGCAGCCCCTCCGAGGTGAACCCGCAGGGGACGGAGATGGCGCACAGGCCCAGGAAGTTCACGATGCGCGTGGTCAACCTGGGCGGAATTCCCCCGCCCTCGACGTCCTTCACCTTCGGAGCGGGCGTCAGCATCGTGGGGCCCAGGACGGCGTCGAGGGGCCGGAGCGTCTCCTGCGTCGAGCGCATCAGGCGGTCCCGCTCCCGGAGCATCAGGACGTAGTCCGCGGCGGAGACGGCCGCGCCGGCCTCAAGGCGCTTGCGGACCTCCGGGTCGTAATCCCCCCCGCGCTGGGCGAGCGTCTCCCGGTGGTAAGCGTAGCCCTCCACCCTGGAGAGGAACAGGGTCTCGTGGCCCTCCACAAAGACCTGGGCTTCCGGGAAGACCATCTCCTCCACGCGGACGCCGAGGCCGGAGAGGAGGTCGGCGGCCCGCTCCACGGCGGAGACCACCTCCGGGTCGGCGCCCTCGAAGAAGGGCCTCCGGGCCAGGCCGACCCGCATGCCCTTCACATCCCGCTTCAACGCCCTCAGCGGGTCGCCGATGGGCTGGCTCAGGGTGGACGGGTCCTCCGGGTCCGGGCCGGCAATGGCCGCGTAGACCAGGGCCGCGTCCTCCACGCCCCGGGTCATGGGGCCCACGCTGTCCAGGGTCCAGCTCAGGGGCGTGCATCCGGCGGCGCTGACCCGGCCCGCCGTGGGCTTGAGGCCGACGATGCCGCAGTAGGCCGCCGGGATGCGCACGGACCCGCCCGTGTCGGTCCCGATGGCCGCCGTGGCCAGGCCGGCGGCCACGGCCACGCCGGACCCGCTGCTCGACCCGCCCGGCACGCGCGCCGGGTCCCAGGGGTTGGCCGGGACGCCGTAGTGGGGGTTCAGGCCGTAAGGCCCGAAGGCGAACTCCACCATGTTCGTCTTGCCGAGCAGGACCGCCCCGGCCTGCGCCAGTTTCACGGCCACGGACGAGGAGCGCTGCGGCACGTGGTCGGCCCGGACCTTCGACCCCGATGTCGTGCGGATGCCGGCGGTGTCGCACAGGTCCTTCAGGGCGACGGGGATGCCGTGCAGGGGGCCCAGGTCGGCGCCGGCCATCAGGGTCGTTTCGGCGGCCTTCGCCTCCGCGCGGGCCCGGTCGGCGGTCACGGTGATGTAGGAGCGGAGCTTTCCGTCGTGGCGGGCGATCCGGCCCAGGAACGCCTCCGTCAGCTCCACCGGGGACACCTCCCTCCGCCGCAACAGGGGGACCAGCTCTGCGATGGTCAGGAAGTGGAGGTCGCGGGATGGCATGGGAGGCCTTTCTATGAGAAAGCAGAAGGCAAAGGGGACCACAAGATCACAGACTACAGACCACACGACCTATGATCTCGTGGTCAGTGGTCTTGTGGTCTGTGGTCGGTTCTTGTGTTTCACAAGACGATCCAATATACAACATCTCATCGGACAGATCAAGACCCATGCGGTATCCGGTTGACAAGGCTGAAGAGCTGTAGTACCTTTCAGGCCATTATGTGGGACACCCTCAACACGGCCGTCTTCTCGGTCGGCCTGGCGCAGTTCTGCGCCTCCCTCATCCCGGCGGATTTCTCCCGCCTGGGCCGGGACCCGGCGCAGGCCGGGTTCCCTCTGCGCTATCTCCTGACGGGGGGGCACCCCTTTCTGTCTCCGCTGTTCGCGGGCCTGATCTTCGGGGCCCTCCATTTTGAGTTGCCCCCTCCGCTCGTCGTGTCCTACGCGGTCAAGGCCGGGGGGATCGGGGGGATCATCTTCAGCGTGCTGTCGCTCCTGACGTTCGTCAGGCAATGGTACAGGCGGAGCTGGGCCAGGAACCGTATGAAAGATTAACCTGGAGGCCTTTATGCACATTCGCGTCGCAGCGTGTCAGATATTGACTTTCCCCTCGCCGAAGGAGAGCGCCGACAAGATGATCCACTGGATGCGGCTGGCGGCGAAGGACGGCGTGAAGGTCGTGGCCTTCCCGGAGGCGGGCCTCTGCGGGTACGCCTGCACGCCGGGCTACTGGGAGGGGGCCGACCCGAAGGCGTTCCGGGCGGCGGAGCGGCGGATCGAGCGGGCGGCAAAGACGCTCGGCCTGGCGGTGGTCCTGGGCACGGTCCACTGGGAGGAGGGGCATCGGATTGGCGATCCGTTGCGGCTGTTCAACAGCCTGCTGCTCATCGACCGGGACGGGGCCGTGAAGGGGCGTTACTCCAAGACGCACCTGGCGGAGCGGTGGCCGGCGCCGGGGCGGCGGCTGTTCGTGACGAAGCTGGCCGGGGTCCCGTCCTGCTTCATCATCTGTCACGACGTTCGCTATCCCGAACTCGTCCGGCTGCCGGCCATCGCCGGGGCGCAGGTCTGCTACTTCTGCAGCAACGAGAGCGGTCTGTTGCAGGAGCACAAGCTGTCCGCGTACCGGGCCATGCCCATCGCGCGGGCCACGGAGAACAGCATCTACGTGGTCATGGCGAATGCGCCGGGGAACCCGGACGATCTCCACTCGCCGTCGCAGTCGCACGGCAACAGCAAGGTGATCCACCCGGATGGGAACGTGATCTGCGAGGCGGGCTTCTTCGAGGAGCGGCTGGTGGCCGCGACCGTGGACCTGAGCGCGGCGAATCGCGCGATGGCCCTGCGGTCCGTGAACGACGAGACGATCCTGAAGGAGTGGATG
>CAYRZX010000096.1:0-20093 GCA_964428665.1 uncultured Gemmatimonas sp.
CATCGTCGAAGGGCCTGCCTGCCCTGAGCTTGTCGAACGGGTCGAACGGGTCGAAGGGTCCCCTTCCGACCTGGCCGTCGCCCACGCAGCTTCTGCGCCCATATCTTCATCCTCCGTAGGTCACTCCACCACCCGAAACAGCGCCTCCCGCCCCGCCGTCTGGCCAGCCCTCACCTTCAGACCTTCACCATCTCGACGGCAACCACGCTGTAGATCCGCAGCTCCGGGACGAAAAACTGCACCCTGTCCGCGCGCTCCTCGAATTCGAGGTCTGTCTCGCCGCCGTCGGGCGAAAGCAGCCTCACCCGCCCGACCCGCCTCCCCGCCTCCACCCTCAGGTCCATCCCTGCTCCCCGTACCGGATGCGCGCAGTCGTAGTTCACCAGGTGGGCGCAGACCCCATCCCCCTTCCGCGTCAGGTTCACGACCGTCGTCAGCGGCGCATCCACCTCGACGGAGAGCGACCCTCCGGCAGCCCATACCACTGCCCTGTGGAGCTCATCCCAGTTGCGAGGCAGGCGCCAGTAGCGGTTGTCGATATTCCAGAAATTCTTCTGGATCGGATGCGAGACGTCCACCTCCCCCTTCGGCAACCGCTCCACTGCCGGCGCGATGCGCGGGACGTAGACGACCCGCCCGGCCCCCGCCCGGCGCCTCACCGGCCCGCTCCCCCGATCCCCGGCGCTCACCCCGAACAGGTCCCCCAGCCCGAAGTCCCGCCGCCTCCGACGCCACTCCGTGTAGAGCGACGTCTCGTCCGTGGCCACCAGCCCCCCGCCCCCCCTGACAAACGCCCGGATCAGCTCGACCTGCCGGTCGCTCAGGCACTCCACGTTGCCCAGCGCCAGCACACGATAGCCCGACAGGTCCTCCAGGTCCTCGTCGAAGACGATGCCGAACGGCGCCTTCGTCTGGATCAACACCTGCTCCAGCAGGATCGTCGAGAGGTGTGTGCTGTAGTTGTTGTAGGCCAGGGATGCAAAACTCCTCAGCACCCCCACGTCCACGACGTCCTCCGTCCCGGTGTAGAGGTCCCGGTGCTTCAGGTAGAAGTCGATGTAGACCTTCCGGCCCGGGTCCGAGGCGATCCCGTCGATGTGGCCCATCACCCCCGGCGTCTGGTTGAACGCCAGGGCCTCCGCCAGTCCCACGTAGGAGGTGCCCCCCCGCTCGCCGAAGTGGTAGGCGAAGACGACGTTGTCCAGCGCCCGCCCCACCTTGAAGGTCCGGATCTTGGAGATCAGCCTTCCATCCTCCGTCAGGGAGCTCGGATTCCGTTCCTCCGTCCAGAAGACGTCCCCGTGGGCCAGCAGACGGGGGAAGTCCACCCCGCTCAGGAACGCCCGGTTGGAGCCGTCCACGCCCTGGGGGTTGCACTCCACAGCGATCTCCGGGTTCAGCCCCCGGATGTAAGCCGCCAGCTTCCCGAAGTAGTCCGCCAGACGCTGACAGCGGAAATCGATCCACTCCTGGATCAGCGGATCGTCGATCACCTCCAGGTTCCAGGGCGGATTCACCACATCCCACCTCGGAGGCGCCACGCAGTCCAGATTTGTAAATCCCAGCCGGTCCTCCAGCTCCTCCGGCGTATACTTCCCCTTCAGAAACGCCCGGAACCTCTCCTGGCAGGCTTTGCAGCGGCACGACTGCGGCTCCATCACCAGCACGAAGTTGTCGAAGTGGAACAGATCGGTCTTCACCCCTTCGACGCCGATGCGGATCACCCGCTTCAGGTAGTCGATGTATTCCTCGTTGTTCACGCAGGGCCGATACCGGAACGTCTGGTTCGCCCAGTAGGTGATCGGCTCCCCCTGCCCATTGACCGCCGCCCACCCCTTTGCCCGGGGCTCCTCCGCGCAGAGGGTCTCGTAGGAGAACGTCCCGACCACATAAGTGTCCAGCCGCATCCCGTGCGCGTGCACCAGCCTGGACAGCGCCGCGGCCATCTCTATGTCCCTCCGCTCCGCCTCCAGCCCGAACCCCTTGTAGAAGTGGGTGTGGATCATCTCCACACCCAACTCCGCGGCCCGCCGGACCTGCTCCTCTGCGTGCTCCTGCTGAAACCAGCGCTCTGCCTCGTCCGCGGACAGTCCCCCACGGCGCCGTCGGAAGATCAGCGGTTCGTGGCTCCCGATGCTGGCGTTGTAGATGCCCTGCTTCAGCCAGCCCGGCCGGCCTTCCCGTCTCCGTTTTGCCATGTCGATCCTTCCCTCCACAGGCTTACATCAACAGTTGCAGACCCCGATCCCTGATGGGGCATGAGTTCCCCATCAGGGCATTCGATTGGCCGACTGGTAGAGTGCGCCTTCTCCGACGCCCTCCCCCAGAGCGACAGACCGTCCGGCTGACGAGAGGTCGTTGCCGATCAGGGTGACACCCGCGGTTTCCGGTCCCTCCAGGCGAAGGAAGGCGCCTGTCCCTTCGGCCGCCCGGCAGCCGTATATCTGCACCGTCCGGCAGTTGCGCAGGTGCAGCGTCGGGGACGCCCCCCCCGGCGCGCCCTGACGCCCCCGGAACCCCCGAATCTCCACCTCCTCCAGCGCATCTCCGAACAGCGCCGACCGCTCCTGCGGGCCTTCCCCGGTCTCGAGGACGACCTCCACGTCCCGGAGCCGCAGCCCTTTCACGTTTGCAAACACGAGGTGCGCCAGCGCCGCCGCGTGCGCCCCCCCTTCCGGGTCGTCCCAATGGGTGCGCCCCCCGCGCGGCTTGGTGACCCTGTCCAGGTCCTCGAAACCCGCAATCTTCAGGGTGACGTTGTCCAGCGTGAGGCGCTCGATGGGCCGCGTGCGCATGCCCTGCATCACGCAGCGGCCTTTCGTAAGGATGATCATGTGGTTCAGGCTCACGTCCCGGATGACGCCCGTCTTCGACCCCTCCCCCCGGCGCTCCAGGTCCATGAAGATCGGCCACTCTGTAGAGCCGGGGCGGCCGGGCTTCGTCTCCATCGTGATGTTGGAGAACGTGACCGCCTCCATCGTGCCCCCGTCTTTCATGTAGAAGGCGATGCCCGTGCGCGTGTTCCGGATGGTGATGTTGCTGAACGTGAGGTGGCGGATGTCCCCGTGGCTCTCCGTGCCCAGCTTCAGCGCCGCGCAGGTCGTCTCCAGCGTGCAGTTGGTCACCGTGATATTCTCGCACGGATACGGCTCGGTCGCCTTCACCACGATGCAATCGTCCCCGGCGACGATGTGACAGTCAGAGATGTGGACGTTCGTCGAGCAGTTGGGATCGATCCCGTCCGTGTTCGGCCCATAGATGTCGTTGAGGATCGTGACCCCGCAGATCTTGACCCCATCGCACCGGAAGGGGTGGATCGTCCAGGCGGGCGCGTTCGTGACCGTAAAGTCGCGCAGCAGGACGTTCCGGCACCCCTCGAAGTGGAGCAGGCGGCCCGGCCGCCACGCCGCCGGCCGCCACCGATCCCCCTCCCGCACCCAGAACGCCTCGCCCTGCCCGTCGACGGCCCCGGGACCGACGATGGAGACGTTCCGGGCGTCTTTGGCGTAGATGAGGTGGGGGACGTCGTAATCCGCGCGGTCCGTGCTTCCCCAGAGCGTCGCGCCGGCCTCCAATTGAAGGGTTACGCAGTCCCTGAGGTGGAGGGCGCCGGTCAGGTAGTCCCCGGCGGGGACGAGCACGGCGCCGCCGACGCGGCCACAGGCGTCGATGGCCTTCTGGATGGCCTCCCGGTCATTTGCCTGCCGGTCACCTTTCGCGCCAAACTCACGCACGTTCCAGATAGGGTTGGACATGGGCGACCTCCTTTCGTTGCGTCGAATCCGTCATCATGAGCGGCCCCCCTATGCCGCAACCCCGACCTCCTGCGCTACCCTGGGACGGCGGACGCGCCAGATCATGCCGTCGTAGATGTAGTGCATAAACGAGGCCCCGTAGGCGAGAACCTGAAAGGCCATCACCGACAGCGCCTTGATCCCGAGGAACAGGAGGTTGATATAGAGGATAAACAGGAAGATGTGGAGGACCACGTGAGGGGCCACCCTGCTGAGGAGGGGGACATCGAGGGGCCGGGTCCGGGCCTTGTTCTTCACCATCACCCCCACCAGGGCGAAATACTCGGCCGCGTGGCTGAAGGCGGAGGCGATGGCCGTGGCGTCCGCGGAGAGGATCGGGCAGGCCCCAAGCATGAAGGCCACGGACCCGAAGAACAGGAGCTTGGGCAGGCTGATGCGCCCCGGACTCCGCAGTTCGTAGACCAGCCAGGCCCCTGTCAGAAGCGCCGCCGCCGCATACAGCCCGTCCACCAGCAGGGTGGGGGGAGCCACGCCCAACAGCGTCCGCAGGTAGTGCATCACCCTCCCCTCATCCGCCTGGTAACAGAACATGTAGAAGAACCCCGCCAGTCCCCAGGCGTAAATGGCCCAGGCGTCCAGGCGTTTGTGCCCCCACCCGGCCCTCCCCGAGTAGATGCGCAGGATGCCGTATTTCTGCCTCACGATGTGAAAGAACGTAAACAGGTACCACAGGGTGAACATCTCGGGCTCGTCCACCTGGAAGTAGTAGCACAGCCCCACAAAGGCAAAGGCCAGGATCGGCGTCAGGATGTACACCCCTGGCCGCCGGTTGAACTCGGCCCGGTCGAGGTAGACCAGCGGGAAGGTGATGTAGCGGTGGCCCACGAAAGTGGAGACGGCGATGAAGCGAAGGGTCTCGGCATATTCCGCAAAGAAGTAAGGAACCCAAAAGAAGACCATCCAGCCCAGCGTGATGCAGATCAGGTCGGTGGTCGGGTCGACGGTCCAGGCGTTCCTTCGAGCCGGAGAATCCATCGTAAACCTCCTCTCTTTGGCGCGTCACACACGTCTTTAGGGGGCCGGGGCGGCTTAGACCCAGATCTGCCAGACCCCATACCCGGCCAGCCCTGCGCCCACCAGGACGAGCGTCCACGTGGGGAACGGCGACGCGAGCACAAAGCTGTCAACTGTCGAGAACGCGCTCTCGACGCCCTCCCCGACGGCCTTGACCCGCCAGTAGTAGGAGCCGCCGGCCAGGGGCGCCGGACTCAGGGACCCGTCGATCGCGGGGTTGGCGCTCCCGGTGAGGAGATACTCGCTGGCGGTGACCCCCGTGACAGTTGTCGAACGCGCAAACGCCGGGTTGTCGGCGTACTCCAGCGTGTAGCTCACCGCCCCCGGCGCCTCGTCCCAGTCCAGCATGAGGGTGGTGTCGCGCCGGAAGACGGCGCCGTCAAAGGCGACCAGGACAGGGGCGGGCATCCCCCCCCGGCCCGCCGGAACGCCCCCCTCCTGAGCAGCCACCCGGACGCCGCAGCACATCCCCAGAATGAAGGCGCCCATCCAGATCAACCGCAGGATGTTCATCGGAATCACCTCCTCAAGCTTTCAAGCATAAAACCATGCATGGGGCTACATGGCTCATCGATCAGGCTGCCGCCAGAGAGACCACCGCCATCGCGTAGGTCCTGAGCCACGGCAGGGTGAAATTGACGCGCCCCCCCTCTTCCACAAAGGAGAGGTCGCCGGAGACATCGCTGTCCGGCGAGAGAACCGCCACCCCCTTCGCCCTCTTCCCCTCCGGGGGCCTGATCGAGACCTTGACGTTGGGCACGAGCCGGCTGTTCTCGTAGTTGACCAGGTGGAGCATCATCCGGCCTGTGGCCGGCTGGCGCACCAGCTCCGCCGTCACTGTGAGCGGGGCGTGCACGTTCAGGATCAGGTCGCCCTCCGTAACCCAGTGCGCCGCCATGACCAGGGCCTCCCAGTTCTCCGGGAGATGCCAGTAGGGGCTGTTGAACCAGGCGCGGTCCGGCGAGTCCGCCCTCGGGATCAGCCTCGGGATGTAGACGACCCTCCCCTCTCCGTGCGCCCGCATAATCGGCCTGACGGTCTCCCCCGGCGTGGCGATGCCGAACAGGTCCGCCAGCGCGAACCGTCCCCTCCGGCGTCTCCACGGGTCGTAAAGCGACGTCTCCTCCGTTGCAACGACCCTCCCCCCCTCCTTCACAAAGCGGGTGACCGACTCCGCCTGCTCGTCGCTCATCGACTCCACGTTCGCCAGGACCCAGACCCTCCTGTCAGAGGAGGACAGCCCTGCGAGATGTTCGTCGAACACGACCTCAAACCCGATCTTCGCCTGGATGAGCGTCTGCTCCGCCAGGACCACGGCCCGGTGCGTCGTGTAGTTGTTGTGCGCCAGCGAGGCATAGGACCGCAGCACCGCCGCGTCCGCCACCGTCTCCGTGTCCCGAAACGCCTCCCAGTGCTCCCGGTAGAAGTCCGTGTACCGCCTGACCTCGGGGGCCGCGTCCTGGGACGGAGCGCCCCCGTTGACCCCCGGATTGTACGCGAAACACTCCGCCCGCAGCCGCAACTCCGTGAGGACATCCGCGCTGCGCGTATAGCTGAACACGACATTGGACAGCGCGCGGGCCACCTTGAAGGTGCGGATCTTGGAGACCAGGACCCCCTCCGGCGTCACCCCCGCCTCGTTCCCCTCCTCCGTCCAGAAGACATTCCCGTGGATCGCGCTCTGGGGGTGCCACAGCCCGTGCGAGAACGCCGTGTTCATCCCCGTAATGCCCGAGTAGGTGGCGTTGTACTCCACCGCCGTCTCCGGGTTGAGAGAGCGGATCAGCCTCGCCAGCCGCCCGTAGGCCTCGCTCACGTAGCGGCATCGGAACGCGATCCACTCCTGCATCAGGGGATCGTCGATCGTGGGGAAGTGCCGGTAGAGCTGGCCCGCCCCGCTTCGGAAGTTGAGGAAGTGAGGGGGCTCGATGTGGTCCAGGACGCCGTGCCCGAACCGCTCCTTCCGCGCCCGCTCGTCGGGGTACTTCGCCCGGAGGTAGTCCCGGAACTTGACCCGGCAGGCATCGCAGTGGCAGCTGTCCGGCTCCTGCACGAGGTTGAGGTCGTCGAAGTGGATCAGGTCCGCGCCGATCTCCACCACCGCGTAGCGCACGACGCCCTCCAGGTATTCCATGTACTCCTCATTGTTGAGACAGGGGAGATACCGGAAGTACTGCCCCGCGCCGTACGTGTGGCGCCGGCCCTCGGCGGTGACCTGCCACCAGTTGGCCGCGCGCGGCTCCTGAGCCAGGAACGTCTCGTACACGAGCGTGTCGGGGCGGATGTAGGTCCCCACGCGCAGCCCGTGCCTGTGACACAGCCTCGCCAGCTCGCGCGCCTTCTCCATCTCCTCCCGCTCCGCCTCCGTCCCGAACCCCTTGTGACAGTGGGTGATGTAGATCGTCGCCCCTGCCTCCTTGGCGCGCAACACGAACTCCTCCGTGTGCTCGTGCTCGTAGCGCGCCTCCGCGTCCACGGAGACGCCCCCCCTCCGGCGGCGGAAGATGAGAGGCTCCTGATTGCTCACCATCATCAGGCCGGCCTCGCCGAGCCATCTGGGGACAGGTGATCGGTTGAGGGACTTCATCTCCTGACCTCCTCCATCGACTGCGGAAACGACACCCCCAGGCCCCTCAGCCTGGCCTGGAGCCTCCCCACGTCCAGCCCCCTCGGCGTGGCACCGTCGTTCACGGCCTGCGCCGCGGCCTCCCCGGCCGCGTGCCCCGTCACCATGCACGGCGGGATGATCCGCATCGGCCCCTGCGTCTCGTGGTCCGTCGAGATGCACCGCCCGGCCACCAGCAGATTCTCCACGCCCTGCGGGATCAGGCTCCGGTAGGGCACCGACTTCCCCTCGTAAGCGTAGCCGACGTGGTCCGGGAACGCCACCTCGGCCTTCCACTCCTCCTTCGTCATGACGTGGTCCCCCACGATCCGCCTCGTCTCCCGCACCCCGAGCTGCGGCGACGTCAGGGCCAGGTGCGCCGACTCGCACCCCGGCCGGTTCGCCCTCGCCCACTCCACCCACTCCACCACCTGCCTCCGGAGCTCGTTCTCGCACCGCGTCAGGTCCCACGGGTCCGTCCCGTCGATCCCCGGCATCGCCCCGCCCCACACGTTCAACTCCCCCGGCCGCAGCCGCGTGAAGACCCCCCCCATGCGCCGGGGCGGGTCCGTCCTCGACTTCTCCGACAGATAGCGGGCCTCGTCCACGCCGAGCATCAGGAACATCATCGTCACGTCCAGCATCCGCCCGTCCTCGTCCCCCTTGGCGAACCGCGCCCCCGCGAGCGCCGCGATGTCCGCGTCCCCCGTGCAGTCCACCACGACCCTCCCCAGCACGGCCCCGCGCCCGGCCTTGCTCTCCACCACGATGCCCCGGACCGCCCCGTCCTCCACGACCGCCCTCACGGCCATTGCGTGGAACAGCATCCGCACCCCGGCCTCCTCCAGCATCCTCAGACCCATCCACTTCAGCATCTCCGGGCACCAGACCAGCCAGTCCCGGTGCTCCGGCATCCGCCGCCCGCCCCCGCACGCGATCAGCCGCTCCTCGAACTCCCGCGTGTAGGCCCCCTGCCGGTCCTCGGGCAGCGTGATCACCAGCCCCCCGGCGGACGCCCCGCCCACGTACCCGTACCGCTCCACTAACAGCACATCCGCCCCGGCCCGCGCCGCGGCCACCGCCGCCGGCAGCCCCGCCGTCCCCCCGCCCACCACGAGCACATCCGCCTCGGCTATCACCGGGACCTCCCGCGCCGGCTCCCGGATCGTCTTCGCCGCCATGGTGCGCCTCCTTATGAAGAAGGAAATCACAGACCGTCGACCTTGACGAACTCCGTCCTGAAGACGGGCGCCTGGAAAAGGTCATAGCCAATCGCGTAGAACCGCCTGGCGTCGGGGTGGTCCCTGGCGATTCGCGCCAGGTCCAGACCATCGTGCGAGACCGGGACGGTCCTGACCTCCCGGCGAAGGTCGAGCGGCCTGTCCCGCAGGCCCTCCTTTGACGTCCAGTTGCCGAACCCCTGCCCTTCCGCGGCGATGAACCCGGCTACGCGCTGGCGCAGGTCCATCACATCTAAAACCGGGGAATCCTTCGGGTAGATGATCTGCACCAGGTCAGCGTCATCATAAGTGTCACCGGCAGGGGGCGCGTTCCTGTATATTCGCACCGAGTTGGCCTCTGCGGAAACAGGCAGGGCTGCGTCCTCCCACCGGCGGACCTCCGTGCGGATCGGCTCAGGGATGGCGGCGATGGCCTCTCCCCAGAGCCGATCCCGCTCCCGGGTGCCTGACAGAGACCCGGTGGCCCGCAGCAGCCCCAGGGCGTTGGCGGTGCCGTCTATGTCGCTCTGATGAGCGGAGGTATAGTAGGTAAATCCGCCGTCTGCCGGGCGGAAGAGACGGTAGCGCGAGGTCAGCCAGGTCCGCATGGCCCTCCGAACCTGTTCCTGTTCGGGCTCAGACAGATGGGGCCACAGGTACCGGGTGATCATCGTGGCCCCCTGAGACTGGCACAGGCCCCACTCGTGCTGCTCCACCGGGTCGTCGGGGATCGGGGCGTCCAGCGACTTCAGGAGGCTCCGGGCCAGGGTCCCGGCATAGCGGAGCGGATACCTTGCGCTCCGGTTCTCCCCCCATTCGTCCAGGACGAGCTTGAGGATGTGATAGGTGGAGTTGGGATCCGGGTTCTGCCGCCATTGGTCAGCGCTGCCGATGCGGACGCCCCAGTAGCCCGTTGCCGGGTCCTGAGTCTCGTAGAACCACTGCCGGAGCGCATCCTTCCACTCGTCGGAAAACCCGTAGAGACCGTTGCGCTCCAGCTCATCGGGGGTTGCCAGCTCGGAGATGCCCGGCCCGTACGGTCCCGGACCGCCCATCCCGGCCCAGGTCTCCTGGATGTAGAGCAGAGGCCCCAGATAGGCCCGAAGCTGCTCAGGCGTTCGAATCTCATCCAGAAAACGGAGAGGATGCCTGAGTCTCAGCGGCTGGCCTGTCTGCCGGGCCAGGCCCTCCAGGGCATCCACCACGTTGAGGGTAGGAGCGATGTAGGTGAAGAACGGATAGCCGGGGTCCATGAATGCGCCCGTGGTGGGGTCCTGCCGTTCGAGCAGGAAGGCCATCAGCTTTTCAGGAGACGCCCCTTCGGGCATCCTGGCGAGCCCCTGCGTGGTCTCCATCTCCCTGCGGATGCGCCGCAGGGTCGTGTAAGCCTTTACGTACCTGCCTTCGTTGAGGTAATAGAGCACACCCAGCATCTTGAACTCGAACTCGCCCATGTAGTAGCCCTGGGCCTTCAGTTCGGCGTTCCGCTCAAACAGGCGAGGCACCCCCTGGATGGCAGCGCGAACAGAGAGACCCGCAGCCAGCCCGGCGATCACGGCTGCGGCAGTCAGAGCGACCAGGATGCGCTTCCGCACGGCGCGCCTCCCCCCGCGGATGCCTACTCGTACGACCCGTACTTCTTCACCATCTCAATCGCGAAGACATAGTTCTCCCACGGCACGTCGTGGGGCACGGAGTGGTCCGAGTGATAGATGTATCCGCCCCCCTGCTTCGCAGCCGTGACCTTGTCCCGGACCTCCGCCTCAATCTCCGCCTTCGTCCCCGCCAGGGCGCGCACGTCGATGTTCCCGTGCAGGACCAGCCGGCCCCCGTAGCGCCGCTTCAGGTCCCTCACGTCGATGCCCGCCTTCGCCTCTAAGGGGTGCAGCCCCCGAAACCCCGCCTCGATGAACATCGGGATGAACGCCCGGATGTCCCCGTCCGAGTGGAGCGTGACCGCCAGCCCATCCGCCGCCGCGTGGTCGCAGATCCGCCTGTGAGACGAGAACACCAGCTCCCGGTACATCCGCTCCGAGAAGAGCGTCCCGTTGCGATACCCCATGTCGTCCGCCATGAAGACCCCGTCGAACGCGACCCCCTTCGCCTTGAGCCCCTCGTAGTTGTCGATCACGAGCTGCGCGAACGCCCCGAACATCTCCCGGACCAGGTCCGGCTGCTCGACCATCCAGAGGAACTCGTTGACCTGGCCGATCCAGTGCCAGATCGGGTGGAAGCAGGCGTGCCCGTAATACATCACGAACTCCCCCTCCCGCCGGGCGCGCCGATAAGTCTCCAGGGCATGCTCAGGAAGCCGGGCGTCGTCGTAGGCCAGCCGATGTCTGTGCGCCTCCCACGTCCGCCGGTCCCGGATCGTGTAGTCCAGCCAGTGGGGCGTCCACCCCCCGCCCGTCTTCAGGTCCTTCCGGGTCACCCCGTTGGCGTCCACGTAGACCCGGTGCTCCTCCGTCTCCTCCAGGACCCGGACCGGGAACCGGAGGGTGTCGTCCGCGCCGATCATGACGATGTCGTTGACCCCCAGGTAGTCCAGCGGCCCCACCCCCTCCGGCAGCCCCTCCCGATGCCACCGCTCCAGCGTGCTCCCCCAGGCGCTGTCGTGCATCCCCACCCGGTCCGGGATGCCCCCTGCAAAGATCGTCTCAATGCGCTCCCGTGAGGTCAAGGTAATCCTCCTTTGCGAATCGGCTCGATCTGAATGATCTGCTCATCCCAGGTCGCCACGACCCCCTCTCCGGGCCTCACCACCAGAAAGTCCCGGTCCGACCAGCGCCCGTCCAGCCAGTCCTGGAGCAGCGTCAGGTCCCCCCGCAGCTCCTCGTAGACCCACCCCCGCTCCCGGCAGATCTCCCTGGCCCGCTCCTTGACCGGCAGGTGGGCCGTGAACTCGAAGTCGATGAAGACCCCCCGCGTGTAGTGCTGCGTCCAGGCGTTCATCGTCTCCATCAGATACCGGGCGTTGTCCTCCCCATACTTCGCCACCATCTCCTCAAAGGACCGCTGCTTGCCCAGCCCGGCCCCCTGTTTCCGCTCCACCCGCTCCCCGCCCCGCCCCCGGTGCTCCAGCCACCCCGCCGTGTAGTAGTAGGTCCCCGGATGCTCCAGAAAGACCTTCTGATAGCGCTCCTTCGACCCCAGAAAGAACGTGATGCAGTCGTGCGCGCGCGGGACGATCAGCGGCGTGTGCCGGGCCTTCAGGCCCACGAGCATGTTGTTGCACAGCCCGTAGCCCACCAGGATGCCGTCGAACCGCCCCGGCGCCACCCCGTCGATCCGCTCCTGGATGCGCCCGATCCCGATGTCCGGGTTGTCGTGGTAGCCCTGAGTCAAAAACTCCAGGTCCAGCAGGTTGACCGACCGCGCGGCGCACGCGCAGACCTCCCGGAACGCCACCTCGCACGCGATGACCTTGAGAAACACGATAACCTCCGTCGCTTACACAGCCTCCCAGTGCGCCCGCACGCTCCCGATCAGACGCCTCGGGCGGTGCAACTCCGGCAGCCCCAGCAGGCCCGGATGCGCGGCCACCTCCTCCGGCCCATAGCCCCGCCACTTGAGGTCGCCCAGCCGCTCCCGGAACTGCTGAAGGTATCGCCTCTGCTCCTCCACCTCCGTCCTTCCGCAGACCGCCCCGTGTCCGGGGACGATCACCTCCACGTCCATCCCCAGAACCTCGTCGAGGGCCGCGACCCATCGCGCCAGGTCCGCCCCCTTCGTGTAGGGGTGGACGCCGTTGAACACCAGGTCCGACGCGAACAGGACGCGCTCTCGCGGGACGTAAACCACGCTGAGGCCCGCCGTGTGCCCCCCCATCCGGAGGACCTCCACGGCCGGGACCGCCTCCAGCCGCATCCGCCCCTCAAACGTGCGCGTGGGGCAGACCAGCGTCACGCCCTCGAGGTCCCCCCCCAGATGTGCGTGATGCCGCCGCGCCTCCTCCACGTAGCCCTGCCCCAGGAGCCGCATCTCCCGGCCCGTCTCCGCGCTGGCGATCACCTCGCAGCCAAAGCCCTGTGCCCCGAAGGTGTGGTCCGAGTGGTGATGGGTCAGGATCAGCGCCACAAACGGCCTCCCCGTGACCCTCCGGAGGGCCTCGATGTCCCTCCGGCTCTCCGCCGGAGTGGGGGCCGTGTCCACCACGACGACCCCCTCCTCGCAGAGGACGAAGCCGGTATTAGACCCACCCACTCGCCCGCTCACCCGCGCGTACACGTGGCGTGAGACCTGATGAAACTGGACCTCTCTCAATACCTCCCGCACTCCCTCGCCGTCTCGTACATCGCCCAGAGATTCTCTATGGGCACGCCCGGCGGCAGGTTGTTCCCCTCCCGCAGCGTGAACCGCCCTCCCTCTGTGATCCCGGACCCCAGGATGCGCCTCACCTCTTCGCGCACCTGCTCCGGCGACGCGGTCTGCAAAAACACGATCGAAGGCCCCCCCTTGATCTCCACCCCCGGCCCCACCTGCCCCCGCACCCACCCGAAGTCCACCGGGAAACCCGTGTCGAACGACCGGATGTTCAGCTCGTCCCGCAGCAGCCGGAAGTGGCGCGTGGCGTCCCCGCAGAGATGGATCGCGTTCGGCGCCCCCTCGGAGAACGCCTCGATCAGCCTTTTATGAAACGGCATCACCAGGTCCCGGTACATCCCCGTGGAGATCGACTGGATGGCGTCGTCTGCGAACCCGTAGCCCGGCGTCCTCAGCGGCAGGCCCAGCCGCTCCCGGTAGGCCCTGATCCGGGCGATGATCCCGTCCGTGATAAAGCCCAGGAACTCCCGCGCGTACGCCGGGTCCCCGGCCATGTCCGCGTAGAACTCGCTCGCCCCCCTCACATTGCACGCCACTGTCAGCGGCCCGTCCGTGCCTAAGCCCGTCGGCGTCACGTTCAGGATCGGCCTCCCCTCCCACGTGAACCCCTCCGCCTGCCTCTGCCTGAAGAAGTCGTAGAACTCCCAGTTCTTCCGCATCCGCCCGCCTGAAAACGGGTCCGGCAGCCCCCGGTCGAAGAGCGCCCCCTTCCTCCGGTCGTCCTGCAGCAGCGGGACCGTGTCCGGGACCTCCCCGTCGAAGTAGCGCACCTCGCACCCGAACCACCCGGCCTCGTACGTGTTCTGGAAGTCCACGTGGAGGCTCCACCCCTTTTCCGGCGGCCCCATCTCCGCGTCCTGCGGCACGTGCCGCCGGACCCAGCTCTGGTGCTCCAGTTGCCGCGTGAGCATGACCTCCGGGTCGTTGAAATAGCGATCAAACGTCACCCCGCGCGGGTTCGCCTCGTGCCCGAACGTCGTGTACCGGGCGTTGATGCCCAGGACCATCGGGACCCGCGCCGGCGTCCCCTTCCGGTAGGCCTCCCACACCGCCTTCACCTCGGCGTTGTGCCGCTCATAGTCGATCACACGCATAGCCTCACCTGTACACCCCGTATCTCTTGCACGCCTCAAAGTAGGCCGCGATATTCTCCCTCGGCGTCCCCTCCCGGAAGCTGTCCGAACTGCCGATGATGAACCCCCCGCCCGGCCCGGCGACCTCCATCGCCTCCCGCACCGTCCTCTCCACCAGCGCCGGCGTCCCGTGCTTGACCACGTAGAGCAGGTCCACGTAGCCCTTGAGCGTCGTCCGGTCCCCGATCCTCCGCTTGGCCTCGGCCAGGTCAAAGTCCCCCACCGGCGGCGGCGTGCACGTCTCCAGCACGTCCACGCCAGCCCGGACGATCATCTCCATCGACCCCTTCAGCTTCCCGTCGTCGTAGTAGTCGTAATACGCCCCGTAGTCGTGCACCAGCGCCACGTGTTCCCGGATCTGAGGCACGAACACCCGCTCGAAGATCCCCGGCGACCAGCCCACCGACAGCGAGTGGAAATACCAGCTCCCGAAGATGAACTCCGCCCCCCCCTCCAGCGCGGCCCTGGCCTGCGCCAGCGACCGCCGGTGGAACATCCAGAGCAGGTCGTCGAAGAACGCCCGGTCGTCGTAGTAGTCCGTCATCAAATCCTACACCCCCCGCGCGAACCCCGCGTTGTGGTCCAGCGCGCCCCGGATGCAGACCATCACCACCCCCCGGTCCCCCACCTGCTCCCGGCAGTCCTGCAAAAAGTCGAAGTCGGTGTTGACCTCGTGGAGGACGTAGCTCAGCGCCTCCAGGTCTTCGGGGCCTTTGACCAGGTGCTCGGTCTTGAAGGGGTTCGGAGACACCCCGTAGACCCCCCCGGCGGGGGGAATGACCGTCCGGTCGGACAGGTCCCCGGCTGGGGTGTGAAACGTCCGCTCCACGACCCGGACATCCCCCTCCTGATGCTTCCGCTGATCCACCTGGACCTCGGGGAGATCGTACTCATCCGGGTACGAGTCGAGATAGTTCGGCGTCCCGTCCCCGACGATGTGCATCACATCCACGTCGGGGAGCTTCTCCATCTGCATACTCAGGCTGGCGTCCCCGTACTCCGCCGTGAGCCACGCCCCCACGCGCGGCGAGATGGGGACCCGGTCCGGCTCCTCGTGCCGGATCGCCGCCAGGATGCGCTCCCGACCTGTCATCTGGGGTTTTGCCATGCCTGTTCTCCTCCTCCCCCTGTCACACCCATGAGGTCCACCCCGCCAAACGCTCCTGGCCGTCGCGTTCCCCGCCACTGGCCCCGGTCACAGCAACAGGCCATGATGCCGCTTGGCCGACTGGATCGTGTTGTGGAGCAGCATGGTGATCGTCATCGGCCCCACGCCCCCCGGCACGGGCGTGATGGCGCTGGCCTTCTTGCTGACACCCTCGAAGTCCACGTCCCCCACCAGCCGGAACCCGCTCTTCTTCGACGCGTCCGGGACCCGGTTCACCCCCACGTCCACGACCACGGCCCCCTCCCGCACCATCCCCGCCGTCACCGTGCTGGGCCTCCCGGCGGCCACGATCAAAATGTCCGCCTGTTTCGTGAAATAGGCCATGTCCTTCGTCCCCGTGTGGCAGACCGTCACCGTGGCGTTGGCCCCCTTCTTCTTCTGGAGGAGGATGTTGGCGATGGGCTTGCCCACGATGTTGCTCCGCCCCACGACCACCACGTGCCTCCCCTCGATCTGGACCCCGCTGCGCAGCAGGATCTGCTGGATGCCGTGCGGCGTGCAGGGGAGGTAGCACTCCTCGCCGATGACCATTTTCCCCACGTTGACCGGGTGGAACCCATCCACGTCCTTGTCCGGGTGGACGGCCAGCAGGACCTTCTGCTCGTCGATATGGCCCGGCAGCGGGAGCTGCACCAGGATGCCGTGTACCTTCGGGTCCGCGTTCAGCCGGTCGATCAGCCCGAGCAGGTCCCCCTCCGGCAGGCCCGCGTCGAACCTGTGCTCCACCGAGTGGATGCCCACCTCGTCGCACGCCTTCCGCTTCCCCTTCACGTAGGAGAGAGACGCCGGATTGTCCCCCACCAGGACCACCGCCAGCCCCGGCGCGACGTCGTGGTCCCTCTTGAGCCGGGCGATCTCCGCCTTCATCTCCGCCCGCATCGCCTCGGCCACCTTGTTTCCATCCAGAATTTTCGCTTCCATTGAAATCCTCTCGTCTTTTCGAAGGTCTACAGTTTCACGAATTTTTTTTCGAACTCTCTGATCTCGATGACCTGATTCGGGCTTACGTTGTAAAAGACCTGCCGGGCCCCGCTCGTGGGCCACCAGACCTCCAGCGCCTCGATTCGCCCGGCCCCCCCCAGCCCGATGTGCTGTCGCAAAGGCGAGGCCCCGAAAGACCCCCCACTGCCCACCGTGCGGCAGACGAGCCGGCGCCCGCCCCCCTCCGTCTCCAGAGTGAGTTTGATGCGCGCCCCGAGGGCGGCCCGATTGGTCTTCACGCCGACGAGCCGGACGGTGATCCAGTTGTTCCCCTGTCCGGGATTTCTGAAGAGAAAGCTCCTGTGTCTGTCCCCCGGCACGGCCCCCCCGACCTCGATGAAGATGTCCTCATCCCCATCTCTGTCGATGTCGGCAAAGGCGATCCCGTGCCCCTTGTGGAGACAGCCCGTGCCGGAGGAGGCGGTGATGTCCACGAACCGCTCTCCCCCCCTGTTCCTGAACAGAACATTCGGGACCAGGGACGCATAGGAGGGGTTGCCGGTCCCCAGGTAAAAATCCAGGAAACCGTCGTTGTCCACGTCGCCGAAGTTGGCCCCCATCGGCATGAAGACCCGGTCCAGCCCGACCTCTTCGGTCACATCCTCGAAGGTCCCCCCCGTGTTCTTGTAAAGTTTCATGCCCTCCGCCTGCCCCGGCAGGTTCAGGTAGCTGCGCGCCACCTCCTCGACGGATATGATGTAGCTCGGCGCAAAGAGGTCCGGCCAGTCGTCGTTGTTGTAGTCAAAGAACCAGACCGGAAAGCTGTGGATGGGCCTCTCCACGCCCAGCTGGCGGGCGACCTCGGTGAAGGTCCCGTCCCGGTTGTTGCGGTAGAGAAAGTTTTCCCCGCCGCTGTTCGAGACGTAAAAGTCCGGGTACCCGTCGTTGTTGTAATCGCCCGCGACCACGCCCTTGGTGAACCGGACGCGATCTATGCCGGCGGCGCGGCCCACGTCGATGAAGGCGCCGTCCCCCCGGTTCCGAAAGAGCTGGCTGGGGGCCAGCTCATTCCCCACGAACAGGTCGAGGTGGCCGTCGTTGTCAAAGTCCGCCCAGGCGGCGGTCTGAGTTGCCGTCGCCGGGACGGCCAGCCCGGCCTCGCGCGTCACGTCGGCAAAGGTCCCGTCCCCGTTGTTTCTCAGCAGCGAATTCCGCGCGGGGAGCGACCACCCCCCCCTCATCACGTAGATGTCCAGCCAGCCGTCGTTGTTATAGTCGGTCTGGAGGAGGTTGAGTCCCCCTATCTGGCCCGACAGGCCCGCCCGCGAGGCCCGGTCCGTGAAACGCCCACGCCCGTCGTTGTGGAAATAGTGCATGGGCGCGCAGGGGTCCCAGCTGGAGGTGACGACGTCCAGGAACCCATCGTTGTCAAAGTCGTCCACGATCGCGCCCCCGGCCATGTCGAACGTCTGGAGTCCCAGGGACGGCGCCACGTCCACAAACCGCCCGATGTCCTCCTTTGACGCGAACACAGAGGGTGGAATGAGGTGCTCTTTGGGGACGCCGTCGGGGTACCTCCCCAGAGTCATGCAGGCGAGGTTGAGCAGCCACTTCGCCTCGATGTTTGAGGAGTCCTGCTTCAGGAACTTCAGAAAGTGTCCGATTGCCCTTTGCGAACCCGTCCCCACCCTGCGCCGCGCCCCGGGGTCTATGGGAAACAGACAGCTCTGGGTCTGAGCGTCGTGCGCGTGATTTTCGAGCCCCCCCTGGTGCAGGCGAGCGATGCCCAGTTTCTCCTCCAGCTCGAACTGGACCTCTTTCTCGCCGTGCGAGGCGGCGATCTGATACGCCACCTCGAAGTGCTCGATCGCCCTGCCCATATCCCCCTGGTAGGACCAGAGCTGGGCCAGGGCCGTGTGCCCGTTTAGAGCGCCCGCGAAGTCCCGCTGGTTCGGGTCCTGAGCCTTCATGTCGGCCAGGTAGTCTTCGACCTGCTCAAACCCCACGCGGACCGCCTGAAGCCTGCTCTCGCAGACGGCCCGCAGGTCCTGATGCCAGTCAGGCGGCTTGGAAAGACGCGCGAACAGGGCCTCCACCTCTCCCAGCCCGGAGACCTCGGAGACAAACCGAACCCCCCCGGCGCAGCCACCCTGAGCCTCCGGGCGCGCGCCCGACCCTCTGCCTCGACCCTCTCCGCCCTCGAAAGGACCTTGAAGATCGCGTAGCCCGAGGGGACCTGGACGATCCGGGTCACCCCCCTCGGGCCGACGCCCTTCACGGCGTCCCTGATTTCAGGGCGCAGGTCCGACAGCCTCACCTGGCCCAGGTAACCGCCCTCCTGGGCGTTGGATGCCCTGGAGTATCTTCTGGCAACCCCCTCGAAGGGTTCCCCTGTTTTGAGCAATTGGAGGACTCTCTCCGCCTCCGGGCGGGTCTCCGTCCGGATGACCCCCAGGGTGACCTCCTCCTCTTCGGCGGCCTGGAGGAGGGGCGCCGCAAAGAGGAGCGCCCCCCCAAGACAGAACAGGGCCGCAGACAGCCTTGCGCCACGCCGCAATAGCACGGAAATCCTCCTTAGTTCACAAAGGTGAGGCCGGTCAATTCCTCCAGACGAATCAGGGCCATGTGGAAACTCAGCCGCTCCTCGTGATAGCTGAGCTCGGAGTCGAGCAGAGTCATGAGGCTCATCTGCGCCGAGATGAAGTCGGCGGCGCCCGACCCGTAGGCGGCTATGTAGGATTCGGCCGCTGTCTCGGCCTGCGGGATGACGACATCCTCAAGCATCCCCATAACCTGAGAAGAGGTCTCTGCCTTCAGGTACTCCTCCCTGATGTGAAAAAGGAGGGCCTGGGTGAGGGCCTCGTTTTGGTAGCGCTCCTGGTCGAGGCCATAAACCTGCTCGGCTGCGCCCGACCCCTGTTTGCGTCCCCAGTAGACGGGGAGCTTGAGATCGACTCTGAACTGGTACATGTCCGGCATCCGGCCCATGTTGAAGTAGCCGGCCGAGACCGTGTAGTCGGGGTAATACTCCCTCCGCGCCAGACCCACGGCGAACTCAGCCCTTTCGATCATCTTTTGCTCGCGGCGCAACGCGGGGGCATCCTGGCGGGCGCGGGCGAAGAGGTCTTCGAGCGTCCACGACAGCTTCGGCGCCTCCGCGTCAACCGGACGCGCCAGCGGGGCGTCGGGGGGGCGATTCAGCAGGCTGTTGATCTCGGCCTCCCGGCACCGCTTCTCCAGCTCCATTTTCAGAATGCGCGTCTCCAGCAGGGAAACCTGCGCCTGCTGCGCGGCCGCCCCGGTGAAGTAGGGCGCCTCGGCGCGTCGCCGCAACCTGTGGAGCAAGTCGCGGTTGCGCGTCAGGACCTCGATGGCGGCATAAGCGTAACGCAGTCGGCAATAGGCCTGCTTGAGGCGCGAGATCACATTCAACTTAACCGACTGATGCCGATAGAAGTCCGCCTCGGCCTCCTTCGAGGCGATGTCGCCGCGCAGTCTCCGCTTGCCGGGGAAGGGGACCTCTTGCGAAAGCGTCAGGCCGGCGTAACTGCTCTGCCAGGTCCCCAGCCCGGCAAAGGGCCGGGGGGTCCCGTTGCTGGAGTATCCCGGGGAGAACACAGGGTCGGGCAAGCTGCCCTCCCTGCCGGGCCTCTGGAGCGCGGCCTCATACTGTTTCTGGGAGGCGAGGATCTCCGGGTTCTTCTGCGTCGCCTCAGCGATAAGATCGCCCAGGGGCACGCGGTCCTGCTGGGCGTGAACCCCCAGGACCGAGCTGCCTAAAATCAGAGCGATGAGAAACGCTCGAAGGGTCATCCGTTTGAAAAAAAATAATGAGTCTACTATTGACTTTTGAGAGAGAATAGGGTATATTATTCCGCGAATAGAAGAATGTAG
>CAYRZX010000097.1:0-20089 GCA_964428665.1 uncultured Gemmatimonas sp.
GCTCCGACATCTTAACACGACATTTCCCAACAGTATCATGAATTCCCGCGCTACCTCTGAGAAGTCCGCTGAAGGGGCGGGTTTGAAACCCGCCCCTTCAGCGTCTTTTTAGCCCGGCGCAGCCGGGCTTCTTTTGCGTAGCGCGGAGATTCATCTCCGCGCAATGGAGCGGAAAACCCTATCTTTGCGCTACTCCACGATCCGCACCAGGGTCCATCCGGAGGTCTGCGCGCCCGTCTGGAGGTCCTTTACCGTCAGGGTGAGTTTCTGAATCCCCGGCTGGATGTGCCGCAGGTCGACCCGGAGGGTCCGGGGTTCGTCCGTCCGTTCGCCTTCGTAGCGGAGGGTGACGGTGGCGCTGAAGGGTTTCCCGGCAATCCCCAGCTGCCGCTTGAGTTCGGGCGTCAGCTTCTGGGCCTCGCGAGGGTCGGCCTGGTACTCCACGCGGTACTCGACCACGTGAGCGCCCTCGGATTGGACGCGGAAGGGGTCCGATGAGCCGTCCCAGGCGTCGATCCCGGGCCGGTAGACGACGGTCCGCAGGGGGGATTTCTGACTGGCCACAGGGGGGGGCTCCAGGTCCGGGAAGAGGCGGAGGTCCACCTCTGAGGGCTGGGGCCGGCTCAGGGTGTAGGCCACCTCGTAGGCCGTGCGGCGGCTGGGGTCGAGGGCCAGGCCGTAGACCTCGAAGTAGACGGCCAGCTCCTCTATCGTCCTGCAGGTCCGCAGGGGGTTGGGGGTGACGGCAAAGGCGGCGCGCGAGGACTCGTCGGGGCCGACGGCCCGGACCTCGCGGGCCAGCAGGATGTCGCTCAGGCAGAGGCCGGGCGCGGAAAACCGGCTCGCGTCCACCTCCCGGTGGAAGTTCCCGATGCGGCCAGATTCGTGGTCCTGGACCTCCACGACGGCGGTGTAGCGGCCAGGCGGAACGGTCCAGCGGGCCTCCTCTGCGGTGTAGACGAAGTCCCGGAGTCCAGAGCTCACCTGGCGTCGGATGGGGTCGCTGACCACGCTGCGGGAGACCTCCACGCGGGCGCTGTCGAGCAGGAAGGCCCCGCGCGTCGCCTCCACGGTGTAGCGGTCGCTGGCGCGCCGGTAGCGGGTCCTGTCCACGGGCAGGGCGTAGGAGGCCTCGATCAGGGTCTTTCCGCCCTCCCCCTTGAAGGCCGCCACCTGGTGGGGGAGGTTATACCGCCAGCCCTCGTAGGGGTCAACCGCTCGCTCCGGGTGATGGGCCAGGAGGGCGTTCATGTCAGAGACGGACTCGCGCCGCGTCGAGTCCCGGTAGGCCTCGAACCGCCAGTGGTCCAGGCCGTCCCAGTTCTGGAAGGTGACGGTGAACCCCTCGTAGGTCCAGGTCTCCCGGTAGGGGCGGGCTTTACGCGGGGAGATCTCGATTTCGGGCCGGATGAGGGTCCTTCCGAGGGGCTGGCCGTAGCGGATGTGGAGCCGGCCCTGATCGGTCCTCCACCCCGGCACGCCCTCCTCCGGGATGCCGAAGCGGAGGCCGGCGTAGGCCACCCGGCCGTAGTGCTCCATCCGGCGCTCGTTGAAGGGGGTGATCAGGAGGGGGTCGCGCTGTCCCCAGAAGTGCGCGAGGTCAGGAGTGTCCGCCCAGGCCGCGGATACAGGGGGAGGGGCCTGAGCAAACTCCTGCCGCTCCTTCTGAGACGCCACGGCTTCGAGGGACTCCATCGCAGCCCGGTCCTGGGGGGGCATCGCGCTCAGCGCCTGCTGATAGGTCCGCGCGGCCTCCGGGAAATTGCCCCGGGACTGGAGGTCGAGGGCGTGGTAGAGGAGGACCTCCACGTCGTCGGGGTGGCGCTCCAGGTAGCTCCGGGTCATCTTCAGCATGAGGTCGTACCTGCCCTCCTCGAAGTGCAGGAGGCAGAGCCGGGCCACGCTGGGCCTGTGGTCGGGGCTGGAGGCGAGGGCGCGGCTCAGGTATTCGACGGCCAGGTCCCGGTCCTTCTCGCCGAAGCTGCTGAGGGAGCGGACGACTCCGGACTGCTCGTCGAGGGCCAGCATGTTCGAGTAGCGGAAGGCGTCGAAGATGTGATAGCGGGCCACCCCGAAGGCGGCGTCGGCGTTGTGCGGGTCGAGCTCCAGGACGCGCTCGTAGACCCGGCGGGCAGGGTCGCGCAGGTCCCTGCGCCAGAGGATGTCCGCGTGGGTCAGGTTGTAGGCGACGTTCTCCGGGTCCAGCTTCAATGCCTCCAGGATCTCGGATTCGGCCGCCTGGCGGGAGTAGGGGGTCCCCTGCTCGACGTAGCAGCGGGCGAGTTGATGGTGCGCCGGGGCATGGCCGTAGTCCAGCTTGAGCACCTTCCGGAACTGCGCGATGCGCTCGTGGAGCGGGCGGCCGGCGGCCTCCCGGAGCGCGGCCTGAAAGAGGGAGTCGGCCTGCGCCTGGCGAGGATGGAGGGCGTGCTCCTGCGCATCAGCAGGCGGGAAAAGGAGGTTCACCAGTGGGGTGGATCGGCCCGGTGGACCGATGGCGGCGAGGAAGAGCGCGGAGAGGATCAGGTGTTTTCGCATAGGAACCTCACGGAAAATGTACAGGACGATCAGGGAGGTGTCAAGCGGAATCCCAGGGTCATTCAGTTTTCCCTTTTTTGGGGGTCACCCTGAGCGCAGCGAAGGGTCTCTCGCTGTTCGGAGCGAGATTCTTCGCTCCCTTCGGTCGCTCAGAATGACCTTCGGATGGAGAACTGAATGACCCTGGCGGAATCCTCGTTGACTTCGCCGGTGGGGAAGGTTATCTTCCCTTTGTCTTTCTCTGCATTCTTTGAGTTCTCTGTGTTCTCTGAGTTCTCTGTGGTGAACGCTTTTGGGAAGGGGGTGGCGGTTTTGTCGCTCAGCATTGGCATCGTCGGTCTGCCCAACGTCGGGAAGTCCACCCTGTTCAACGCCCTGACGCAGGCGGGGGCCCCGGCGTCTCCGTATCCGTTCTGCACGGTGGACCGGAACGTGGGGGTGGTGGAGGTCCCGGACGAGAGGCTGCGCCGGCTGAACGACCTGCTCAGGCCGGAGTCGTGCACGCCCGCGGCCATCCAGTTCATCGACATCGCGGGGCTGGTGCGGGGGGCGAGCCGGGGGGAGGGATTGGGAAACCGGTTCTTAGCGCACATCCGGGAGGTGGACGCCGTGGTCCACGTGCTCCGCTGCTTCGACGACGACCGGGTGGCCCACGTGGAGGAGGGGGTGGACCCGCTGCGGGACGCGGAGGTCGTGGAGACGGAGCTGATGCTGGCGGACCTGGAGACGTGCGAGCGGGTCGTGGCCCGGCTGGGGCACCTGATCCGCTCCGACGCCAGGCGGGTGGCCCGCGAGGTGGTGCTGGAGCACGAGGCGATGCTCAAGGCCCAGGAGGGGCTGAAGTCGGAGAAGGCAGTCCGGGCCCTGGGGCTGACGCCGGAGGAGCGGGAGGCCATCCGGGGCAACCATCTCCTGACGGCCAAGCCCGTCCTCTACCTTGCGAACGTCAACGAGGCGGAGGCCGCCACGGATTCCCCCCATCTGACGGCGCTCTGGGGGCGATACGGGCCGGACCGGGTGCTGACCGTCTCCGCCCGGATCGAGGAGGAGATCGGGCAGCTCCCGCCGGAGGAGCGGAGGGCCTTCCTGGCCGACCTGGGCCTGAAGGAGACGGGGTTGAACCGGCTGATCGTGGCCGGGTTCCGGCTCCTGAACCTGATCACGTTCTACACCGTCGCGAACCAGAAGCTGCGGGCGTGGCAGGTGGTGAAGGGGACGAAGGCCGCGGAGGCCGCCGGAAAGATCCACTCGGACATGGAGCGGGGGTTCATCCGGGCGGAGGTCGTGAGTTTTGAGGACCTGATGCGGCACAGGACAATGGCCGAGCTGCACCATCGGGGGCTGGTGCGGGCGGAGGGGCGGGAGCACGAGGTGCAGGATGGGGAGGTCGTGCACGTGTTGTTTCACGTATAGGGCGTTATGTTCGACTGGCTCGTCGGCGAGGACTCGATCTTCGACATGGGGGACCGGTACCCGGTCCTGGGCCGAAACTTCGAGAGCAACATCGAGGGGCTGTTCGTCGTGGGGAATCTGGCGGGCAGCCCGGACATCAAGGCGGCGCTCAACGCGGGCTATGACGTGGCGCGCCACATCGCCGGTCTGCCTCCGGTGGCGGAGGGGTGCGACTACGAGGTCGTGATCGTGGGCGGGGGGCCGGCGGGGCTGAATGCGGCGCTGGAGTTTCAGGTGCTGGGGCTCCGGTACCTGGTGCTGGAGAAGAGGGGGATTCTGAGCACGATCCGGGCGTTCGAGGAGGACCTGATCCTCTACTACGCCGTGACGGGCGACCGGGAGGTGCGGGGGGACTTGCCCTACCGGGAGACGACCGCCGGGGCGCTGCTGTCGGAGTGGGGGGAGGTCCTGAAGGCGCGCGGGCTGAACCTCCGCGAGCGGGAGGGGGTCCTGGGCGTCCAGAAGGTGGGGGGGGCCTTTGAGGTCCGGACGGATCGGGGGACCGTCACGGCGGGGCGCGTGGTCGTGGCCGCCGGAAAGCTGATGGCGATGAAGAGGCTGGACATCGCCGAGGTGGAGGCCCCGGAAGGGGGGATCAAGGCGAGGATCGAGCGGACGGAGATGCCCCACGAGTTCATGCGGAAGTGCGGCATCCGGCTCGAAAACACGTGGGACTGGAGGCGCTGCATCGCGCTGGCCCTGACGTTCGCGGCCGTGGGGGCGTTCTACCTGATCAAGAAGCTGGCGCCGGACTGGGTGACGCTGCCCGCGTCCACGCCGGTGGTCGGGGGGCGCAACCTGGCCGGGCTCTACCCCATGCTCTACACGGCCGTGGTGATCGCCTTCGGGACGCAGGCGCTGCTCCGGTGGCGGCGGGTCAACCCGTTCGACCGGATCCAGACCCGCAAGTACCTGATGCTGATGTTTTTTCAGGCGGTCTTCTTCTGTCTCCTGCCGGAGTTCGTCCTGCACAACTGGAAGGCCTACGGGCTGGTCTACGCCTGGCCGCTGACGCTCAGCCCGGTCACGGTCCCGGACTTCGTCCACGACTGGAGCCGGGCCTCTTATCCTGACGGGCCGACGCTCGATCCCTACCATTTTTATTTTTACTGGACGCTTTTCTTGAGCCTCGTCCTGATCCCGATCGCGACGATCTTCACGGGCAAGCAGTACTGCTCGTGGGTCTGCGGATGCGGGGGGCTGGCCGAGACGCTGGGGGACCGCTGGCGGCACTATTCGCCGAAGGGGCCGGAGAACATCCGGCGGGAGCGCTACCTGTTCTGGATCACCGGGGCCACGGCGGCGATGACGCTGCTGGTCGGGCTGGGCTACGATGTCAGGGTGCATCTGGAGGGCGGGCTGAAGGCGGAGGGGGTGAACTACGGGGGCGTCCTGATGGGCGTGTACAGCTGGGCGATGGACACGTTCATGATCGCGATCATCCCGGTGTCTCTCTACCCGTTTTTAGGGGGGAAGGTCTGGTGCCGCTACTGGTGCCCGACGGCGGGGTTCATGCACCTCGTGTCCAGGTGGTTCACAAGGCGGAAGGTGGGGCGCTACCGGATCGAGTCGCGGAGGGAGCGGTGCATCGCCTGTAACCTCTGCTCCCGCTACTGCGAGGTGGGGATCGACGTGCGGAGGTTCGCGCTGAGGGGGGAGGCGTTCGACAACGTCAACAGCTCCTGCATCGGGTGCGGGGTCTGTATCACGGTCTGCCCGACGGAGACGCTCAACTTCGGCGCGATCGGTGATCGCGCCCTACATCGGGCCGGGCCGCTGCTTCAGATTGAGAGGCTCTAACAAAAAGAGGTTTACCGCAGAGAGCCCAGATAGTTGTCGTAGGCCGCGGGGTCGTAGACGTAGTCGAGCGTGGGCACGAGATGGACCTCCTGGCCGCCGAACTTGCTTTTGAAGGCGCTGATGTTCGCCCAGGGATGGTCAAGTTCGTTTTCCGGCGCGATCCCCCAGAGGTCGTAGCATTCGTGGCCCAGGGCCTTGGCCTTGCGCATGATCTCGAAATGGAGGAGATAGGGGGCCATGACGCGCCGATGCAGGGTGAGTGACCCGCCAAAGAAATAGGTGGCCCTCCGGCCAAAATAGACCACCAGGGCGGTGGCGAGCCGTCTTCCCCGGTACTCGGCGAAAAACAGCGCCCCCTGTCGGAGGGACGCGAGCGTGGAGATTAATGTCCGAAAGTAGCCGGGCGGCTTTGCACCGATTCCGTGGCGGGCGGTCGTTCTTTTATACAGCCTCAGGAAGTCGGCCAGGCCGTGCTCAGAGGTGTCTTCCACGACGGAGACGCCGTGTCTCTGTGCGAGGCGGATGTTGTATCTCCCCTTTGGCTTCATCTGCGCCAGGATGTCGGACTCCGAAGGGCGCAGGTCTATGCAGCGGGTGTCCCGCGCCTCGAAGTAGGGGTCCGTAAGGGGAGGGATGGCTCGAAATCCAGACACGAAATCGGGGAGGCGCAGCCAGCGCGGCTCTATGCGCAGATGGCTGACCACACCAGGCTCGGTCCTGCGGCGGTCCTCGATGGCTTCGAAAATGGCCCGGTAAATGTCCGCGTCGCTGTCCGGGTCGCCGGGAAGCACAGGGCCGTCCTGGATGTAGTAGAAACAGCTGTCCTCCGCGTAGAAGAACTTCAACACCACCGCGCCGCCGAGGATGTCCCTTCCATCTTTCAGGATGATTCCGAAGTTCTCAAATCCGCAGGTGTTTCGGAAGTCCACCCACCAGGACGTCTGCATGAAACCCGTGTCGGGCGTCGCCTCCACGAAGGCGTCCCACGCTGCCCACCGGCCCCCCGGCGGAGGGGGGAGGAGGGATCGGCCAGGGAATCTCCTTCTGGCACGGCTCATGAGGCTCAGAGGGGGCGAGCCGGGTTGCGAGTTGACCGTTCATTTTCTTCAAGCGGTGAGGCGACGCCGGTGGGACCCCGTCGCCGGGCTGACCTCTTCTTCCTGCAGGGCAGGATAGATGGCGCCGTCGTAATCGCGACAGTTGGGGGGGGCCGGGCGTCTGTCCCAGTAATTGACCGGCAAGGTCAGGCGCAACTCGGGGGCCTTCTCTTCCTCTCCGGAACGCCCGGCCGTTTTTTGCGCCGCTTTGTCGGCCACGACGCCGTGGCGCAGGTCGCCGCTAAAAACGGCGTAGTGGTTCGGGACGGCGTCGAGCGCCCTGCCGGAGGTTGGCTTGGGCGGCACCCAGGATTTGCCGTCCGGCCCCAGTACCTGGTCATAGACTACTGTCGGGCTGGAAGGGAACGGGTTCAGGTACAGGATACTCGACCACAGAGGGTGGACAATTTGCCCGGTCTGTTTTCTCAGGCTCCGGTCCCGGTCGGTGTGGAAAGGGAGCGACTCGCCGTATTTGAGCCGTCCCAGCCACCACTCCATTCCGATGCAATCGGGGCCGGGCTGGACCAGGGCGCACAATTCGCTGACGCACTCCTCCACGATATTCGTGGGCTTGGTCCCGAGGGGAAACCAGAAGGTGGTGCTATAGCTGTCCTCCATTCGCTCCGTGCCAACCGCCTCCACGGCGCGCACCAGCCGGCGAAAAAGCGGCCTCGGCAATGTGTCTGTAAACAGGTTGATGGTATGCATGTTTTTCCCCTCCTAGGCTTGGGTTTCTGTTCGCCCGGTCCTGTGTCTCAAAGCGCCGGGACATATCCATCATCCACCTCGAACTTGACGGTGATCTGCTTCAGCCGGCGATGCGTCGGCATGACGGTGTGCAGTCTTGGATCAAAATAGTCCTTCAACACCGAAGGCCGAGGGCATTTCAGGTAGTAGTCGGGGTTGTCCGCCACCTCAGACGCAACGACATCGTCTAACTCGTCGTCCGGGGAGACGTGCTGGATGATGCAGGGGGCGTGGGTGACGCCCGCCTTGCGGAGCGCATACGCGCGGTGGTATCCGTTGTTGAGGATCAGCCGCTTTTCAGCATAGACCGCGTTCAGGAAGTTGGAGCCGAACCCGACCGCAATCCCGACGACTCCGAGGAGGTTTCCCGGCGGGGGGTAGTCCTTGATGTTATCGGGTTGCAGTTTCATGGTCCCCAGATAGCGCATGTCGTTCGACGGCGACATAAAGACAAAGGTGTCTCGATGCAGGCGGGACCATTTCACGGGGGCCCGCGGGTGGTCGTGCAGGAGGGCGGTCCTGAAAATCTGTTCATCGCCCGGCAATGGCCCCAACTCGTTCTCAAGCCGCCGGATGTGGTTCAAGTCGATGTGGTGCTGATACACGACGAGACGGTCCAGCTCCACAAACGCCACCTCGGTCGGCACGGTGTTGAAGCCGTTCTGCACCAGGGGGTCCTTGAGGAACTCGGCCAGGAGCGGCTCATATTTGCTCACGTCCAGCTTTGTGATGGGCGGATCGTCCGCATAACCGGCCTCTTCCGTTTCGAGGCTTCGGAGAAGACGGCTGGCGGCTTTCCACTCCCCGGTCAGGGTCTCCTCGGGCGGCGGGTTCACCGCCTGATGCCGGGCAAAGCGCAGGAACTGTTTCAGGGTCGGACGCCCGATCAGATACAGGGTTTCGTCAATTCCGTCCTGAGGGGTCTGATCGGGCGGCTTGAGCTCAATGGCCGGAACGGGCGTCTCTGGCGAAAACTGAGACTCGACGGCCTTCAGCGGCCCGTTGGGTTCGATGACCATTGTCTCCGGGGATGCGTTCATAGTCGGGCCCTCCTTTCGTCCTTTAATTACCACCATGACCAGAACTCCACTTTGACCGTGCGCGCCAGCCGGCGCGTCATCAGGTCCACGATGCGCCGCTCGCCGCAATACACTTTTGCCTGGCCGGTCATCCCCGGCTTCAGCAGGAGAGAGCTGTTGTCAATCTCCGTCGTGATCAGAATGGTCCTTGGCGAGCTTCCACTGCTCGCTATGGTGGGCAGCGAAGGTTGACTCCCGGAAGAAGAGGACGATCCTCCCAGGGCGGTCGTTGCAATCGACGTGACCTTTCCTGAGAAGGTCCTATCAGGATAAGCCTGAACTTTAAAGGCGACGGCGTGCCCGACCCTGACGTCGGCGATCTCCTTCTCCGGTATGGCGATTTCGACCGTCAGCTTCTTGAGGTCGTAGACCCTGGCGATGAGCGCGCCTTTCTGGATGACCTGGCGCACCATCTCCTTCAGCTGCCGCGCCGGGGTCGCCACAATTCCGTCGGCCGGGCTGCGCACCTCCACCCTCTGGAGCTGTTCTTCGAGATAACGCTTTTGTGCCTCAAGTTGAGCGATTTCCGCTTTAGTTGCGTCGATTTCTTCCTTCCTCGTTCCACGCAACAACACCTGGAGTTTGTTCTCGGCGTCGGAGAGGCCATTTTCAGCCACGACAGCCAGTTCCTGCGTGTTCTCAAATTCCTTCCTGGAAATAAGACTCCTCTCAACCTGGTTCTTGTCTCTGTCCAATCGGGCGCGGGCGAACGCAAGGCGGTCTTTAGCTCCCTCAACTGCGGCCCGCGCGACCTCGATCTCCTCTTCGGTTGGCCCGGCCTCCTGCATCCGGAGCCTGGCGCGGGCCTGCGAAATCTGCGCCTCCGTTTTCTGCAATTCGGTCCGGTGTTCGCGGTCTGAAAGCCGGGCCAACAGCTCCCCCTCACGGATCGCGTCTCCCTCTGTGACATAGATCTCTTCAATGAGTCCTTCGATCTCGGCCCGGACATCCGCGTTGTGCGCCGGGAGGATGGTGAACGGCGAGGTGATGCGGAGTTCCATCCGGACGAAAAAGAGGACGGCCAGCGTTGCTCCGCCCAGAGCCGTCCACTTGGTGTATTTGACGCATCGTCTCCAGAAGCGGCTCCTTCGCTTTTTCTTCGGCTCCGAAGGCGCGGGCGTGGAAGACTCGGACGACCCATTGCTGCCGGTCGTGGGCAGGTCCTCTTTGGGCTCAGATGTCTGCAAATCTTCGTCGTCATCATCGAACGCGTCCCGGGCCTTGCCGAACAGCCTGCGGACCCGACGCCGGAGTTTCCGGCCGACAAGCGCCAGGGAAAAAAGCCAGTACAGCGGTTGGCCGCTCTTGATGAAGTAATCGCCCGCCGTCACGAGGATGTAGCCCACCAGCGCAAACGTGCCGATGGAGCCCGGAAGGCCGTAGAGGAGGTAGATCGCGCGTTTGCGTCCTGAAACCTCTTCCACTACCGGGGCCTCCAGGCCGAACGGCCTCTTCATCAGACTGCCGACATACCTGAACGCTTTCCTCCTCAGGTTCGGGATCTCAAGGTAGTCGCTCAACAGGTAATAGCCGTCAAACTTGACGAACGGGTTGAAGTTGAGGAGGGTCTTGACGCCCGAGCCCGCCGTCACGATCAGGGCCGCGCTGTTGACCCAGGTGTCCGGGTTTGTGAGACGCCACGTCAGAGTCGCCAGGGCCCAGAGAAACAGCTCGAAGTAGGGTCCGGCGAAAGAGACCCAGAGGCGCTTCCGTTTTTCCGGGAACAGCCAGGCGTCGCTGACGTTGCAGTAGAGGGCGGGCTGGAAATAGATCAACAGGAACCCGATTTCGCGCACCTCCCCGCCAAAGTGCTTGCAGGTCAGGCCGTGCGCGAATTCGTGCACCGAAATGACGACAAACATGACCGCCACGAGCAGCGGAAGCGACGAGAGCCGGTAGAGCAGCGAAAGGTCCTGGGTGAACTCGCCCCAGTTCAAGAACAGGATGCCCGAAGAGAGGAGAATAATGGAGGCCGAGGTCGCCACGAAGTGCGGCGTAAAACAGGGCCGGACCCTGCCGATAAGACGGTTGAAGAGTCTGTCCGGGTCGAACGCCTTGAACCGGAGGTAGAACAGGCTGCCGCGAATTCGTCGCCCGTCTGCCCGTTTCTTGTTTGCTTCGTCGCCCGTTTCGAGGAGGCCGTTTCTTTCCAGCTGCTTGACGAAGGCGTTAATGATATAATTATATCAAGTAAATGTATATCTAAGGTATTCTATAAATATAAACTATACTGATATTTAGAATAAATATATATAAAATATATAATTGCGCCGAGTCGAGGAGATGTTTCCCGGGCATCTCGGCGATGAGATGGTCCCAGGTGTCCAGATCGAACACCTGATGGTTTTCACGGGCGTTCGTCTGCCTCGCATGGGTTGTTCGTGTTGTTCTGTTCGCCAGGCTCTGCCGGGTCGGTCACGCGCACCGCGTCGGCCAGCCCGACGACCACTTTGCGCAGTCCCTCGAAGGGCTCCCTGCCGTGTGCGGCGCGGACGTTGTCCACAATCATCAGGTCTCCGTCCTGCCACCCCTCGCGTGCGGTGTGTGCCTCGTAGACCTCGTGGATCGACTGCACCACGTCGGAGCCGATCGGGTCGCCGTCGCCGAACCGGGTGTCGAACGGCAGCCCGTCCTCGCCATAGACCTCCACGAGGTAGTCGCGCACCTCCGGGTTGATCGTCCACTGGCTGAGGAATGCGATCTGGTTGAACCAGCATCGCCGGCCGGTGAGCGGGTGAGCCACGACGGCGCTGCGGCGCTGCCAGGTGCGCAGTGCGCCGTCGGGCTGCCACTCGAACGTGATTGCGTTGGCACGGCAGTAACGCTCGACGGCGCTGCGGTCGTCGGCGCCGAACGCTTCGGAGAACGGCGCTCCGATGTCATCGTTGTAGTTGCGGATCAGGAGCCAGCCCTCTTGCTCGAAGCGCTCGACCAGCACGGCGGGCAGGGCGCGAAGGACGGCGGCCGAATCGGCCACCGGGGTCGCGCCACCCTCAGCCGGCGCCGTGAGGCACGCGAACAGCATCAGGCCGGGAGGCTCGAACGCATAGCTGAGTTCGTGGTGCATGCACATCTGCTGGTTGGGCGGCCACTTCGATGCGGAGTACACGCCGCCAGAGTAGCGCTCTCGGGGCGCGAAGGCCTCCTTCTCGGTCATCAGGCTGCCCAGCTGTTGAAAGACCCCCACGGCCTCTTCGGCATCGCGCAGTCCCAGACCGCGAACCATGAGCGACCCATGTTCTGCGACGGCGGCACGCAACGCGTCGCGATGCTCGGCCGCCCAGCGGGCCGCATCGCCGGTTGCCTCGGCCTGGAGCATCGGCGGCTTGCCGGGTTGCAGGTCAACGTCGAGCCGTGAGATCGTCGAAGACATTTCGATTTCCCTCCACTCGCTGGCGCTCAGCCAACTGTTCGTGGGTGCGAGGAACGGTCCCCCGTCTGTCGATCAGCGCGGCCAGGTCGGCGAGGCTCGGGTGATCTCTGAGGTCCTTGAAGGACACCGCGCGGTCCAGGGCGATTACCATCTGCAGTGCCGACAGCGATGTGCCGCCCAGGTCGAAGAAGTGATCCTGCCGGCCGATCCGGTCCTTCGGGATGCCGAGCACCTTTGCCCATGCGGCCGCCACCTGCTGCTCGGTCGCCGTACCCGGCGCGTTGTGGTCCTGCTGCCCGGCGTCGTCGAGTTCTCCGGCGAGGGCTGTCAACGCCTTCCTGTCGATCTTGCCGTTGTCCGTCAGGGGCAGGCGGTTGCGCCAGTGGAAGGCCGATGGAATCATGTACTCGGGAAGCGACTTGCTCAGTTGATCCCGCAGCGCGTTGGGAGCGAGGGATTGACCGGAGCAGAAGGCCACGAGGCGCTGGTCCGCATGCTGCGCGACCACGACGGCGGCATCGCGGAGGCCGGGCAGCCGCAGCAGGGCGTTCTCGATCTCGCCGATCTCTATGCGGAAGCCGTTGACCTTGACCTGTGTATCCCGGCGGCCGAGAAATTCCAGCTTACCGTCAGGCAGCCAGCGGCCGTGGTCGCCGCTCCGGTAGAGCCGGTTGCCCTCGCGGTGCGGATCGGCCATGAAGGCGCGACGCGTGCGCTCGGGGTCGTTGACGTAGCCGCGGCCGACGCAGATCCCGGAGAAGACGATCTCGCCCGGCGCGCCGAGCGGCATGAGTGACAGGTGCTCGTCCACGACGTAGACGTGCACATTGTTGACGGGGCGGCCGAGGGGCACGCGTTCTGCGTCAGGCACGCCTTCCATGACCTCGTGGTTCGTGTCGTCGGACGTCTCGGTCAACCCGTATGCGTTGACCAGGGTGATCGCGGGCCCCTCCGAGAACCAGCGCTGCACGAGCTCCTTCTTCAGCGCTTCGCCGGTCGCCGACACACACCGCAGGTCCGGCAGCTCGCGGGGGTACTGCGCCAGATACGACAGCAGGACTTCGAGGTAGGACGGCACGACCTGCACGACGCTGGCCCTTCCGTCGACGATCCGGCCGACGAAACGCCTGACGTCGAGGATCGCCTCCTGCTCCACCAGCAGCGTTTGCCCGCCGACCAGGAGCACGGATACCAGTTGCCAGAGCGAGATGTCGAAGCACTGGGGCGCGGTCTGAGCCACCACCTGCCCCTCGCCGATGTCGAGGTCGTGGATTTTCGCGAGCGTGTGATTGAGCATGCCGGCGTGCTCGCACATCACGCCCTTGGGCTGGCCGGTGGAGCCGGAGGTGAAGTAGATGTAGGCGAGCTGGTCGGGCGCGACCGCCACCCCGGGGTCGCCGTCGGGATGGCCCTCTTCGTATGCGGCGTCGATGAGGAGCGTCTCGACTTCGGACAGCGATTCGAGCGCGGGATCGAGCGTCGTGGTGCTGCCGCGTTCGGTCAGCACGAGCCGGCAGCCGGCCCGCGACAGCATGCTCGCGATGCGATCGGCCGGGAAATGCGGCTCGATGGGCAAATACGCGCCGCCCGCCTTGAAGATCGCGAGCACGGCCGCCATCCAGTCCAGGTTGCGCTCGGTCACCACAGCGATGACGCCCTCGCGGCACAGGCCCCGCGCCAGCAGCGCTTGCGCCACCTGATTGGCACGGCCGTTGAGCTGATGGTAGGTCCACTGCCTGTCGCCGTGCACGGCTGCAGGGGCGTCCGGGTGGGCCCGAACCTGCTCCTCGAACAGCTCGTGGACGCGGCGGTCTGGCAGCTGCCTGCGCGACCCGGCGAGGCCGTGGAGCTGGAAACGCAACTCCTCCTCTGAGAGGAGGCTCTGCCGCTCGTGCCCGGCATCGGGATCGGCGGCGATGCGCGCCAGCGCGGTGAGGTGATACCCGGCGATCCGGGCGGCGCACGCCACGTCGAGCGCGTCGGTCCGGTACCGCAGCCGCAACACGACCCCGCCGCGTTCGAGGACCCCGACCCACAGCACGGTGTCATCGGCAAGCTTGCCGCCCTCATCGGCCGCCGGGTCGAACACGGTCTCGAACAACGGCCCGGTCAGGCCCAGCTCGCGCGCCAGATCTTCGACCGGAAAGTCCACGTGCGACCGCAGCGTGGACTCCGCTTTGTGCGTCTCCATCACCACCGCCCGCCAGGAGCCGGGTTCGGTCGTCATCCGGCAGACGAACGGCGGACGACCCTTCAGGGCGGCGTAGCCGGTTGAAACCTCGCGCTCGCCCGACAGCGCGCTGAGCACCCTGGCGTGTGCGGCCAGCAACGCCGTGCGCAGCGGCGCCCCCAGCTCGTTTGCCAGCCGGCGCAATGCCGCCACGAGGTCGTCGGGGATTTGGCACGCGTGTTCGCCGACGCCGGCCACGGGTTCGAGGGTCCAGCGCGGCAGGGCGGTGAACGGACCGCCGAGAAGCACGCCGCGCCAGAATTCGCGGCCGCGCTCGGCAGCGGCTTCCCTGTCATGCGGACTGAGACTGCTCATGACACTGTTCACAGGCCATCTCCCTTGCCGGGTTTCCACCCCACTGTGCGTGCGCCGGTATCTCCTCTCCCTTCATGAGAAAGGAATCCGCGGCGAGCGCCGAGCCGTCACCCATCGACGCGCCGTAGTGGACGAGTGCGCCAACTCCGAGCGTGCAGCCGGCCCCCAGCGTGCTCCGGCCGGACTTGAACGTGCCGTCCTCCTGCGACTCGCACTGGATCTTGCTTCGCTCATTGAGAACACACTCGTCCCCGATGGCGGTCAGGGTCGGCTCGGAGATGTACACGCCGTCGTCGAAGACCCTCCTGCCGATGCGGACACCGATGAGCCGCCAGATCACGTTCTTGAAGGGCGTGCCGTCGAAGATTCGGAGGAAGTGGAACGGATGCAGCTTCCAGACGCGCTCGACCCACCAGAAGCGGGGGTCGTAGATGGAGCAGATTTCCGGCGGCGGCGGGCTGATCGCTTCGAGGCAACGCTCGACCGACGCATAGTAGACCGCCGCAGCGGCAGCGCTGAGCGCGAACAGCGCAGCCATGATCGTGTGGGTCGAGACGCCGTAGAAGAGTTCGAGCGCGGCCAGGTCGATGACCGTCACCAGGAAGACGCCCAGCCATCGCGTGAACAGGAAGATGCCCATGGTTCGAAGGTTGAACCGGTTCTTCGCGGCCAGGCCGCGGCGCAACGCCTCCCCCGTATGGAGATGGTCGAATCGGCTGTCGCGCTCGACGGAGCGCGGAATCTCGAACGCAGGCGAGCCCAGCAGGCCCACCCCTTCACGGACCTTGCCGTCGAGCGGAACCATCACCTTCATCGCGAGCAGGCAGTTGTCGCCAGTCGCTCCCCCCGCGGGGTAGCTGACGTCGTTGCCAATGAAGTTGCGGCGCCCGATCGCCACCCGGGACACCCGGAACGAGGAGCTCGAGACCTCTTCATTGACCGTGCTCAGCCCGTCGGCGACCATCGTTCCGCTGCCGACGGAAGTGAGCAAGGGGTGCGAGGTCGTCACCTCGCTGCCGAAATTTGACCCGGTCTGCACGACAGGAGAAAGGCGATATCCAGCCCAGCTCAAGTAGCGGACGATGTAAGAGCTGTCGCCGAACAGAAGCGGAAGGAATTCCAATCTGCCCAGCCGCGCGATCACGCGGTGCACCGCGTAGTGGAAACCATAAAGCGGATAGATCGTGTCCGGCTTGAGAAACAGGCTCAGCACGCGCGGAACGGTGCCCACGGCCAGGAGGCCGACGAGCACCGCGCCGAAGAAGAGCACGGCCGAGAAGACCAGCGCTTCGATGAAGAGGCCCCCAATCGTCAACGCGCCGGTGCTGGATTGCACGCTCGGGTCCAGCATCTCGACGAGCGCCGACACCCCGAGGAACAGCAGACTGAGCCCCGCCTCCAACAGCGGCGCCCACAGGAAGAGGATGCCGATGACGGTGAGGGCGGCATAGGCGGCTCGACGCAGTCTGCCGCACCGGGCCGGCGCGACGCGCACGTAGTTCGTTTCCGTACGCTGTGCCGGAGATCCGTGCCACCGCTCGCCGGCCGGCACCGCCTGGCCGCTCAGCAGCGCGGAGGCGTGGCCGAGCTGTGCGCCATCGCCCATCGACGTGTCGATGTCGAGCACGGTCCTCTCGCCGACGTATACGTTGCGGCCGAGAGTCACCGGTCCGATCTCGATCCGGCCGGCTCGTGCCCGATAGCAGAGAAAGATCGCCTCGCCGCGGATTACCGTTCCGGCGCCGATCGTGAGCAGGTCCGTACACACCGGTATACGCCGTGACAGAATCACGACTCCGGGCCCGACTTTCGCGCCCAGCGCTCTCAAATAGAACCCGTACAGAGGCGTGCCGACGAGCAGATAGGCGCCCGGGTTCGACCGGATCAAGGTCTTGACGATCCAGAAGCGGACGTAGGCGAGGCTCCAGATGCGGATCTGCCGGGGCTTCCAGCGACCGATGAGCAGCCACTTCGCCGCGATTGGAACGGTGGACAAGGCGAGGAAAGCCACGCCGCTGAACAGGACCAGCCGCAGGTAGCGCTCGATACCCTCTGATCCTGCCACCATCCACGTGTAGCCTTCGATGGCGGCGATCACCCCGAGGTACGAATAGCCGAGGTAAAACAGGACTTGCAGGGCTCCGCAGAGGACGTACTCCCGCGGGCTCGTCGGCGCCGTCGGCTCCAGGGCTGGCGACCCGGTGGCGCCGGGCGCGGTGTCCCCGAGGGCCGCTGCCAGGCTTTTGATCGTCGGATGCGCGTAAACGTCCTTCATCGACACCGGCGGCACGTCGCCTCGCTTCCTCAGCCGCGCGCAGAAATGCGCCATCGTCAACGAGTCGGCGCCCAGGTCGAAGAAATTGTCATCGACCGACACGCGGTCGACGCCCAGGATGTCAGCCAGCACGCGGGCCAGGATGCGCTCGGCCCCCTTCGTCTGGCCCGTGCCCCCCGCCGACCCAGGCAACAGGACTTTGGTCTGCGTGTTCGTGCGGTCGTGCGGCACACTCATCGCACCACCTCGTGGAAGAAGTTGGACAGGCGCAGGGCCTGGCCGGCGGCAACCGCCTCATCGAACACCCATTTGCCGACCGCCAGGTCGAGGATGCCCATGCCAAAGGGCGAGAAAATGATCGGACGGCTGCGATCCACCGATCGGCGTCCGGCCATGATCTCGGCAAGCGTGCCCGTCACGAAGCTTCTGCTGCCTGTCTGCTTCTCGGCCAGATGAGGCGACGTATCGGCCTTCATAACGTGCTCGACGTCGTCAACCACGTTCTGCGATCGGAGGAGGATGTCGGGTGCAAGATCGCGAAGGGAAATGTGGAGCACCACCGGGTTGTGCTCGAAAAGGGCCGCATCCGCAATGTGGGGCGCCGAGGCAACGGTTGTAAACACGATCAGATCACACGCCCTCACGAGTTGCGCGACATCGGGGACTACCGCGACCGTGCGGTGCTGATCCAGGCGGCACGCAGTGGTCTTGAATTTCTCGCTCTCTCCGGGCGACCGATCGTGCAGCCGTAATTCCTCGATCTCCCATCCCGTCTCGACGAGGAACTCGTAGACGTGCCGGGCGATGAACCCGGTGCCCACGATGCCGAGTGCATGCGCCCGGCGCGATTGCCCGCTCAGCCAGTTCGCGGCAAGAGCGGCAGAGGCCGCCGTGCGCGCAGCCGAGATGATCGAGCCCTCGAGTATGGCGAAGGGATATCCGGTCTCGTAGTTGTTGAGCACGAGTACGGCCGACGCACGCGGAAACCCCCGCTGAACGTTGGCGGGATAGCTGGCGACCCACTTCAGCCCGGCGACGTCGAAGCCGTTTCCGAGGTAGGCCGGAAGCGCGATGATCCGGCAATCGGGCTTCTCGGGGAACCGCAAAAAATAACTGTCCGGGTTGACGGACTTGCCGTCTGCGTGTGCGAGATACGCGTCCTGAACGACCTCGATGCATTTTGCCCGATCGGCGCGAACGATGTCCGACACGGTTTTGCCATTGACGATAAAGAGTTCAAAGTCCATTGCGTCCCCCTACTCGAGTCTGGTCGCCCACGTGGGATCGTAGACCGTGTCGAGGTACGGCCTACCGTGATCCGGGCACAGGAACAGCACGGTGGGGCGCTTGGATCCGGCCATCTTCGCCGCCTGCCGTTTGATCGCCGCGAACACCGTCCCGCTGGAGCCGCCTGCAAACAGTCCGTGGGTCGTGAGGAGCTCGCGGCAGGCGCGAACCGTCTCGGACTCGGGTATGATGACCACGTCGTCAATCCTGGCATGTGACAGCAACGGCGGCACGATGCTCGACCCGATGCCGGGAATATGGCGCTTGCGCGGTGGTCTGCCGAAGATGACGGAGCCTTCGGAATCGACCGCGATCACCCGGATTCCGGGATATTGCCCTTTGAGCCGGCGCGACACGCCGGCGATCGTTCCCGCCGTGCCAACGCCGATGAAGGCATAATCGAGCGAGTCGAAATCGGCGCAGATCTCGCCCGCCGTGAGTTCGTAATGCGCCTCCATGGCGTCCACGTTCGTGTACTGGTTCGTCCAGTAGGCGTTCGGAATGGTGGCACACAGATGCTGCACCATCTGCAGGCGGGTCTTCAGGAATCCGCCTGTTTCGTCGCGTTCCTCGACCTTCACCACCCTTGGACACATATGCCGGAGGAACGACTCGTACGTCGGGGAAATGTTGGGATCGATCACCGGGATGAACCGCAGGCCCACGAGGCGGGTAAAGCTTGCAAGAGCGGATGCGAAGTTCCCGGAGGAGGATTCGATCACCATTGCATTAAATGTATGCGGGGGCGTCTGAGAAGATGGAGAGGAGGATGTCTCTATGCCCGTGCCGATCGGCCTGCTCGTGGACGACAGTTGCCCGTTCATTCACGTCTTCCGAAACCACTGGGAGGACGTGCACCACCGGGACCCGGAGACCGCCTACGGCGCCCGCCTGCTGGACATCATCCCGAACGATTTCCTGGGCCGTTTTTGTGAGATCGTCGAGCGGTGGGGTATGGCGGGGAAGTTCTCGGTCGTGCCCGCGCCGGCGGGCAGGGGGGACATCGTGCGGGGCATCGAGGGGTTTCCGCCGGAGGCCACGCGCGCCTGGTGCGAGATGGCCCGGTCCCGGCTGGGGGGGCGCTTCGACTTCTGCCCGGAGGGCATCACGCACAACCTGGCCGTGGACCTTGAGAGGGGGGGGTATTTTCCGCAGGGGGAGTCGGAGTGGTCGCAGACGCAGACGCGGGAGACGCTGACGCCGTATCTGACGCGAGAACTTCGGTATCTGAAGGACGCGGGTTTCGACGCCACGGGCGTCACGTCGCCGTGGGTGTTCGGGATCAAAGTGGAGGAGGAGTACATCGCCTCCATCGTGGCGGCGCAGAAGGCCGTGTTCGGGCGGGACTTCTCGTGGTACTTTCTGCACATGCTCCACGACCGGCCCGAAAAACGCCCCTGGACGGCCCGGCGGAACGGCGAGACGACCCTCGTCTCCATTCCGACCACGGTGGCGGACATCTGGTGGGAGACGATCGACTCGCCCCGCACGGACAGGGCGTTTGTCGCGGGGGTCGCGGACCGGGCGATCACGGCCGATGGGAAGGGGGGGGCCGTGCGCCGCATCCTCGACGCCGGGGGGTGGCCCATCTTTCTGAGCCACTGGCAGTCATTCTTCTCGAACGGCCTGGAGACCGGGCTAAGGGTCCTGGATGAGGTGGGCAGACGCGTTCACGAGAACCTGCGGGGAGAGGTCGAGTGGATGACCTGCGTGGAGATGGCGCGATGGACTGTCAAGGCGAATGAGGAATGATGGACGGTGACGCTGCCCTCACACGAACACATCCTCTGTCTCGCCGCGGGTGACCGTGATCTGCCCGGCCTCTTCAAGCTGCCGGACGATCTGCACGATGCGCAACTGCACCTCCTCCACGTCGCTCAGCCGGACAGGCCCCGA
>CAYRZX010000098.1:0-20006 GCA_964428665.1 uncultured Gemmatimonas sp.
TACTACGAGCCCCCCCCTTTAAAAAACGGCAAAAAAAGTGTCCGGTAGCAAATCCAGACGGAAGAAGGGAAGCAACCGGCGACGAAAAGCCGCCCGGCAGGTTGCAAGGTTGCATGAACGGATTACCAACCAGCGCCGGGACTTCTGGCATAAGACTACGAAGCGCATGGTTGACAAGTACGGCCTGATTGCGATTGAAGGCTTGACCCTTAACTTTCTCACACAAAACCGTCATCTGTCCCTGTCTGCATACGATGCGAGCTTGGGCGGGTTCCGACAACTGCTTGAGTACAAAGCTGAAAATGCTGGTTCTCAAGTCGTGACTGTGAATCCGCGCAATACCTCGCAGATGTGCAGCGGATGCGGTGAGATTGTGCCGAAGACGTTGAGGGTGAGGATTCATATCTGTTCTGCTTGTGGGCTGCAAGAAGATCGAGATGTCAACGCGGCCCGAAATATCCTGAAGTTAGCCTTAACCCCGCTCGGACAGAGCGGTCAGGCGCTAACGCGGATTCTGTAAGGTCTGCGTTGCCTGAGAAGCCGTCGCGTTTACGCAACGGAGTTGTCACTTCTTCCCCGGCGAGGTCGCGTGGGACGAAGGCACAGGTCAGGTCTGGTCCGACTACGGCCCGGAGGCCGGGAACGTCCTCGTCCAGTTCGTCGACCCCTCCGGCCTCTCCTTCGACGCCGCGAAGGGGAAGGAGGACCCGCCCCGGGGCTGGTTCAGCGTGGAGTACGGGAAGATCGAGCCTGCCTGGGAGGTCTCCGCAAGGCGTCGCGCCCCCTTCCCCGCCGCCTTCGCGATGGCCCTGGTCCCCTTCCGGGGCCGCCGGAGGCCGGAGGTCTCGGCAAGGGCGCTCGACGGAGGCGTGGAGGTGACTCTGGATGGGAAGCCCTGCAAGATCACCCTTTGATCGAAAGGAACACCGTGAAGGATCGCCGATACGACGCCGTCATCTTCGACATGGACGGCCTGATGGTCAACACGGAGGAACTCTACCACCGGACCTTTGACGAGACCCTCGACCATTTCAACGCCCCCCCGGCCCGCGACCCCTACACCGCCTGCGTGGGGCATCCTGTGGAGGACAACAGCCGCTATGCCGTGGAGCGCTACCGGCTCGACACCACGCCGGAGACCTTCTGCGACATCTGGCTGGACCGATTTGATCAGGCCATCTCCGACCCCGCGCGGGTCAGGATGATGCCCGGCTTTCAGGATTTGCTCGCCCACGTCCGGCGGAGGGGCTACCGCCTGAGCGTCGCCTCCTCCACCAGCCGGCCCCGGCTCCTGGTCACGCTCACCAACGGCGTGCTGGCCCACCTGAACGGGCCGACGAAACTCGAAGACCTCTTTGAGGTGATCGTCTCCGGCAGCGACGTGGCCCGCACCAAGCCCTTTCCCGACATCTACCTCCTGGCCGCGGAGCGCCTCGGCCTCCCCCCCGCGCGCTGCCTGGCCCTGGAGGACAGCGAGAGCGGCGTGAAGGCCGCCAGGGCCGCAGGGGTGTTTGTGATCGCCGTCCCCCACGCCTTCACCGCCCACCAGGACCACTCCGCCGCCCACGCGCGGGTGACCTGTCTGGAGGATGTGATCAAGGGCGGATACGTATAAAGGAGATTTCAGCATGGCCACGCCTCTTGCCCTCCCGGACAACTTCAACCCCGAAACCTTCATGCTCTCCAGGACCACGGAGTTGGGGACCTTCCACGAGTCCAGGGCCGCGGCCGGCCTGGCGGCCAGGCTCGTGGCCAGCGGGACCCCGCAGGATCTCGACCTGGCGGAGAAGGTCCTCGACGCCGCGCTCCGGTGCCAGGAACTCAGAAAGGACGACCCCCACTTCGGCAACTTCCTCTGGATGCGGGAGGACCAGGTGGTGCAGGATCTGAACGCCGTCGAGTTCGCCCTGGAGCACCTCATCCCGATGATGCTCCAGCACGCCGACCGCCTCTCCCCGGCGATGCAGGCCCGCGTCCTGGAGGGCATCCGCCTCGGCCTGGAGGAGATCCGCCGCCTCGACGTGCTGGTGGCCTACTCCAACATCACGGCCCTCGACATCCTCAACTCCTGCCTGGGCGGAGAACTCCTCCGGGACCCCGACATCGCGGAGCGGGGCTACCGCAAGCTGACCGCCTGGATGGCCTTCACCGACCGCTTCGGCATCCCCCGCGAGCACAACAGCCCCACCTACACCGCCGTCACCATCCGCGCCCTCAAGCGCCTGACCGACCTCGTCCGGCGCCCGGAAACCCGCATCCGCGCCCGCACCATGGCCGCGCGCCTGGGCCTGAGCGCGGCCCTGCACATCCACCCCGGCGCCGGGCGCTGGGCCGGCCCCCACAGTCGGGCCTACCACCCCACCGTCGTCTGCGAGACCGAGGCGGAGGTGAACATGGTCCGGAAGTGGATCGAGGACGGCGCGCTCCCGGCATGGACCGCCGACGCCCTGGAGCGCCGGCCCGCCTCGATGCAGGTGGCCGAGACCGCCGATACAGGTTCCGGCATCACCACCTTCCACAGCCCCTCCTTCGCCCTGGGCGTCTCCTCAAAGGAATACGGCGGCCAGTCCGACGTCTTCATGATCCACTATGTCCGCCGGAACGCCGACCGCCCCGGCGTGGTCTACACCCGCTACCTGCTCAACGACAAGTGGCTGGGAGACTCCTACCACGCCACCGACCGCACCCGCTCCCGCAACCTGATCGACGAGGGGCAGTTCTTCGGCGTGCAGGATGGTCCCAGGGCCATCGGCCTCTACACCCCCGCCAGCCTGGGCGACTGCGCGAGCGCGAAGGCCGCCCTGATCTTTACCCGGCGGGACCTGATAGACGAGGTCCGGGTCGGGGATCAACTTATCCGGGACCTCCCCGCGGCCATCCCCCCCGGCCAGGTCCTGGTCATCGCCAGCGGCGAGGCCCTCGTGGCCGTCCGCCCCCTCGCCATCTCGGATATAGGGCGGGACGCCCCCATCCGGCTGGTCGAGATCGCCGGGGACCTGGTCCTGGAGATGTACAACTACCTCGGCCCGAAGAAATCGTTCTGGGACATGCGCTGGCCCGGCGCGTTCTACAAGGGCAGGCCCCGGTGCGGGTTCTACGCGGAGGTCGCCGAGCGCTCGGCCTACGCAGATGCCCGAACCTTCGGCCAGGCCGTGGCGAGCGGCGCATTGAGGGACGACGCCGCAGCGCCCTTCGTCTACGCCGGGGAGGGGGAGCGCCTCTGGACCGTCGAGTACGCGCGGGACGGAAAATCCCTCGGCCTCCAGGTGGACCTGATGGCGTGGCGGCTGAAGCGGCGGTGGACTCACCGGGGCGACCCCGGCTGGCCGATGCTCGAATCTCCGATGGCCAGGGAGACCCGCGATGGAAAGGTCTCCGTCGGCGATGCGACCCTCACCTGCGGCCCGCAGGCGGCCTGGCTGTTCGCCAGCCCGGAGACCGGGCGCTGGGCCGCCGGCTATCACGGCCCCGATCCCGCGCCCCTGACCCTCACGGTCCCCGGCGGCAGGGTCGAGGTCGAGGCGATGGGTTCCGGGACCGTGGTCTGGGACAACGGTGCGGCCGCCGTCGAGGCCGTCGGCCTGCGCGGCACGCCCAGGGTTACGGGGGGAAGACTGGCGAAATTAAAAAATGGTGTGCGTTGAAAATCGACCCAACCCCCTAACCCCCTTCCCCAAAGGGGAAGGGGGAACAGCCTTGTCAAAATGACAAAGGGCGCGCCGTCCCGGCTTTCAAGCAGGGAGTTTGTGAAGGCACGGAGGGGTACGAGCGCTGCACAGCAGCGCGGGGGTGTGGTGGAAGGGGCCCGTCCTTCTACAGGACCGAGATTACACAGCCTGAACGGAGTACGGCGCGCCAAGCCCCTCGCGGCGCTTGAGCGAGTGCCCTTTCTTTTGTCCAACTTTTCTTTGGGCAAGCAAAGAAAAGTTGGAATGCCGCCTGGAATCGATCACCCGTTCAAATCCGGAACGTCATCGCCGCCACCGACAGCGACGGCAGCTTTGCAACGGCCTGCCCCTCCGCCACGCTCAGTAATCGTCCTTCAGCCTGAGGCCGGGTGTTGGAACGAAGGTCGGCCCGCCATCCTCATACTGGTCGTCCGTCAGCGCTCGGACATCCGATCCATCGGCGCGCATCACGCAGACCTCGCCGTAGGGCTGAGGGTTCCACTGAGGCAGCGACAGGGGCGCCTCATCCTTGAAGCCGCCGCGCGCGCTGCTAAAGGCGATCCACTTCCCATCGGGGGACCACGCACAGTGGGCGTCATTGCCGGGCTGCCGGGTCAGCCGTTTCAAATCGGCGCCGTCCGGCCTGATCGTATAGATCTCATAGTCGCCATCCCGGTCGCTCGTGAAGGCGATCAGGTCCCCCAGGGGCGACCAGACCGGGAAATTGTCGTTATGAGACCCGGAAGTTAGCGGAGTAATCTGGCCTGTCTCGACGTCGATGATCGCCAGACCTCTGGCTCTCGACCTCCCCGAGCGGAACACCAGCCGGCTCCCGTCCGGCGCCCAGCTTGGAAAACCGTCGTTCCGTTCTCCTTCGGTCAGCATCTTCAAGCCCGTGCCGTCGCTGTTGATCACGGCCAGATGTGCGACCTGTGACCCGTCTCCAAAATAGGTCCCCAGCCCGAACGCGATCCTGTCGCCCGCCGGGTGGTCCGTGAGGTTCGACGATGCCCCCGTGGCCAGGTCGAGGACCCAGATATCCGCCTGGCCGCTGCGCGTGGAGACGAACGCCAGCAACGTCCCGTCCGGGGAAAGCGCGGCCTGGTCGTCGAACGCCGGGTCGTCGGTCAGCCTCTCCAGGCCGGAACCGTCCGGATGGACACGATAGATGTCCGCGGACCCGGCTCGATGCGATGTAAAGATGATCCATCGCCCATCGCGGGAGAACGACGCGTTGTAGTCGAGGTCCGGATGGGACACAATAGGCCTTGGATTGCTGCCGTTCGAATCGGCTATGAATATGTCTATGTTCAGTGGAGCATTGCTGAAAAAGGCCACGGTGTAGTGGGGCTCCGCGGCAGGGGCGTTCTCCTGCCTCCAGCCGGAGATTGCCAAACCGGAGATAAGGAAGATAAGAAGAACGGTTTCAACTCTTCGCACGGCCAATCCCTCCTTACCGTAGAGGCTGATGAGGGGATGCCTCGGACGATTAAACGATTCATTGCGGTTCTTTCAGTTGCGCTCTCCCCCGCCGTGTTTTTGTCCACACAGCTTGCAATCGGTGGGAGGCTCTGTATTGTCCACGCTGTGCTTCACGGGGTTAAGCGTTTTCAGATAGGCGAAGATTGCCTTCAGGTCCTCGTCCGTCATGTTCTGGAAATACCCCCAGGGCATGACCGGGTTCAGCTTCCGCGCGCCGACCCGGCCGGTGCGCATGGCCTGAAGGAAGAGGGCCTCGTCATAGTAAGGGATGCCCGACGGGTCCGGCGTGAGGTTGGCGCTGGCGACTTTTCCCCACGGCCCCTTAAACACAACGCCGCCGGCAAACTCAAGGCCGGGGATCGGCTGGAAGAAGTTCTTTGGGTCGGTCGTCTTTCTTGAGTGACATTCGGCACAGGCGCCAATCCGGACAAGATAGGCCCCCCGCCGGACCGGGTCGGACAAATCCGGCGCGGGCACGGACGCAGGGACCGGCTCAGGGGTGAGGCTGCCTTTCAGTCTTTCCGGTATCTGCATCTTCGGCAACGCATTCCTTACCGGCTCGATGGAGCGCACGTAGACGACGATGGATGTTAGGTCTTCGTCTGAAAGGACGCGATACTCCCTGTAGGGCATAACCGGCAGGAGGGCCCGCCCCTCGTGGCCGATCCCCTCGCGGATGGCGCGGGCGAACATGTCGTCGGTCCAGGCGCCTGCGCCCGTCTCCGGGTCGGGCGAAATGTTGGGCGCGACCAGCCACGGGGATCTCTCAGAAACCTTCCCGCCCCCTTTTTTCCCCGGCAGGGGGGGCGCACCCGGGGCATTCAGGTCGATTTCAGAGTGGCAATGAAAGCATTGAGCCACCCCTTCCACCAGATACCGGCCCCGCTCAAGCCGCGCGGGCGTCCGCTCGAACGTGCGGTCCGTCAGCGGGCGCGCGTTGTTGTCCTCCGCTTGAACTTCTGACAGGTGACCCGGAAGTTGCAGACAGAGCAGGCATACGAAAACTGCATATAGACGCCTCATGGCGGACCTCCGGAGAAAAGGGGTGGAGCCACATCGTTCGATCTTTCGCTCACGGCTGGGCGATGCGGGTCGCCTGATGCGCGACAAGCTGCCAGCGCCCCTGCCGGTGCACATACACCCGGAGGTATCGGTTCCTGGAGTCGTTGTCGCGCCCGTTGCTCTGCCATTTGATGTCCACGATGCCCGTGACCACCGCCACACCTCCAAAGATGCGCACCTTCATATCTTCCCTCTCTATGGAGACATACTTGACGCGGCCCTCCCTGACGGTCCCGATCCACTGCGCCTTGTCGGTCATCGCGCCGGAGGGGTCGGTGCGCGTCGCGCCGTCATACACCAGGTGTTCGAGCCTGGCGATGTCGCCCTGCATCAGGGCGCGATCGCACTCGAACTCCGTTTGCAACACGGCCTGCACGACCGCAAGAGCGAGACTGTCGGCGCTGGCCTCGGCGCCCTTCGTCTGGCCGAAAGCGGCTGACGACACCGCCACGGTCAGTACAACAACGACAAAGACAGACTTCATGATGGCCCTCCCTCCCGATCTATGATACCCGTGATGCCGCAGCATTCACCGGGGCTTTTCTTACTCAGCCTGAGGAGGCCCTGTGAGCAGCTCGCGCACGAACATCGGCGTGCCGCGCAGCGCCACCCCTTCCTTTGACCATCGCTTCAGCAGGGCCACCCCCGCCTCGTCGATGAACCGGATGCCGCTCAGGTCCAGCGTCAGGTGTTTGACCTGCCGGAGCCAGCGGCAGCCCTCCTGCTTTAGCAGACCCACGTCCGGGCCGGATACCCAGCCCTCGACCTTCAGCGCCACCTCCTTGTCAGTCTGTGACATCACTGTGATCCGTAACACGGGAACCTCCCTATGAGCGATCAGCCGTCAGCTATCAGCTATCAGCAAAACCACTCATGCTTTTGCTTTTTGCTGACCGCTGACTGCTGACCGCTTCTTTACGCAATCCCCATGCCAAAAAAACAGCCACTTGAAGCAGATCGCCTCCAGGTGGCTGTTTATGGGGATGTTACAAAAAATTCAGGGACCTATATCATCTTAACCTCTTCTGAACCTCTTGGCGCCCATGCGCGATATTTCCCTTCTCAATTTCAGTCCGATTCTCCTATTTCACTTATCCACAATCGGTTGCAAGAATAAACAGGGTGCGTGATATTTCGCGCAAGGCGTGATATCTCGCTGCTACGGGCGAAAGATATTTAGCTTCTTCATCCGGCTGCGCAGCGTGGACTCGTGCAGGCCCAGCAGCGCCGCCGCGCCGCGAGGCCCCCGGATCACCCACCCCGTCCGCTCCAGCGCCTCCCGGATATGCCGCCGCTCCATCTCCTCCATCGTGACAATCTCCTCTACAGGACCCCCACCCGTCTTTCCAGCTTCCAGGAGGATGTCTTCTGGCCGAATGACAGACCCACGACAGACGATCACGGCCCGCTGGATGGCGTGCTCCAGCTCCCGCACGTTGCCGGGCCAGTCATAGGCGTATAGCAAGGAGAGCGCCTCCGGCGTCAGATCCGTGACATTCTTGTTCAGGTGCGCAGCCATCCGCTCCGTGAAGTAGGCCGCCAGCACCGAAATGTCCTCTCGCCGCTCCCGCAAGGGAGGCAGCCGAACCGGAAAGGTCGTGATCCGAAAGTAGAGGTCTTCCCGGAACTTCCCCTCGGACACCATCCCCATCAGATCCCGGTTCGTCGCCGCGATTACCCGGGCATTCGCCTTCAGCGTCTCCACGCCCCCCACCCGCTCAAAGGTCCGCTCCTCCAGAAACCGCAGCAGCTTCACCTGCGCCTCCGGCGACAGGTCCCCGATCTCATCCAGGAACAGCGTCCCCCCTTCGGCCAGTTCTGCCTTCCCCAGCTTGCGGGAGACCGCCCCGGTGAACGCCCCCTTCTCGTGCCCGAACAGCTCGCTCTCCACCAGCCCCTCGGGAATGGCCCCGCAGTTGACCTGGATGAACGGCCCTGCCCTTCGCTCGCCCATCGCGTGCACGGCCCGCGCGGCCAGCCCCTTGCCCGTGCCCGTCTCCCCCAGAACCAGCACCACGACATCCGTCTGGGCCACCCATGAGAGCTGCGTCTGTACTCTGCGCAGAGCCTCGCTCTTCCCCACAAACTCCCCCGACGCCCCACTCCTGCTCAGGGTCTCCGTCAGCGCCTCGATGCGCGGGTCGGGCACTACGGTCAATTTTACGGTGGCCGGCTTCTCCGAGTAGACCAGGTCCCGGTCCACGGCCACGACCTCGAAGATGTATTCTCCCGACGGCAGGTCCTGGTATTCTGCGCGGCGCGCACGTACGGTCTTCCACTCCTTATCGTAGCCCCTCAGCCGATACCGGTAGACCATCCCATCGGGTCTTGTCTTGAAGCTCATCCCGTGGAACTCAAAAGCGGTCAATTTTACGCTGGACGGAACCGCAAGCTCAGAGACCTTCTCATAGCGTCGATCGGCCACCACCGCGTCGATAAAGACCGGAGGAGGGGACGGCGTCGGAGGGCGATACCGCGTCACACCGTTCAGGGTGCCGAACCAGAGGACCCCCTCCCGATCCTGCAAGATCGAAAACACCACATTGTTCGCCAGGCCATCCTGGTGCGTCAAGGTCTGAAAGACCTGTCCATCATACCGGCTCACCCCCCCGAAGGTACTAAACCAGAGATGCCCTTCCCGATCCTGAAGAACCCGCGACACCCAGTTGCCCGCCAGCCCATCTTTTGTGGCGAAGGTCGTCCAGGCCTGCCCCTTCGTTTCACTCAGGGCAAGCTCTGAGCCTGCCTGTCCTGAGCCTGTCGAATGGGTCGAATGGGTCTTCCCGTCATACCGGCTCACGCCACCGCCGGGGGTACCGTACCCACCCGTGCCGAACCAGTAGTTCCCCTCCCGGTCCTCAAAGACCGACATCACCAGATCGTGCGCCAGGCCATCTTTTGTGGTGAACGTCGTCCAGGCCTTGCCGTCGTATCGACTCACGCCACCCCCCTCCGTGCTGAACCAGAGGCATCCCTCCCGGTCCTGTAAGATGGACCGTATGTTATTGCTCGCCAGTCCATCCTGGGTGGTGAAGGTCGTCCAGGTCTTCCCATCATAAAGGCTCACGCCACCCCCGCGGGTGCCGTACCCCCCGTGCCGAACCAGTAATTCCCCTCTCGATCCTGCAAGATCGACATCACCGAGTTGTACGCCAGCCCATCCTGGGTGGTGAAGGTCGTCCAGGCTTGCCCTGAGCCTGCCGAATGGGTCTTGCCGTCATATCGGCTCATACCATTAGAGGTGCCGAACCACAAATTCCCCTCCCGATCCTGAAAGATCGACATCACCATGTTGCCTGCCAGCCCCTCTTCGGAGGTGAAAGCCGTAAAGTCCTTTCCATCATACCGATTCACACCACCTGTACTGGTACCGAACCAGAGATTCCCCTCCCGGTCCTGGAAGATCGAACGCACATTGTTGGACACCAGGCCGTCCTGGATGGTGAAGGTGGTTATCTGTCCATCATAAAGGCTGACGCCGCCAGAGGTCCCGAACCACAAATTGCCCTCCCGATCCTGGAGCATGGCCCATACCCAGTTGCCCGCCAGACCCGCCTGGGTGGTGTAAGTGGTCCAGGCTTGCCCTGAGCCTGCCTGCCCTGAGCCTGTCGAACGGGTCGAATGGGTCTTCCCATCATAAAGACTCACGCCATTCCAGGGGATGCCGAACCAGAGATTCCCCTCCCGATCCTGAAGGATCGACGTCACCCCATTGGCTGCCAGGCCGTCTTTAGCGGTGAAGGTGGTAAACGTTTTCCCACCTGCCCTGAGCGAAGCCGAAGGGTCATACCGGCTTGCGCCGCCCCCGTCCCCTCGCGGATCGCCGGCGCCGAACCAGAGATTCCCTGCCCGATCCTGAATGATTGAAGACACCCAGTTGTCCACCAGTCCATCCTGGGTGGTGAAGGTCGTCCATGTCTTCCCATCATAAAGGCTCACGCCGCCCAGAGTGCCGAACCAGAGATTCCCCTCCCGATCCTGCAAGATCGCGTTCACACGATTATCAGCCAGACCCTCTTGAGTGGTGTAATTGGTCCAGGCTTGCCCTGAGCCTGTCGAATGGGTCTTCCCATCATAAAGACTCACGCCACCGTAAGTGCCGAACCAGAGACGCCCTCTCCTGTCCTGTAAGATGGACGTCACGACGTTGTGTGCCAGTCCCTCATCGACGGTGAAGGTAGTCCAGGCTTGTCCCTTCGTCTCACTTCCTTCGTGACGGCTCACTCCCCCTCGCGTGCCGAACCAGAGATTCCCCTCCTGGTCCTGCAAAATCGCGTTGACCTGATTGTCCGCCAGTCCATCCTGGACGGTGTAAGTGGTCCAGGTCTGTCCATCGTAGAGGCTCACGCCCCCCAGAGTGCCGAACCAGAGATTCCCTTCCCGATCCTGAAAAATCGACCTCACGATCGTACTGGCGAGCCCATCCGTCACGTCATACGTGCGCCAGTGGCCTGTCCCTCGTCCGGCAGGAACGGCCTTGCCAGGCCCCGCAGGCGTCACCTTGCCAGGGCTTGCGGGTGCAGTGTAGAGCGTGAAACTGTTCGGGTCGGGTCTGTCCATAGTCGGAGGCCTCGAAAGTGAACTCTATCAGGCATGAGTTGTCATCAGCCCCGCCATCCACAGCCGTCCTTCCAGCTCCTCCGCCATCTCGCGGTACGCCCGGCTCCTGAAAAAAATCACGTCCTCCCGCCGGTCCCGGAGGTACGTCTGCCCCTCGTAGCGCACCGTGTCCACCCACGCCCGGTCCGCGGCCTCCGTAAGCAGCCCGGCGAACCGCTCCGGGTTGCAGCGCAGCAGCGGCGCGACAGCCGCCCGCACCCTGATCCCTGCCTCCTTCAGCCGCCGCATCGTCCTGAGCCTCCCCTCGATCGTGGGCGCCTTCGGCTCCAGCCGCTTCCGCTCCGAGTCGTCGTCCGTGGGGATGGAGAACCCCACCACCAGCCGGTCCCCGAACTGTTTCAGCAGGTCCAGGTCATCCAGAATCAAATGGCTCCGCGTGTGCACCGTCAGCCGCTCCAGGTGACACTCCAGGAGAACCTTCAGGCACCGCCGCGTCAGCCGGTACTTCCGCTCCACGTACTGGTAGGGGTCCGTAGCCGACGACATGAAGACCCGCTTCCCCCAGACCTTCTGCCGGGCCTTCCCCAGCAGGAACGGCGCGTTCATCTTGGGACGTACCCACTCCCCCCACGGCGCCGGATGTGTCTCTGCGAACGGGTAGCGGATGACATAGCAATAGGAGCACCCCATCCCGCACCCCTGGTAGGGATTCAGCGAAAAGTCGTAGAGGGACAGCGCCCGCTCCCCGTCCTGCGGCGTCAGCACCGACCGGACGCCGACCTCCTCGATCTGCAAAAGGCTCATATTTTCCCTCATCCAAAAGGCTGAGAGAATATAGTAAACATGCGTTCAGCTGTCAAACACAATCCCATTCCACCCCAAATTTCCCGGCTTATATTACGAGCGCTGTTAACGGTCGGGCCTCCCCCGGCGTCTTATATCCAGACGACATTGAACAATCACCGTCACCCTCGTGGAATGCGGATGCTGTTTTCGAGCAGGAACGCCTCTGCGCGCGCGGTCGAGACAGGCTCCGAAGACGCCGCCCTGGTGAGCGCCGCGCGCAGCGGCGACCGGGACGCCTTCGGGCAACTCTACGACCGCTACGCCCCGATGGTGCACGGCCTCCTGCTGGCGCGGGCGCCGCGCGGCGAGGTGGACGACCTGGTTCAGGACGTCTTTCTGCTCGCCCTCCGCCGCCTCGATACGCTCCGGGAGGACGCCCGCTTCGGCCCCTGGCTCGCGGCGATCGCCCGCAACCGCGCGAACGACTTCCACCGGCGCGCCCCGGACCTGACCGAATTGCCTGAGGACCTGGCCGCAGAGGACCTGCGCGAAGCGGAGGCCCTGGCAATCCTCACCGCGATCCGGACCCTGCCCGACGCCTACCGCGAGACCCTGGTCCTCCGCCTGGTCGAGGGCATGACCGGCCCCGAGATTGCCGCGCGCACCGGCCTGACCCCCGCGTCTGTGCGGGTGAACCTGCATCGAGGCCTGAAACAGCTCCGCGAGAAGCTGGGAAGGAACGACACCCATGAGTGAAGACTATCTGTGGGACGGCTCTGGCAAGCCCGACCCGGAGGTGCAGCGCCTCGAGCGCCTGCTCGGCCGGCTCCGCCACACCCGCCCGGCCCCCGAATTCCCCGCGCCGCCGGTCCGTCTTCCCCGGACCCGCGCCCTGATCCCCCGCCTCGCGCTCGCCGCCGCCGCCGTGCTGCTGATCGCCGTCGCGTGGCAGGTCGCGCGCCGGCCGGAGCCTGCGCAGGAGGCCGCGCGCCTCGACGGAGGGCCTGACCGGACCGGACAGACCGGCCCTCCAAAAGCGGCGTGGGAGGTCGCGCGCCTCGACGGCGCGCCGAAGGTCGGCCAGGACCGCATCGCCGGGACCGGTCGCCTGGCCGTGGGAGAGTGGCTGGAGACCGACGGCGTTTCGCGCGCCAGAATCGCCGTCGGAGTCATCGGCCAGGTGCAGGTGGAGCCCAACACGCGCGTCCGGCTCGTGGAGACCCGCCTGACCGAACACCGCCTGTCGCTCGCGCGCGGGACCATCCACGCGACCATCTGGGCCCCGCCCCGCCTCTTCTTCGTGGAGACCCCCTCCGCCGTGGCCGTGGACCTCGGCTGCGCCTACACACTGCAGGTGGACGAGACGGGCGCGGGCCTGGTGCGCGTCTCGTCCGGCTGGGTGGGGTTCGAGGCCGAGGGCCGCGAGTCCTTCATCCCCGCCGGCGCCCTCTGCGCCACCCGGCCGGGGATCGGCCCCGGCACCCCCTGCTTCGAGGACGCGCCCGAGCCCCTCCAGGCCGCCCTGGTGAAGCTCGATTTTGAGCAGGGGGACCCGGAGGCGCGGGCCATCGTCCTGAACGCCGTCCTCACCCACTCGCGCAGGCGAGACGCCCTCACGCTCTGGCACCTCCTCTCCCGCGTCCGCGAGGCCGGGCGGGGTCCTGTGTATGACCGCCTGACGGCGCTCGTCCCTCCCCCGAAGGGCGTGACCCGGGACGGCATCCTGGCCGGCGACAGGCGCATGCTCGAGCGCTGGTGGGACGAACTCGGCCTGGGTGACACGAAGTGGTGGCGGCTCTGGAAAAGCCCGTGGCCCCCGCGGGGCAGGTAAACATGCCCTCGATTTTCTGATCTCTCACCCTAAACATTTTTCACCCTGGAATCGTTTCATGGGGGAAAAGGAAAGCGCGCCCCCAGGAGGAGCGATTCCTGACAATAGGAGGTGCGCTGCCATGACACGCCGAAGGCTCCTTTCGCTCGGATTGCTGACCATCCTGACCACCTTTGCCGCGCCCCCTCAAACTGCCGGGGCCGGGCCGCCCCTGATCTGCTGGCCGCTGGAGATCGGGGACGCGAAATCTCTGCCCTGGGACAGCAGGAAGGGAGAAAAGGTGGACTACAACATAGAGCGTCTCGTGGAGGACACGCTCCCGCTGCTCTCGCCCGACACCCCCGTCCTCGTGCGGATGGAGACCCTCCGCAGGGCCACGATCTATGCCCACCAGGACGCGCGCATCGCGAGCGACCTGCTCGCAAGGGTGAAGGCCCGCGCCCTCGACGCGGAGGCGAAGGGGAAACCCGATGCAGACGCCTGCTTTGACGCCGGCTACCTGATAGAATGTTACCGACACATAAGCCCGATCTCCAGGCTGAAGACCTGGGCGACCGGCCCGGACGGATACGGCTGGGTCCTGAAAGGGATCGGCCTGAGTGGGGGGAACCCGGAGATGGAGTTCGGGGCCGCCCTGGTCGCGGAGGGCCTGAAGAAGAGGGACCCCGAACACCTGCGAAAGACGTTGACCGGGGTGGCCGACAACTCCCTGCTCGCCCGGAACCTCGTCCGTCATTTTGCCCGTCGGGGAGAGACCGTCGCCGACCTGCGCGTCAGGTTCGGAAATGCCCAATAGAAATGGAGACAAGCATTTTTCAAGCAGTTGAAGGATATCCCGGAAGGGATCAGGAGCTGGTCCGCCGGGCGTTGAAGGGAGACCAGCGGGCCTTTGAGGGCCTCTACAGGACGCATCGACCCCGTGTCTACAGGATCGTCATCTGCCGCACGGAGGACCAGGACGAGGCGGAGGACCTGGTTCAGGTGACCTTCATGCGCGCCTTCCAGGCCCTGGAGAGCTTCAGAGGAGACGCCGCCTTCTCCACCTGGCTGACGCAGATCGCCCTGAACGTCTGCGCCTCGCATCACCGGGCGCAGCGCGTCCGGCAGGACTGGCTGGATGAGGTGGGAAACTCTGACGCCATACCTCACATGGAACGGAAGACCCTGGAGGACCCGGAAGAGGTGACCCGCCGGAGGGAGCGCCAGGAACTTGTGACGCAGGGCATCCAGGCCCTTCCGGCGCCCTACCGGGAGGCGATGTGGCTGCGCTACGTGCAGGACCGGTCCTACCTGGAGATCACGCAGGCGCTCCAGGCGCCCATGGGCACGGTCAAGACCTGGCTCTGCCGGGCGCGACGGCAGTTGATGGGGGAACTTCAAAAATCTTTTTAGCGCCCTCAAATACCATGAAACAAATCTGCCGTGTCCCAAGTCAAACAGGGGTGAAAGTCATGTATCGAGACCTCATCCACCCCATAGCCGGGATACTCTCACCGTGAATACCGTCTTACGACTGCACAGAGACTTTGCCACGCTGAAGGACCGCCGGATACGGGCAGCGGCCCTGTTCTCAGAGGGCAGGTCCCAGGCGGACGTCGCCCGAATCCTCAACGTGAGCCGCCAGTCCGCCTGCCGCTGGTTTCACATCTACAAGCGCCAGGGCCAGCAGGGGCTCGAAGGGGCCCGACAGCCCGGCCGAAAACCCAGGTTGAGCCCCCAGGACCGCGAGCGCCTCGAACAGGCCCTGCTGCGCGGACCCGGGGCGTACGGGTATGCCACGGAGCGCTGGACCCTGAGCCGCATCGCGCGGGTGATCGAGGAGGTCTGCCAGGTGCGCTACCATCCGGGGCACGTCTGGCACCTCCTCAGCGAGATGGGATGGAGCTGCCAGGGCTGGGGACGCCACGACCAGCCGCGCGCCGAAGCCGCGCCATGAACTGGCTGTATTGATCTTCACGCAAAGAGAAGCCCGGTGACCTGAAAAGGCCGCCGGGCTTTTTTTGTTCAAGTGTCCGATATCGAACAGCGCCTGTTCGGAAGCGAACGCTTTTCGATGATAACATCTCTCAAATTGACGCTAAAATTGACCTGGCACGCCTGTTGCAAGGGAATGGGGAGAGGTCACGGAAGAGGCCCCCATGGACCGCCCCATAGACAGACGCTTCAGAAAAAAGCAGATCCTCCAACGATCCCTTCGCGCTGCGATGGCCGTCGCCCTGGTCTCTGCTGCGCTGATCTGGGCCCCCGGCTGGATCGCGCCTTCGGTGTCTCGAAACCGGATCCGGACGGCCGTCGTGGACGCCGGGCCAATCGAGGCGTCCATCACCGCCTCCGGCACGGTCATCCCTGAGTTTGAACAGGTCCTCTCCAGCCCCATCGACACCCGCGTCGTCAGAATCTTGAGCCGGCCCGGCGCCGTCTTGAAGAAAGGCCAGCCCATCCTCGACCTGGACGTCAGCGAGTCCCTCCTCTCGTTTGAGAACAGGCTGGACGACCTGAACAGCCAGCTCCAGATCAAAAGACTCGACCTGCAATTTCTCGAATCGACGTACGCCAAAAACCGCAAGATGTACGAACGGGGGCTGATCCCGGAGGATGAGGTCCGCCGGGCAAAGCTCGCCGTGGACAGGGCCAGCATCGAACTGCTGCAACTCGAAAACGCCATTCACAACACCCGGCAGACCTTCCAGGCCAGGCTGGATGGGTGGGCTCCGGAAACGAAACCCTTGCAGAACGAGATGGCCGAAGCCCGGCGTCCCATCACCCTGGCGACCATCAGGGCCGACCGGGACGGTGTGCTCACCTGGACGGTATCGCAGGAAGGGATCACCCTGCACAAAGGGGAGGTCATCGCCCGCATCGCCGACCTGAGTTCGTTCCGCGTGGAGGCGACCGTCTCCGACGTCCACGCGACCCGGCTCTCCGCCGGCCTGCCCGTCAGGATAAAGGTCAATGACGACTACCTGAGCGGGATAATCACCAACATCCTCCCCACCATTCAGGACGGCGTCCTCACCCTTCAGGTCGGCCTGGAGGAGAGGTCCAGCAAACTTTTGAGGTCCAACCTGAGGGTGGACGTCTTCCTCATCACGGACCGCCGGGCGCGCGCCCTCCGGGTCAAAAAAGGGCCTTCCCTCAACGGCGAGGGCCAGCAGGACGTCTTTGTCATTCGCGGGGACATCGCCGTCAGGACCCCCGTCCGCATCGGCCTCTCCAGCTTCGACCACTGTGAAGTCCTGGACGGCCTTCTCGAAGGCGACGAAGTCATCCTCTCAGATATGAGTGAGTATATGCATATGAAGGAAGTGAGGGTGAAGTAGACCCCTCCCCCGGCCCCAAAGAGACCCCCCTCTTATCCCCCCCTGAAGGGGGGGAAGTAAGCCTGCTCCCCCTCTCCCATTGGGGGAGGGGGATGGGGGGAGGGGTCTCATTTAAGGAGATCTCCATGATCCACCTCGAATCCATCGAAAAGGTCTACCGCACCGAAAAGATCGAGACCCTCGCCCTGTCCAGCATCAACTTAGACGTGCAGGAGGGCGAGTTCATCTCCGTCATGGGGCCGTCCGGCTGCGGCAAGAGCACCCTGCTCAACATCATCGGCCTGCTGGACGCCCCCACGCAGGGCAAAGTCGCCCTCAACGGCACGGAGATCACCTCCTACGAGGACCGGCGCGTGGCCCGCATCCGGAACGAGCAGGTCGGCTTCATCTTCCAGACCTTTCACCTGATCAGCGACCTCAGCGTCCTGGACAACGTCGAGATCCCCCTCCTCTACCGCCGCAACCTCTCCGGCTCGCAGCGCCGCCGGATGGCCCTGGAGGCCCTGGACCGGGTCAAACTCACCTCCCGCGTCCATCACTTCCCCTCCCAGCTCTCCGGCGGCCAGCAGCAGCGCACCGCCGTGGCCAGGGCCATCGCGGGCAGGCCCAGAGTCCTCCTGGCCGACGAGCCCACCGGCAACTTAGATAGCCGGATGGGGGACGAGATCATGGGCATCCTGGAGGACCTCAACCGGAACGAGAAGACCACCATCATCATGGTCACCCACGACCCGCGTCTTGCTGAAAAGACCGAACGCATCGTAAGGCTGTTCGATGGGAGGCAGGTGAATTGATCCCCCCACCATCCCCCTGTCCCCCTTCCTCCCCCACTTCGGGGGGAGGAAGGGGGAAAAGGAGCCCGCGCCATGCTCAAAAACTACGTCAAGACCGCCTTCAAGGTCTTCCTGCGCCGGAAGTTCTTCACCTTCATCAGCCTGTTCGCCATCAGCTTCACCCTGACCGTCCTGATGGTGGCCACGGCCCTGCTGGACCACGTCTTCGGCCCCCTTCCGCCGGAAGTAAAGACAGATCGGACGCTGGGGGTGTACGAACTGAGGTGGGAAGTCGAGGCCGGAGATTCGCGGTCCGCGCAGGACGGTCCCATCAGCTATGCCTTCCTGGACCGTTACGTCCGCACCCTGCCGGACGTGGAGAGGGTCTCCATTTTCACCCACTTCTTTTCATCACCTGTCACCTCCTATAAAGATGGAGAGAAGATCGAATCGTATCTCAGACGCACCGACGGAGAATTCTGGAAGATATTTGAATTTAACTTTGTGGAAGGCGGCCCGTTTACGACCCAGGACGAAAAAGACGCCAATTTCGTGGCCGTGATCAACGAGGCCACCCGGAAGAGGTTCTTCGGCGACCAGTCCGCCGCCGGAAAGACCGTCGAGGTGGACGGACAGCGGTTTCGCGTGGTCGGCGTGGTGGCCAACGTCCCCATTTTCCGCCCTGTGCCTTTTGCCGACATCTGGGTTCCCATCAGCACGTCGAAGACCAGAGACCATCTCGACCGGCAGAACTTGCTGGGGGGCTTTCAGGCCCTGGTCCTCGCCAGAAAGCCCTCGGACGTCCCCCGCACCAAAGAGGCGTTCCGCGTCTCGCTGTCCCGGGTTGAGTTCCCGAACCCAGGACATACCAACAGGCTATATGCGCAGGCTGAAACTTTTTTTGAAGCCGTCTCTCAAAGGCTTGTGGGTTCAAAAGAGGAGAGCCATCCTGAACGTCTGCTTGCCGTGATCGTGGGATTCATGATCCTCTTTATGCTGCTGCCCACGATCAATCTCATCAACCTCAACGTGAGCCGCATCCTGGAGCGCGCCTCCGAGATCGGGGTGCGGAAGACCTTCGGGGCCTCTTCCCGAACCCTGATCGGGCAATTTGTGGTCGAAAACGTCCTGCTCACCCTGATTGGAGGACTCATCGGATTCATCCTCTCATTTCTTGTCCTGCAGATGCTTACCCACAGCGGCCTGATCCAATACGCCGAATTTCATATCAACCACCGAATCTTTCTCTATGGACTGCTCATCGCCTTGTTCTTCGGCGTCTTCTCTGGCGTCTATCCGGCTTATAAGATGTCCCGGCTGCACCCGGCCGAGGCGCTGAGAAGGAGGGCATAATGATCAAACACCTTTTCAAGCTGGTCTGGAACCGGAAACGGGCTAACATCCTGATTGTGGCCGAGATGTTCTTCTCTTTCCTGGTCCTGTTCGCCGTCGTTGCCTTCGGCCTCTATTACGCGGACAGTTACCGTCAGCCCCTGGGGTTCTCTTACGAGAACGTCTGGAATATATTCGTCATCTCAAGGGCCTCAGACCCTCAGAACGTCCTGACGACGAAACAGATGCTCTATCAGGCATTAAAGGACCTGAACGAGGTGGAGGCCGTTGCCGGGGCGCAAACGGCCGTCCCCTACGAGAGCAACCGATCGAGGAGGAGGCATTCACACAGAGGTCGCTCTATTCTGGTCGAGGTCGGGCGCGTGACCGACGATTTCAAAGAGGTCCTAGGGCTAAAAATCATTCACGGACGGTGGTTTGAAAAGGCCGACGACGCCCTGGGCTGGGACCCGGTGATCATCAACCAGAGGTTCAGCAGAGAGATGTTCGGTTCCGAAGATCCCCTGGGCAAGAATATTGCGAGCGCTAAAGCGATCCGAGAAGTGCGCGTGGTCGGGGTGGTCTCCGATTTCCGCAAGCATGGGGAACTGTCCCAGTCAGTTAATTTCCTTTTGGAGCGCATCCTCTTCCAGAAGCCCTCGTTTGACAATTTTATGATCAGGGTCCGTCCCGGCGCCCCGGCGACCTTTGAGGAGAAGCTGATGGCGCAACTCCAGGCCATCGTTCAGGACTGGACGTTTCATATCCGGCCAATGAGCCAGATGAGAGCGTCCTATCTCAAACTTCGGCTCGCTCCCCTTATCACTGCGGGACTCATCGCCGCCTTCCTGATGATGATAGTCGGCCTGGGCCTGATGGGCGTCCTCTATCAGAACGTCACGCAGCGGACGAAGGAGATCGGCCTCCGGCGGGCCAACGGCGCAACGGCGGAACACATCTACAAACAAATCCTGGGCGAACTTCTTGTCATCACCACATTCGGCGTCGCCGCCGGGACCCTCATCATCGTCCAGTTCCCCCTGCTCAGGTGGTTCGCCTTCATCAGCGGCAAGGTCTACATCATCAGCCTTGCTATTTCCGTCGCGATGATGTATCTATTAACCGTCCTCTGCGGCCTCTACCCGGCGCGCCTGGCCACGAAGGTCCACCCCGCAGAGGCGCTGCATTATGA
>CAYRZX010000099.1:0-11994 GCA_964428665.1 uncultured Gemmatimonas sp.
CAATGACCCTCTTCTCTATGAATTTGTCAAGGGACTTTTGATCTCCTACTTAATATCTGCCATACATCCTCCAACCTGAAAAGAATACGATTGGCTGTCATTTTGAGCGAAGCGAAGAATCTCGCCTCTCGCTGAAGAGACCCTTCGCTTCGCTCAGGGTGACCTCTTACGCCCCCAAAGATACGAAATTGTCCGCCCCAAAACAACAGGGGCGCGATGCCTCGCGCCCCTGCGCCTGCTCCCCCTCTCCTTCGGAATGGCCGGGGGGATAGATCTATCTGAACCTCTGAACTCAGAGAAGGTTGCCTCCGGGGTCCCGCGCTACTTCGCGGCGGCCTCCAGCGCATCGGCGTCCGCCCGCAGGTCGTGCGCCTCCGGGGAGGATTGGCGCGTGCGCGCGACGAGCGTGTAGATCGACGGCACCACGAACAGCGTAAAGACCGTTCCGAGGACCATGCCGCTCACGAGCGTGATGCCGATGCTGTTGCGGGCCCCGGCCCCCGGCCCGCTGGCCAGGATCAGCGGGAAGTGCCCCATCACCGTGGCCGCGCTCGTCATCAGGATGGGACGCAGCCGCGTGCCCGCGGCCTCCACGACGGCGCTCAACTTGTCCATCCCCGTCTCCTGCAGGTGGTTCGCGAACTCGACGATCAGGATGCCGTTCTTCGCCGTCAACCCGACCAGCGTGATCAGCCCCACCTGGCTGTAGATGTTCAGCGTCGTGAGCCCCAGGAAGGAGAAGAGCAGGGCGCCGGAGATGGCTAAGGGGACGGACCCCGCCAGGATGACGAAGGGATCGCGGAAGCTCTCGAACTGGGCGGCGAGCACCAGGTAGATCAGGATCGCGGAGAGCAGGAATGTGCCCAGGAACTTCCCGCCCTCCGTGCGCAGCTGCCGCGACTCCCCCGCGTAGTCGACCGTGAAGCCCGGCGGCAGGATGCCCCTGGCCTCGTCTTCGAGGAAGCGCAACGCCTGATCGAGCGAGACCGGCGGCGGGATCACCCCCTGGATGCGCACGGCGTTGAGCTGCTGAAACCGTTTGAGCTCCCGCGGCTCGGTGGACGTGCGCAGCGTGGCGAACGTGGACAGCGGCACGAGACGCCCGTCCTGCCCCGTCACGTGGATGTCCGCGAGCTGGTCCGTCGTGAGCCGCTCGCTCCGCTTGACCTGCGGGATCACCTTGTAGCTCCGGCCCTGGATGCTGAAGCGGTTGACGTAGGCCCCGCTCAGAAGCGTCGAGAGGTCCCGACCGGCCTGGCTCATGTCGACGCCCTGGGCGCGGACCTTGTCCCGGTTGAAGACCACCTCCGCCTGCGGCTGGTCGAACTTCAGGTCCGAGTCGGCGAAGATGAACAGCCCGCTGGCGAACGCCTTCTGCACCAGCTGGCTGGCGAACGCGTCGAGCTGCTCCGGCTCGGCCGTCGAGGCGATGACGAAGTCCACCGGGAAGTCCCCGCCCCCCGGCAGCGCGGGCGGGATCAGGGGGATGACGCGCACCCCTGGGATCTTCGAGAGCCCCGCGGCGGACGCCATCTGAAGCTGTTCCGTGTTCCTGCTCCGCTCGCTCCACGGCCTGGTGACCATGCCCCCGAAGCCGCCCGTCGGGAACACGATCTGAAAGGTGTTTTCGGTCTCGGGGAACGACTCATAGACCTTAAGGACCTCCGACGCGAACAGCTTCGTCTGGTCGAGCGTGGCGTTCGGGGCGGCCTGGATGACCCCGAACACGACGCTCTGGTCCTCGTTGGGCGCCAGCTCCCGCTGCGAGAACAGGTAGAAGGGCGCCACCAGCAGCGCCGCGGCCGCCCACACCACGAACACGGACGCCCTCGCCTCCAGCGTCCCGGACAGCGCCCGCACGTAGGCCCGGCGGATCCCGTCAAACCTCCGGTTGATCCAGCCCGCGAAGCCCCGCTCCGTGTCCCCGGACCGCAGCAGCCTGGAACTCAGCATCGGCGACAGGGTGAGCGCCACGACCCCCGAGATGATCACCGCGCCCGAAAGGGCGAAGGCGAACTCCCGGAACAGCGCCCCCGTCAGCCCCCCCTGGATGCCGACCGGCGTGTAGACCGCCGCCAGGGTGATCGTCATGGCGATGATCGGGCCGATCAGCTCCCGGGCCCCGAGCAGGGCCGCCTGGTGGGGGCGTTTTCCCGCCTGAAGGTGCCGCTCGATGTTCTCCACCATCACGATGGCGTCGTCCACGACTAAGCCCACCGACAGCACGACGGCGAGCAGGGTCAGCAGGTTGATCGTGAAGCCGGCGACCTGCATCATGAACACCGCGCCGATGAGCGAGATGGGGATGGCCAGCACCGGGACGATCACCGAGCGCCCCGAGCCCAGGAACAGGAAGATGACCACGACGACGATCAGGAGCGTCTCGGCGAGGGTCTTGAGGACTTCGTGGATGGCGCTCTCGATGTAGGCCGTCGCGTCGTAGGGGATGCCCACCTTCATGCCCGCGGGCAGCTGCGACCGGACCTCCGGCATCGCGTCCCGCACCCGGCCGATCACGTCGAGCGCGTTGGCGGTGGGGAGCGCCCAGACGCCCATGAACGTCGCCGTCTGCCCGTTGAACCGGACGTCCGCCTCGTAATTCTCCGCGCCCAGCGCCACGTCCGCGATCTCCCCCAGGCGGACCACCGCGCCGTCGCTCTCTTTGACCACGAGCCGGCGGAACTCCTCCGCGGTCTGGAGGTCGGTGTTGGCGACCAGGTTCACCGACACCATCGACCCCTTGGTCCTGCCCAGCGCGGAGAGGGTGTTGTTCCGCGCCAGCGCGTCCCGCACGTCGGAGGGGGAGATGCCCAGGGCCGCCATCTTCGCGGGCTTGAGCCAGACGCGCATGGCGAAGGTGCGGTCGCCCAGGATCTCGGCGCGCTGCACCCCGCTGATCGCGCTCAGCTTCGGCTGCACGACGCGCGTGAGATAGTCGGTGATCTGGTTCTGATCGAGGTCGTCGGAGGAGAAGCCGAGGTACATCAGGGCGAACCGGTTGTCCGCCGTCTCCAGCTCGATGACGGGCGCCTCCGCCTCCGGCGGGAGGTCGTTGCGCACCTGCGCGACCTTCGCCTGGATCTGGGTGAGGGCCGCGTTGGTGTCGTAGTTGAGCTTCAGGTGCACGATGATCGTGCTCACCCCCTGGGTGCTGGACGACTCCACGTAGTCGATGCCGTCCGCGCTGGCGATCACGCGCTCCAGCGGGGTCGTGATAAAGCCGCGAACCAGATCGGCGTTGGCGCCCACATAGGCGGTTGTCACCCGGACCACCGCGATGTCGCTGCGGGGGAACTGCCGCACGCTCAGCGAGCGGATGGACTGCAGGCCTGCGATCAGGATGACCAGGTTGACGACCACCGCCAGCACGGGCCGTCGGATGAAAAGATCGGTGAATTTCATCAACTGTCCTCCGGCTGCGGGGCCGGGTCATTGGCGGGTTGAATCTCGTTGTTGACCTGGACCGCAGCGCCGTTTCGAAGCTTGAAGACGCCCGAGGTCACGACCTCGTCCCCGGGGCTGACCCCGGACAGGATCGCGACCTGGTCGCCCCGCGCCCCGCCCAGCTTCACGAACTGCTGGCGCACGCCGCGGGTCGTCCGGCCGTCCGGCCCCCGGACGGCCTGAACGATGAAGACCGCGTCGCCGTAGGGCGCGTAACGGATCGCGGAGGCCGGGAGCGCCACCACCCGGCTGCTCTCGGGGAGGAGGACCTGCGCCTCCACGAACATCCCGGGGCGCAGCCCCCCGTCGGCGTTGTCGAAGGTGGCCTGCACCTGGACGTTCCGGGTGGCCTCGTCCACGACCGCGTTGATGGCCGTGATCCTGCCCGCGAACTCGACACTCGCCATCCCCTCGACCGTGAGCCGCACCTCGGCGCCGGCCCGCACGTCCCCCACCTGCTGCTGCGGAACGGCGAAGTTCACGTAGACCGGGCGCCGGGCCTGCAGAGGGACGACCGGATCGCCCCCCGCGAGGTGCTGCCCGAGATTGACCCGGCGGATCCCCAGGACCCCGTCGAACGGCGCCCGGATCGTCTTGCGCTCGATCGTGGCCCGGATCTCGCTCACTCGCGCCTCCGCCTGTCTGGACTCGGCCGAGGTCCGGTCGTACTCCGCCTGGGAGACGACCCCCTTTTCCCGCAGCTCGCGCATCCGCGCAAGGGTGAGCTGGGCGAGGTCCTGCTGGGCCTCGGCGGCGGCCAGTTGAGCGCGCTCCTGGCTGGCGTCCAGCTCCACGAGCACGTCGCCCGCCCGCGCCGTCTTCCCGGACTCGAAGGCGATCCTCTCGACGACGCCGGGCAGGTCCGCGCTCACGACCACCCCCTGCGCGGCCTCGACCGTCCCGATGGCCTTCACGGTCGCCCGCCACGGCTCCGGCCTGGCGACGATCGTGGTGACCGCCTCGGGAGGCGGCTGGAAGGAGGCGGACTGGGCGATGGCCGCCCGGATCTGCAGGAACTTTACGAGGCCGATCGCGGCGATGAACAGAACGACCGCGACCAGCGTGAGCATCATGCGTCTGGACACGTGGACCTCCTTAAGGCAGCAAATCGTCTATTGAGATACGGCGCTGTTCGAGCAGCGCCCCGGTCCTGCGGGCCATCTCCGTGCGCGCCGTCCGGTAGTCCGTCAATGCCGAGATCTCGGCCAGCCGGGCGCGCGAGAGGTCGTTCTGGCGCGTGAGCGTCAGGAAGTTCGTGGACAGCCCCACCGCGTACCGATCCCGCTCCGCCGCGAGCTGGACCTCCGCCGCCTCGCGTTCGGCGCGGGCCGTCTGGATCCTCTGCCTGGCCGTGTGCAGCGCGGCCGCGGCGTCTAAGACCTCGGCGCGCACGGCCTTGCGCGCGCGGGCGAGGCCGGCCTCCGCCTGGCGTTCGACGTGCCCGGCCACCGCCGAGGCCGCCCGCCCCGCGCGGTTTCCGACAGGGATGCCAAACTGCAAAGCGACCCGGGCGGCGTCGAAGTCCCCTCCCCCGAGCCGCGCAAAGGACCTGCCTATGCCCCCTATAGCCCCGGCCGGGACCCCCGGCGAAAGCGCCGCCGGGTTCCGCGAGCCGGCCAGCCCGAACCGGTCGTAGGAGACGACCGCATCCAGCGCCGGATAGACGGCGTTGCGAGCGAAGGCGGCCTCTGCGCGCCGTCGCTCTATGAGGGCCCCGGCGGCCTCCAGCTCGGGCCGGGACGCCAGGGCCTTCTCCATCGCCGCCGCCACATCCACCGCCACCGGCTCCGCCTCGGCCTCCTCCACCGGGGCCAGCCGCGCGTTCCAGAGATCCGCGTCGGCATCGCTCAGGATCAGAAACTTGAGCGCGTTTTCCGCGTGGGAGACCGCCTCCTGCGCGGCCAGCCGTTCTCCCCGTCGCCGCTCCACCTCGGCGCGCGGCTGGGCCTCTTCGGTCTCCGGCGCCATCTTGCTCTGGATGCGGGCCCGCGTCTCCGCAAGCTGTTCCTCGGCCAGCCGCACCGCCTCTTCGCGCACCTCCACCTCCAGCCGGGCGGCTAAGAGCCTCCAGTAGGCCCGTTCGACCGCTGCGACGGTCTCGGCGACCTCCTGCCTCAGCGCGGCGAGGGACCGCTTGCGGTTCGCGTCGGCCTGGCGGACCGTGAGCCGCGCCGCGTCCACGGCGCGGTCGCGCAGCAGAGGTTGCCGGAACTCGACGCCCACCCGCGTGTCGTAGGCGGGCGACAGGAGACTGAAGGCCGCGTCGGTCGTCCCGCGCGAGGTCATCGTCCGGAAGGACAGCGCCCCGCCTGTGGGCAGGAGCTGACGGATGCCCGCGCTCGCCTCGAAGACCTCCCTCGTGGGGGAGACCTGGACCGGCGCAGCGCCCGAAAAGGCGGAGTTCACGGGCTCGTTGGCCCGCCGCCATCCTGCCTCGACCTCGAAGAAGGGGTCATAGGCGCCATTCGCCCCGCTCACGGCGGCCCCCGCCGCGGCGAGCGACTCTCGCTGGAGGAGGATGCCCTCGCTCATCCGCAGGGAGAGCCGGATCGCCTCTTCCAGCGTCAGGGGCCGCTCGCCCCCCCACCCCGCCGTCGCGCCCGCAAGGGCCAGGAGCGCGAACGCGCAGACCCCGATCGGAGCACGGACGCTCATCGCGCGCCTCCCTGCGGGTCGACCTTCTGCAGGCGGGGGTCGATCGCGCTCGAAAAGCGGGCCAGGAGTCCGGCATCGAGGCCGGCCAGCGCCCGTCGTTCGCCGGGCGTCAGGTCGAGACCCCCCTCAGAGACAAGCTGAATCGTGGCTCGCGGGTCCTTCTCAAACCGGCGGCGGAGGCCCTCATCCGTCGCCAGCTGTCCGATCACTCGCTCGACGTTGGGTTGGCTCACGGTCATCTCCTTTGGAGTATTACTATACTGATGTTCAGTATACTGAAATATAGTAAACATTAGTATAGTTGTCAAGTGGGAAGAGATGTCAGATGAAAGTGACTTCTTTCAGGGCGAAGGAGAGATCAAAGAACGTGCCAGCGACGGAGAGAAGGGACCATACGCACGCAAGATTCTGGTTTTTCTATCGTTAGCATGCTGACCGGTGCGATGGCCGACTGCGCGACCGATCAGCCGACTGTCGATAAATCGACAGGTTGTCGATTTCCCGGCAGACTCCTGCAACCGCCCTGAGCTACCCCTCTGCCTGCGCGATAAATATGGACAAAAAAACGGCCCTTCGCATCGTACGAAGGGCTGGACTCTCTCTTGCCAGAAGGGACGGGGCCGAACCCGTCCGAAAGGACAGGAGGGTCACATCCTGATGTGGACTCAGGTCACTATCCGAGGCGATACTTCTCGATGCGGGAATAGAGCTGGGCGCGACTCAGACCCAGCAATCGAGCCGCCCTGGTCTTGTTTCCCCCCGAATGCCGGAGGGCCTTTTCGACGAGCGCCCGGTCCATCGCCTGGAGGTCCACGCCTCCCGCCGGGAAGGTGGCCGGGTCCGGAGGAAACGCCGGGCCCGCCTTCTGGAAAGGCGTGGGGAGATGCTCGCCCGTGATCAGCCCCCCGTCGCAGAGGAGGATCGCGCGCTCGATCGCGTTGCGCAGCTCCCGGACGTTTCCTGGCCAGGGGTAGGCCAGCAGCCGCTCGCGCGCATCCCTGGAGATCCCGGCGGCGGGACGCCCCATCGTCCTCCCCAGGTCCTCGAGGAAGGCCTCGGCGAGCGGCAGGATGTCCTCGGGCCGGTCGCGCAGGGGCGGGATGTGGATCTGGAACACATTGAGACGGTAATACAGGTCCTCCCGAAACGCCTGCCGCGCGATGCCTGCCGCCAGGTCGCGGTTGGTGGCGGCGATGACCCGCACATCGGCCCGCAGCGTGCGAGTCCCGCCCAGGCGCTGGAACTCCCGCTCCTCCAGGACCCGCAGAAACTTCGCCTGCACCATCGGGCTCATCTCGGCGATCTCGTCTAAGAAGAGCGTCCCGCCTGCGGCCTGCTCGATCCGGCCGATCTTGGCCGCCACGGCCCCCGTGAACGCCCCCTTCTCGTGGCCGAACAACTCCGACTCCAGGAGCTGCTCCGGGAGCGCCGCGCAGTTGATCGCCACGAAAGGCCTGCCCGCGCGCGACGACCCCTGGTGGATGAGGCTGGAGATGACCTCCTTGCCGGTCCCCGACTCCCCGGTGATCAGCACGGTCGTCTCCGAGGACGCCACGCGCCCGACGGCGCGCAGGGTCTCCTTCCAGGACGGCGAGACCCCGACGATCCGGCCCCTCCCCCTGGACTCCAGCTCGCGGGCGAGCGTCTCGACCGTCGCCTCCAGCCTCTCGGCCCGCTCTCGCGCCTCCGAGGCGAGCCGGGCCTCTTCGGCAAGCCGCCGCAGCGACATCGTCAGGGCGATGCGGTCGGCCAGCCGGTGGGCGACCTCCACGTCCTCCCGGCTGTAGCGGGACGGCTCCCGGTGAAAGAAGTTGAGGCCCCCTTTGATCTCCCCCGACAGCCAGACCGGAACCCGGAGCCAGGACCGCAGGCCCGAAGACACGATGAGACGCTGGCGCTCCGTGTCGGGAGCGACCTCGGCGGGGATATCCCGGATGATCTCGAAATCGATCCGCTGTTCCAGCTCCTGCTCGTTGAGCGGGACCGCGTGAGTCGGAACCGGAACGTCGCATTGGCCCGCGGACGCCGCGATGCGGATCGTGCGGGCCCGCACGTCCAGCTCGGTCAGGACCATCATGTCGTGCGGCAGGATGGGCTGCATCCCGTCGGAGAGCCGCTGGAAGACCTCGCGCACGTCGAGCGACTCGGCGAGCGTCCCCAGCAGCGCCTCGATCCGGTCGAGCCGGTCCCAGCGGCGTCGCTCGGTGTCCCAGATCCGCCAGTGCTCCACCGCCGTGCCCAGCAGCGCCGCGATCGGCCGCAGAACCTCCTGGTGCCCGTCTGTGAAAGCGCGCGGACAATTCGAGGCAAGCCACACCCCGCCCCCGAACCCCTCCCCGGTGCGGAACGGCTCCCAGAGCGTCGAGCGCACGCCCCCCTCCAGAATGCGCGCGTCCACCGGAAAGCTCGCGTCCAGCTCGGCCTCGGCGTCGTCGATCCGGGGGTTTGGGCCCAGACGGGGCCGGATGCGGGGGGACCAGGCGGTCAACGGGAACGGTTCCCAGCACTCGCCGACGCACCTGCCGGCACACGCCCCTTCGACGCGCACGGTGGTCGCGTGCACCACGGCCCGCTCCCCCTCGAGGAGGCGGATAACTCCCATCTTGTCAAAGGGGATGAGCCGGCGGACGGAGGTCCCGACCCGGTCGAACACGTCCTGCAGCTCCAGGGTCTCCGACGAGATCTCGGCGATCTCCGAAAGGACGCGCGCCACGGACTGCGGGTCCACGGTCTGTCGATAGTTCAAAACGCCGGTCGGGCGTGCGGCCCCATCCTGCGGGACCGGCTGGAGCGCCCCGACTCGATAAAGAGTTGTTTCCACGCTGACCTCCGGCTGAGCCAGGCCTGACGGTGCAGACCTCCTTCTCGGTTGCCCCTGAAGATACCCCCTTCCGCCCCAATACCCGTCCCACAGGTCATGAGTGACCTGTGGAAAATGTACCCCATTTCTCGCGCTTGTCAAGTTACCGCGCATCCTTCACGCACCGGAACCCGATCGCCGCCGCGCGGAAAGACGGGTCGTTCCCCATCCGGAACGTCGTCCTCAGCAGCGCCGGCACCGCGCCCAGGGACCCGCCCCGCACGACCTTCCGCGTCCCCTCCGCCGGCCCCTTCGGGTTCCGCTCCGGCCCCTGGCTATAGTAAGCCGGGTCGTACCAGTCCGCGCACCACTCCCAGACATTCCCGGCCATGTCCTGCGCCCCGCAGGGACTCCCCCCCGACGGATAGCTCCCGGCAGCCGCGCTCGTCAGATGTCCGTCCTCCTCCCCGTAGGCGTTGGCCCGCGCGGTCTCATACCTGTCCCCCCACGGATACCGCCGCCCGTCCGTCCCCCGCGCGGCCTTCTCCCACTCCGCCTCCGTGGGCAGCCGCCCCCCGGCCCACCGGCAGAAGGCGTCCGCGTCGTGCCACGACACCACGACCACCGGGTGGTCCCCGTGGCCCTCCGGGGGCCTCCCATCCACCCAGTCGTACGCCCTGGCCCACGCCTCCCCCCAGAAGGGCGGCGCCCGGCCCGTAGCCTCCAGGAACGCCCTGTACCGCTCGAACGTCACCTCATAGCGGTCTATGGCAAAGGCGTCCAGCCAGACCCGGCGCCTGGGCCGCTCCGCCTCCGTGTCCGCGTCGCTCCCCATCCAGAACGCCCCGGAGGGCACGAGGACCATGCCCTCCGGCGTCTCAGTGGCCTCCAAGCGAGAGCCACAGAAGAGGATCAAAGAAATGAGCCCCAGAAACACATCACGTTTCACGTTTCACGTTTCACGTCTTAAAAGTAGTGTATCGGATGCCCGTTCCCCGGAAACCAGACCACATCCACCACGAACGAGATCGTCACCCCCACCGCATAGCCGACCAGGATGCCGATGAACAGCGGGCGGTAGCGGTTGTAGAGCGTCACCCCCCCCACCCGCAGGATGATCCCCTTGACCACCCAGACGAGGAACACCGAGATCGCCGCGCTGTTCGTGAAGTTCGTCCCCGACACCGTCAGCCCGATCGGGTGGATGGGCCACCAGGTGAACCGGTAGCGCAGGAACGTCATGACCCCCATCGCCGTCGCCCCCACGCCGAACAGCTCCATCCGGCGCCAGTCCGTCGGAAAGGCGTCCCGCATCTTCGTCAGCGTCATGTTGAACCCCGCCCGGCCCCCGGACGCGAACGGCCAGACATTGAAGTTGAACGCCCCGTAGTCATACGCCCAGATGAAGGTCAGCCCGACTGTCACGGCCCCCCCCACGAACAGCCCCGTCATCGCCCACGTCCCGATCCGCCGCCGGCTCCCCTCCGTGGCGTCCGCCAGCCTGGCGATGTGCGACATGGCCGGCATGAACAGCCCCCGGTAGCTCACCAGCCCGTAGGAGAACGCCACCGCCGTCAGCGACGCCGGCGACAGGGCGTCCGCCCCCCACGAGTAGACCGCCATCGACTGCGCCGTGAGCGGGCCGCGCACGTAGAGCAGCCCCATCTCCGCCACGATCCGGGCCACCCCGATGTAGAGGATGAACGTCCCGATCACGTAGGGGAGGGCCAGCTTGAACTCCATCCCCGCCTGCCAGAACCAGCCTAAGATGAACCCGAACGACAGCAGGAACCCGAAGAACGCCGTCCGGTAGGACATCATCTCCCCGCTGTCGTCGGCGGGGTGATCGGCCCGGAGCGCCTTGAGAACCACGTCCCGCAGGTGCGCGCGGGCCATGTACAGGCCGAACAGCACGAAGACGCACAGCGCCCCGAACCCCTGCCAGCTCGCGATCTCGTAGAGCGACCCCCACTGGTCCGCAATCGTCCCGACGGTCAGCCCGAACCGGTTGCAGACCCCCATCTCGACCACGTGCAGCAGGAAGAAGAGCCAGAGGCTGAACAGGACCTCTAAGTTGGCGAAGTAGGCGAACCCGATCGTGAAGAAGTTGATCTTGAACGGGATCGACGGGAACCCCCGCGACAGCGTGATGTTCGTCGTGTTCCCGATCCACCCGCCCAGCGGGATCTGCGGAAACCCCGGCTGGAAGTAGGACCCGATGTTCCAGACGATAATCCCGCACGTCAGGCCGAACCCCGCCCAGAACAGCCCCCCCCGCGTGAACCCCGGCCTCAGCCCCTCCCCCTGCGCGTCCCGGACCAGGTCCGTCGTGATCGTGACGAGCGGGTAGACCAGCTTCTCGTTCTGAACCCACTGCTTGCGAAGGATGACCGCGATGCACAGCGACGCGAACGCGGCGGCGCAGAGGAGCGCCCCCCACCAGCTCAGGGGGGCCAGCCACGCCCGCCACGGGATCGGCAGCCCCGGCGGCAGCCCCTCGTAAAAATAGGTGACCGCCCCCCCCCGGTCCATCGGCGCGATCCACGCCGGGATGTGATCGTGGAAATACTGCGCCCACTGGTTCTCCGGCGTGGCGAAGTAGTAGGGCGCGGCCATCACCGCCACCGCGTAGCCCACGGCCCCGTCCGCCGCCGACAGGAAGGCGCTCGCCAGCCCCACGCAGAGGATGACGATCAGCTCCGAGGGGGAGAGCGCCAGCCTCCGGCCGACCCACTTGAGCCCGCCGTTGAGGACGACGATCACGAGCAGGAACGAGGCGAACAGGTCCAGCGGAAAATTGCTCATGTTCAGGCGGGACGACCGGACGATGTACTCGGAGTAGCCCGACCAGGCGTTGATGAACGCCGCCACGGCAGCGCCGATCCCCAGCGCCCGCCACGTCGCCCCGCCCTGTCTTGCGGGCAGAGGCGCCGGGGGCGCGGAGTCAGGAAATGACCTGGAAGCTCGAATGGGCATAGAAGGCAAAAAATAGGGGCGAAGCATTCGCAGAATGCTTCGCCCCTACACCAATCATTTCCCTAGAACGACCCGCCCAACGTGAACCGGAGCGGCGCAGTCAGGCGCGACCCGAAGTC
>CAYRZX010000099.1:12094-19779 GCA_964428665.1 uncultured Gemmatimonas sp.
CCCGCTTGAACCCGCTGGTCGCCTCCGCCGGGATCGCCCACGCGATCATCGCCAGGATGAACAATCCGATCACAATCCTTTTCATGTCCGTCTCCCGTTGGGGCGGGTTTAAAACCCGCCCCAACATGCGTTATCTCTTGATGATCGCAAACGTCCCGCTCTGCTTCTTCCCCTCGCTGCCCGGCACGTGCGACTCCACCACGAAGAAGTAGATGCCCGACGCCACCTCGCCGAAGTAGGTCCGGCTCTGCTGCCGCCAGATCTCCTCGCCCGACGTCGGGTCGTTGTGCTCCAGGCGGGCCTGGAGGTCGCCGCTGACGGAGTAGATCGAGATCGTGGATTTGCGCGGGAGGTTGACGAACCGGATGCGGAGGTCCCCCGGATAGTTGTGCTGCCCGTCCACCTTGTAGGGGTTGGGCACCACCCGGACCTTCGTGGCCAGTTGATCGAACTCCGCCGCCGACGGGACGGACGGCGACAGGGGCAGGTAGTTCGCCTTCGACTCCGGCGAGGAGAACCCGCTCTCCAGCCCCGCCTTGATCCGGTCCTGCTGCTCCTGCGGCAGGTCCGACAGCTTGCCCGTCCCCGCCGACCAGCTCGTCTTCCCCTTCGCAAACGTGTGGACCATGTAGAAATAGGTAAACCCGGCCACGGACTCCTTGTCCACAAAGGTATACCTGTTTCCGCTGAACGTGGTGGACTTGCCGTTCTTCCCCATCGGGACCTCATCCACCAGGTCCCACGGCCCGATCTCGCGGGGCGCCGCCCCCGTCTTCGTCTTCTGCGCCCGGTAGACCCGGTAGCCCGCGATGTCATTGGCCTCCGCCCCCGCGTAGTCCGGGTTGACCGCGCTGTCCGCCTCATTCGTCCAGGCCACCTGGAAGTTCCCCTCCGGCGTGCTCGACTGCGTCTGCTTCACGTCGGGCGGGGCGTCCGGCACGTCGTAGCCGTTGTTGTAGGCGAACTGCGCCTTGGCCAGGTGGTTGAACATCGCGTCCTCGCCCTTCTTGAACTCCGCGCGGTCCCCCAGGATCGACCAGGCGTTCAGGTTGCCCGCGATGCCCATGTTCACCTTCGGCCCGGTGTAGCCCGTCCACGTCTGCTCCCGGAAGTCCGCCCCGCTCCCGGCCACGTAGACCATCACGATCTTGGCCTTGTCCCCCGGCGCCAGGTCGTAGGGCCCGAACGTCAGGGCGTTGGCGTAGGCCCACACATCCGTCGGGTCCGCCGGCGTGGGCGCCGTGAGCGCGGCGTACATCTGCGCGTCCGTGTTGCGGGAATTGGTCGGCTCGTCCGTGACCTGCAGGTTCGTGATCTTCCACCAGTGCGCGGACTGCGGCTGGGCCCCCTTGGGCGCCACGTAGGTCCCCGCGTCGTTCACGAAAGGCGGTGTCCAGGCCAGGGGCGCCATGCCCAGGTAGGCCGGGGCCAGCAGCTCGTTGGCCGCCTGCCCCCAGTCGTTCGCCCCCAGGCTCACGGACCGGTCCAGCGCCCCGCCCGTGTCGTCGAAGATCGTCTGCGGATAGTCCCCGTCCCACATGTAGAGCATCTTCTTGCCCTTGTACTGCGCTGGCCCCGCGTAGTTGGCCGCCTCCGTGTAGCGGTAGCCGTCGTCCTTGTTCGGGTCGGCCCACGCCCGCCAGTTGTTCCCCGACCCCTGGCTGTCGTGCGCCGACTCCGTGGGCGCCCAGTTGTTCACGAACGCGAAGTAGACGTCGGTGTAGGACTTGGCGCTCCCGTTCTCGAACACAAACTCCAGGATCAGAAAGTCCATGTAGTCGGGATAGCTCCACGCCCGCGACTTCCGCGTGGCGATCAGCCCGCTCTTGTTCGACCGCCACCGCGTGACGAGCACCTCCTCCGCCTCGTTGTCCCGGCCCACGACCTGACCCATGTACTTCCCGTAGGTGTAGTTGTGGATCTCGATCATGTCGTCCGGGAGGTTCGTCCGGGTCGGCCACCAGGTGCTCTTCCCGTCCTGGATGCCCAGGTCCTTCTCCGTCCCCGTGCGCGGGTCGTACACGCTGGCCTGGAGGTCCTCCGTGTAGTAGCGAGGCCCGGACGAGGTCACAGTGTAGTTACTCCCGTCCTTCACGAGCATCCAGACCCCCTCCCCCAGGGAGTGGCTGTAGTGGTGCGTCCGGGTGACCCCCCCGCCGCTGTTCCAGCCTGGATCACCATAGTACTCGATGAAGTCCCCGATGTCCGCCCGCGTGCCCGGATACTGGAGCGACACCGCCCCGTCGTAGAACGAGTCGTTCCGCCGGCCCATCGAGCCGATGTCCCGGAAGCTGTTCCACATCAGCCCCCGCGTGGTGTTCCGGATGGCCACCTGCTGCGCGTCCGCCAGGTCTGCGGCGATGAGCGCGACGGCCAGCGCGAGCAGGACAGGCCACAAAACCGTCTGCCTTTTCATGAATTCCTCCTTACAATCCAACCCAACCCCACGATGTAGAGACGCTCCGGCGGAGCGTCTCTACACCTGCCTTCCGCCTTCTGCTTTCTCCCCTCCCCGCGTCGGGGAGGGGCCGGGGGAGGGGTCTAGAAGCTTACCCTGAACCCCAGATACATCTGCCTCGGCGCGGCGAAAAACCGCGTCCGCTCCGCCGGGTCGCCGTAGTTGATGAAGTCCTTGTCGTCCGGCCTCGGCGCCTGCAGGCCCCACCGGGCGTAGTCGTTCCCGGACGAGGCCGCCGCCTGGTCGTTGAACAGGTTCGTCACCTCAAAGAAGAACACCGGCACGGCCTTCCGGGACGCCCCGAACGCCTTCTCGAACCCGACATCCATCACCGAATAGGACGGCCCCTGCTGCTGCCGCCCCGGCTGGCCCGGCGGCACGAACGTGTAGGCCGTCCCGCCTATGAGCTTGTAGACCACGTTCATCCGGATGTCGCCCAGGACGGGGCCGAACTTCCCCGGCGTGGCCAGCAGGAACTGCACGCTCCCCTGGTTGCGCCGGTCCCCCCCCTTCGGGCCGGGCGGGCTGCCTAAGTTGATGTTGTAGATCCAGAGCCCCGGCTGGTTCACCGGGTCCTGCTGCACCGGCGTCACCAGCTCCCCGCCGAACAGGTTGGGCGTGTAGTAGCCCTGCCCGCCCCGCACCGCGGTCCGCTGCCCCGTCCCGTAGATCCGGTCGTTGGCGACCTTCCCGATGTCCTGGATCTCCTTCGTGGTCAGCTTGCGCGGGATCTCCGCGCCCGTGGCCGGGTCGATGTCGAAGTTCAGCCAGTAGTTGCCGCTGGCGACGTAGGTGGAGTCGGGCAGCAGGTAGGTGAACACCTTCCCCTCCCGCCCCTGCGTCTCCCAGCCCAGGGTGTAGGAGATCCGGAACGAGAAGTAGTCGCTGAACCCCTTCCGCAGCGACAGCTCGATCCCTTTCGAATCCTGGAAAATCTTCCACTGCGACGGGTAGCGCACGAAGTTCCCCACGCCCTTCACCGGGTCCGTCCAGTTGCTCCACCCGGCCCCGGCCACCTGGTTGTTCGCGCTCTTGTAGTAGGTGACGATGCCCCCCGTGTAGTCCTTGTAGAAGTTCCAGTCCGCCCCGGCCTCGAACGCGCTCGTCCGCTCCACTAACTTCTCCGTCTCGGCCAGGTCCCCGAACTGGTCGCTGTTGGCCGAGGCGTTGAACTCCTCCGCCGGGTCGATCCGCCCGTTCTTGTTCAGGTCCTGGTCCGCCTTGTTGGACGACCAGGTCTCCACGTAGGCGTTCCAGAAGTCCGGCACCTGGAAGAACCGCCCGTAGAAGAAGTGGATCGTGGACGACGCCGTGATCGGGTGCGAGATGCCGACGCGCGGGCTCCACTGCTGCGGCGACTTGCCCGGGACCCGGGGGGCCTGCCGGATGCGCGTCATCCCCGTGTACATCGGCGAGGACGGGAAGGCCCGGATGTTGAGTTGATCCTCGTTCACGTTGAACCGGTCGTAGCGCATGCCCAGGTTGACGACCATCCCCTCGAACTCCATCTTGTCCTGGACGTAGAACGCCATTTGCAGGGGTTTGACCGGTACCCCCAGGGCGTCCCGGCCCAGCGGACCCTGCCCGCTCTTGATCCGGTTCTGAACGAGATCAATGTAGGACTGCCCCGGCGTCGGTTGGGGCGCGTCCTCCTTCTTGGCCACGAACCGGATCCACCGCTCCAGTGAGGTCGGCCACTCAAACCAGGTCTCCCACACGCTGTACTTCGACACGTCGAACCCGGTCTTCAGGAAATGGCTCTTGCTCACCTGGCTCGACAGATCGACCTTCATGTTATACGTCCGGCTGTTGAGGAGCTGCCAGGCCACCACATCCCGCGCGATCGTGAACCACCCATCCTTGTCCTTTCGCGGGGAGGTGGTGGTGACGGGTATGTCCAATGTGTCGATCGTCGTGGCGTAGCGCGACAGCTTCACCTCGTAGAACGTCTTCGGGCTTAAGGTGTGCGTCCAGATCAGGTACTCCGCGTCATCCTGGTACCTCATCTTCCCGGCCCCGCTGTCCAGCTGCAGGAACAGGTTCCTGCCGCTGTCGTTCATGTTCCGGGCCAGGCCGGCGAAGCCCCCTATCCTCCCCGCCACCTGACTGTAGGCCGTGTAGCCCGCGAACAGCGCCCCCACCTTCATCCGGACGTTCTGAGAGACCTCGAACGTCAATTTCCCCGACCCCTGGAGCTGGTAGGGCGACACCGCGAACGCCTCCCCGCTGCCCCCTTCCGCCGCCCCGGACCGCCCCGCCACCGTGGCAAACCCATATTTGTCCATCCCCGGCAGGGGGTTGGGCTGCCGCGTGAACCGCCCGCTGGCGAAGAACGACGCCCGCTTCGAGATCGGCCCCTCCAGGCTCCCCTCCAGATAGTGCCCCTTGACCCCCGTGTAGTCCGTCCGCTCGTGCACCTTCCGGCCCGTCAGCGGGTCCACCTCGTTCACCCAGTTGGGGTCGCTCCACTTCACCCGCCCCCGGTGCTCCGGGCTGTCGTAGATGTTCGTGCCCCAGTGCTGCTTGCCCGCCGGGGTGTAGCGGTATTCGAGGTTGCCGTGGAAATTCTTCGTCCCATCCTTTGTGACGATGTTAATGACCCCCGACTGCGCGTTCCCGTACTCCGCGTTGAACCCCCCCGTCTGGACCGTCACCTCTTGCACCGCCGTCCGGTTGATCCCCTTGAACTGCGACCCGCCGCGGGAGGTGTTGTTCACCAGCCGGACGCCGTCCACGTAGAAGGTCACGTCCTGCGCCCCGCCCCCATTGTCCCCCCCCCGGAAGCGCCCGGACCCGTCCAGGGACGCCCCCGGCGTCAGCTCGATGATCCGGGCAATGTCCCGCACGATCGGGAGGTTCTTGATGTCCTGCTCGCTCACGACGTACTGCGTCGAGGTCTTGTCCGGCTCCACCGGCGGACGCTCCGCCGTCACCGTGACCTCCCCCATCTGCAGCGCCTGCTCCACCAGCTTGAAGTCCACCGTCGTCGTCAGGTCCGACGCCACGACCACGTCGGTCTTCCGCTCCGTGGAGTAGCCGATCAGGGACGCGCCCAGGGTGTACCGGCCCGGGTCCACGGAGATGATCAGGTAGTAGCCATCTGTGTCCGTGATCGCCCCCCGCCTCGTCCCCTCCAGGGCGACATTCGCCCCCGGCAGGGGCTTCCCCTGGTTGTCCCTGACCACCCCCGTGATCTTCCCCGTCGTCCCCGCAAAGGCGCTCGCGAAGAGGACCAGGGTGAGGACAAGACCGGTCGCGCAAAACAGGAGCTTTCGAGTCATATCGCTACCTCCTTGGTGTTCCCGGCTCACATAGACTGTAGGGGCGGTTCGTAAACCGCCCTTACTTCGCCTTGAAATACAGCTTCAACCCTGCGCCCACATCGATCATGTTGAGCGAAGCGGCCTTCTTCACCCCCCAGTCCTCGAACGGACGCAACTCGCCCAGGACAAAGTTGTAGCGCCCCCGCAGGTCAAAGGCAAACGACTTCGACGCGAACACCTCCAGGCCGACGCCCACGCTGACAGCCAAAGCCGTCCGCCGGTCTCTGGAGGGGTTGAGCTTGATCACCTGGCTCAGAGGGGCCTTCGACTGGCCGGGATAGATCAGCCCGGAGACGTGGGAGACATAGTGAAAGAACCCCGTCCCGAAGGCCAGGTAGGGCGTCGCCTTTCCCTGGACAAAGGCGTTCTGCGCCCGCTTCCGGATGAGGGCGTTGAACAGGACGCTGTCGAATATGATGTCCGACTTCGCCCCCGGGCTGTCGTAGGACTTGCCGTCCACCTGCCACGTGAACATCCGCTTTTCGAGCTTCCCGCTGCCGAAACTGGAGTGGTGGTACTCCACCTCCACCGTCCTCCGCGCCGACGGCGAATAGGAGAACGTCCCCCCGAACTTGCCGGCCTGCTCGAACCGGCTCTGCATGCCCATGACCGGCCGGTTGTAGCTGGCAAATCCACCGATCCCCACCCACCGGGCCTCCTCCTGAGCGCCTGCGCCCGACGCCAGGAGCGCCAGCCCCGCCGTCACAACCCATAGCCTTTGGTTCATGCCTGTTCCTCCTTTCTCCGAACGATGAAGTCAGAACGATGAACGATGAACAAAGACAACGATGAAGTCAGAACGATGAACGATGAACGAAAAACCGCAAAGACTATTTTGCTTTTCGTTCATCGTTCCGCGTTCCGCGTTCTGCGTTGCCTTTTCATCGTTCCGCGTTCCGCGTTCTGCGTTGCCTTATATGCACCCTGGTATCTCCTGCCCCCGCACCAGCATCGCGTCGTTCTTCTCAGGAGAAGGACCCGTATACCGGCACCGCGCGCTCACGTAGTGCGTGGCATACCCCCGACGGCGCCTCTCCGACAGGTTCGGCTGGCTGCTGTGCAAAATCAACCCGTGATGAAAACTGCAACTCCCCGTCCTCATCACTAAAAGCCGCTCCTCCGGCAGCTCCCCCTCCAGCGCCTTCCGCTCGTATTCCTCCCACTGTGATTTGTCGATGATCCCGAACTTATGCGTGCCGGGCAGCATCCTGAGGCACCCGTTCTCCTCCGTCGAGTCGTCCAGGGCAGCCCAGCAGGTCACCATCCGGTCCGGCGGGTCGATGTAGAACCCCAGCGGCGCGTCCTGATGGTAGCGCTGCCGGGACCCCACCCTCGGGGGCTTCATCAGGATCTGGTCCTGGTAGAGCTTGAGGTCGGGTCCGAGCAGGGACTCGATGACGCCCAGGACCCTGGGGTTTCTGGCGTGGGCCTGGAAGACCTCGTCGTGGAAGGCCAGGTGGCTCATCTTGCGCAGGGAGTCGGCGTAAGTCTCCGCCTGAAGTTCTCCCTGAGCCACGCGGGGCTCCACCTGAAGATTTCCCTTCGGGATGTGCGACGCCTGTCCGCTGGCGACCCACTCGGCGCGCCTTCGGAGCGTCTCGACCTCCTCCTGACTGAGCAGGTCCTCCACGATCAGGAACCCGTCCTCCCAGAACTGCTTCACCTGCTGCTCGGACAACCTCACGGCGTCATCTCCTTGAGAATGACCGGAAACCAATAAAAAGATAAAAAAGTCTTTTTGTGGTGTTTTTAAGTATAGGTGTTTGCGACTCCTGTGTCAACAAAAAAATACCTCCTGCAATTGGGCTTGACATTTTGTGAAAATAGATTATCCTTTTAACGCTATATTGAAGTATTTAAATACGCTGATATTAACGGCAATGCACCCGGAGACAGGCCGGCGT
>CAYRZX010000100.1:0-19759 GCA_964428665.1 uncultured Gemmatimonas sp.
CCTTTTTGAGAATGGAGCCGAATGGACAGCCTGTTTGACGCGCTGGAGCAGCGCCCCCACTTCTTTCCGTGTCTCTTCTCCGCCCTGCTGCTGCTGGTGGGGCTGGGAAGCTGGTCGAGCACCTACTACACGCTGGTCTACTGGGTCACGATGATCATCCCCTCCGGCGTGGCCCTGCTCGCCCTGTTCTGGAGGCAGTTCGTCTGGGCGCCGGGGCTGATCTTCCTGGCGCTCATCTTCAACCCCATTGAGCACTTCTCTCTGGGGGTCACGCTCTGGAAGGTCATGGACGTGATCGGGGGGGGCTACATGCTGACCGTGGCGGTGGCGATCAAGAAGCCCGGCGCGAAGCGGGAGTCGAGCGACAGCCTGATCGCGCCGGTGACGGCGTTCGTGCTGTCGCTGGCGTTTTTGATTTATGCATTCTGGAAATTATGAATCGGCCCAAAATTCTCCTGGTCTTCAACCGGCACATCTACGAGACCTACGTGGGCGCGGAGGACCTGGAGCGCCTGCGGGCGCTGGGAGATGTGACCTGGGACGAGGGCTATTTGAAGGTCGAAGCCCTGAGTGAGGCCATGCGCGAGGCCGAGGGGGTCATCGTGTGCCACGGCGCGCCGAGGCTGACGGAGGAGCTGCTGGCGGGCGCAGGGCGGCTGCGCATCGTGGGGGAGCTGGAGGGGGACCGGTTCGCGGAGAGGATCGACGTGGAGGCGGCGGTCCGGCGGGGCGTCCGGGTCGTGGACACGACGAATGGGTCGTCGTATCCGGTGTCGGAGTGGGCGCTGGCGCTGATGCTGATCGCCCTGCGGAACGCCGGGGAGCACTTCCGGCGGCTGATCGCCGGGGAGTCCTACCGGAGGTCGAAGGACGACCGGGGCTACGTGGACGGGGAGCTGACGGGGAAGCGGGTGGGGCTGATCGGGTGCGGGCACGTGGGCCGGCGGCTGATCGAGCTGCTCAGGCCGTTTCGCGTCGAGATGTGGGTGCATGACCCTTACATCCCCAAGGATATCCCGGACATCCTGGGGTTCACCCTGACCTCCCTGGAGAACGTCCTGAGACAGTCGAACGTCGTGGTCTGCTGCGCCCCGCTCACGCCCCGGACGCGGCGGCTGATCGGGGGGCGCGAGCTGGACATGATCCCGTCAGGGGCGGTCTTCGTGAATGTGTCGCGCGGGGCGATCGTGGACCCGGAGGCGCTGGTCGAGCGGCTGCGCCGGGGGGACATCACCGCCGGACTGGACGTGTTCGACCCGGAGCCGATCCCGGCGGACAGCCCGATCCGGGGGCTCCCCAACGTCTTCCTGTCGCCCCACATCGCCGGGGTGACGCTGGCGTCGCGCACGCGCTTCTTCAGGCTGATGACGGACGAGTTCGAGCGCTTCTTCCGGGGGCACGAGACGTTGTTTGACCTGAACGGCCGGGCGCTGGCGAATCGAAGGGGGGAGGAGCCGGGGAACAGATAAGAACGCAGAACGCAGAACGCGGAACGCAGAACGGAAAACCGCAAAGGCTGTTTCGCTTTTCGTTCATCGTTCATCGTTCATACTTCATCGTTGTCTTTATTTATTGTTCTGACTTCATCGTTAAGGGAGGATGGTATGGAGCGGTTAGGGCTGGGGGTGATCGGCTGCGGGAACATGGGGGCGAGTCTGGCCACGTCCGCGGCGACGCTGGACAACGCGAAGGTCGCCTGCGTGAGCGACGTGGACGAGGCGAAGGGGAAGGAGCTGGCCGGGAAGCTGGGCGTGGACTATGACCCGGATTACCGGCACATGCTCAAGCGAGACGACGTGGAGGCGGTCCTGATCGCGTCGCCGCCGTTCATGCACGCGGAGATGGCCGTGGCCGCCGCGGAGGAGGGGGTCCACGTCTTCTCCGAGAAGCCGATGGCGCCGACGCTGGAGGGGTGCGACGCCATGATCGCGGCGGCGAAGCGGCACAAGGTCAAGCTGGGCATCGGCCTGGTCTGCCGGTTCCACGCGACGCACTCGAAGGTGCGGGAGATCGCCCTGAGCGGGGAGGTCGGGAGGCCGGCCTGCCTGACGGTCCACCGCATCGGGGGGGGATGGGGCGGGACCTGGGTGGCGCACTGGCGGACGAAGCGGGCGCAGTCCGGGGGGACGCTGATGGAGGTGAACGCGCACGAGATCGACTTCATGCGCTTCGTGCTGGGGGACGTGCGGCGGGTCTACGCGGCGGGCGGGAACTACCGGGAGAAGGGGATCGACTACCCGGACGTGGCCCTGGTGTCGCTGACGTTCGCGTCGGGGGCGGTGGGGCTGCTCCATTCGAGCCACGTGAGCGCCGTGGGCGGGTACGGGGGGCGGCTGGACGGCACGGAGGGGAGCGTGACCTTTCCGGCGATCTGGGGGAAGGAGGCGGCGCTGACGGTCAAGCGGTTCGACGGGGAGGCGCGCACGCTGCCCATCGCGGAGATCAAGGTCCCCAGCCCGGTGGCGGAGGAGGTCCGGAGGTTCGTCGAGGCGGTGCAGAAGGGGGAGGAGCCGCCGGTGGGCGGGGCGGAGGGGCGGGCGGCCACGGAGGTGGCCCTGGCGGCCTACCGTTCGATCGAGACGGGGCAGGCGGTGGAGTTGCCTCTGTGAATGTCGAATGTCGAATGTCGAATGTCGAATCCCCAATTCGTCATTCGCAATTCGTCATTCGTAATTCTATAAGGAGGTCCCATGAAGTTTCGAACGCTGGGCCGGACGGGCCTGAAGGTGTCGGTGGTCAGCTACGGGTCGGGGGGGCCGAGCAACCTGGGGCAGCGGACCGGCCTGACGGACGCGGATCAGGACGCGCTGGTCCGCCGGGCCCTGGACCTGGGCATCAACCTCATCGACACGTCGTCGGGCTATGGGCGGAGCGAGGAGATCCTGGGCCGGGCGCTCAGGGGGGTCCCCCGCAATGCCTATATCATGGCCACCAAGTGGAACCCCTGCGAGGGGGACACGCCCAAGACCGACCCGCAGGACCTGGTCCGGTCCGTGGAGCGGAGCCTGTCGCGGATGGGGCTGGAGGTCGTCGATGTCATGCAGTTCCACGGCGTCACCCCGCCGGTCTACCGGACGGTGGTGGAGCGTTTCTACGGGACGCTGAAGCGGCTCCAGGAGCAGGGCAAGGTCCGGTTCATCGGGTTCAGCGAGCGGTTCTTCTCGGACCCCCGGCACGAGGCCGTGGAGACGGCGCTGGAGCAGGACGGGGACCTCTGGGACACGATCATGCTCAAGTACGGCGTCCTCAACCAGTGCGCGGCCCGCCGGGCGCTCCCGCTGGCGCAGGAGAGGAACGTGGGTATCCTGAACATGGCCTCGGTGCGGGTGAAGCTGACCCGGCCCGAGGAGCTGGGGGCGCTGATGGCGGAGTGGAAGGCGAAGGGGCTTATTTCCCGCGACGCCCTGCCCGAGAAGGACCCGCTCGGATTTCTGGCGCACGGGGAGGTGGACTCCGTGGTGAGCGCGGGCTACAAGTTCGCCCTGGAACCTCCGGCCATTTCGACGGTGATCACGGGCACGTCTCGGGTCGACAACCTGGAGCGCAACGTCGCGGCCCTGCTCGGCCCGCCCCTCCCGGAGGCGGACGGGCAGCGTCTGAGGGCGCTGTTCGGGTCTCTCGAAGAGGCGGCGTGAGAAAAAAGTGTTTCTACTTGACAAAAAGTGACAAAATCCATATCATACCTACGTGGATGTTTGCGAAATGGGCTATGGTCCCCGGTTGTCCTCGTGGCTGTTCTGACCCCCGACAGCAGTCGCAGGATGCCGGGGGCCTTTTTTTAGTTTTGAAGGCTTTATGATTCTCGACGACTTCAAGTTGACCGATCAGGTGGCCCTGGTCACGGGCGCGGGCAGGGGGCTGGGGCGCGCCCTGGCCGTGGGCCTGGCTGAGGCGGGCGCTCACATCGCGGGCGTGTACCGGACCGGGTACGAGGAGACGCGCCGGCAGGTGGAGGCGCTGGGGAGGCGGTTCTATCCGATTCAGGCTGACCTGGCCGCGGACCCGACCGCGACGGTGGTGGAGCAGGCCCTGAAGGGGTTGGGGCGGCTGGACATTCTGGTGAACAACGCCGGGACGATCCGCCGCGCCCCGGCGCTCGACTACACGGAGCGGGACTGGGACGAGGTGATGGCCCTCAACCTCAAGAGCGGGTTCTTCCTGAGTCAGGCCGCGGCCCGCCACTGGGTGGCGCAGGGGCGGGGGGGCAAGGTCATCTTTATCGCCTCCGTCCTGGCGTTCCAGGGGGGTATCCTGATCCCGCCCTACACGGCCAGCAAGCACGGCGCGGTGGGGATTGTCCGGCTCCTGTCCAACGAGTGGGCGTCGAAGGGGATCCACGTCAACGCCATCGCGCCGGGCTACATGGTCACGGACAGCACGGAGGCCCTGCGGGGGGACCCCGCGCGCAGTCAGGCCATTCTCGGCCGCATCCCCGCCGGGCGGTGGGGGGACCCGGACGACCTGAAGGGGGCCGCGGTGTTCCTGGCCTCCAGGGCGTCGAACTACGTCCACGGAGAGACGCTCGTGGTGGACGGGGGATGGCTGGGGAGGTAAAGGAGATTGAAGATTGAAGATTGAAAATTGAAAAAGGAGCCTGCCCATGTCTCGCCCGGATTTTCTCGCCGCGCACCAGACCGACCCCTACCGCCGAAACCTCCCCTGCCCGCGCCTGTTCTTCTCCCCGCAGGACATCCCTTCGCTGCGCGCCCGCGCCGGGGCCGTGCCCGGCCTGATCGAGGGGCTGAAGGCCCGCGCGGACGGCCACCTTGCCGGCCCGCCGCTGGACACCGGCAATCTCTACAATGGCATGATCGGGGCGATGGCCCGGCTGGGGGACCTGTCGGCGGCCTATGTGTTGACGGGAGAGGGGCGGTATGCGGAGGGGACGGGGGACGCGCTGGCGCAGACCTTCGACCTGCCGAAGTGGGTGTTTCCGGTCCACGAGCCGATGAAGTTCGACCACGGGTCGGCCAACGTGTCGGCGGCCGTGGCCCTGGCGCTGGACTTCTTAGGGGATGCGATGACGGAGGGGGAGCGGTCCGGGTACCTGCGCTGGCTGATCGAGCGGACGGGGGGGCTCTTCCGCAGGGTCTACGCGGAGAGGTCCGAGCGCTGGGTGGCTTCGAGGTTCAACTGGCGGAGCATGATCTGCGGGGATATGGGCCTGGCCCTGCTCACGGCGATGGAGCACGACCCTGACGCGCTGGAGGGGCTGGCGTATGCGCTGGACGGGGTCCTGGCGATCCTGGACGACGCACCGCCGGACGGGGAGTGGGGGGAGGGCGTGGGCTACTGGGGGCCGGCCGTCGGGCTGCCGATCCGGCTCGCGCTGGCGATGGACCGGATGACGGAGGGGAGGCTGGACCTGTTCCAGCACCCCTATCTCCGGAGGACGGGGGACTTTCTGATGCACGTCACGGGGCCGAACGGCCGGGTGTTCGCGTTTGCGGACTGCGGGCACGCGCTCGGGGGGCAGGCGGCGGCCATGCTCGGCCTCCTGGGCCGGAAGGCGGGCCGGCCCGACTGGGTGGGGCTGGCCCTTCAGCATCCCCCCTCGTCTCTGTTCGACCTGGCCTGCACGGCCGGGCTGTCTGCGCCCGAGGCGGTGCCGGACCCGCCCACGGCGAGGCGGTTCGGGACCTACGAGGTCGTGACGCTGCGGAGCGGGTGGGGGCCGAAGGAGACGTTCGTGGCGCTCAAGGGGGGGCCGACGGTGGTCGGCCACTCCCACCTGGACATCAACGGGTTCATGGTGACGGCCCTGGGGGAGACGCTCATCCCGGACCTGGGGACGTGGCCCTACGCGCACTTCATCGGGTTCTTCGACACGGGCAACCGGCGCTGGAGCTTCGACGCCAACGCCACGCGGGGGCACAACACGCTCCTGGTGGACGGGCAGGGGCAGCGGTTCGCGGAGGACGCGGCCGGGAAGGTGGTCCGGTTCGAGCCGGGGGAGGCGTTCGATCTGGTGGTCTGCGACGGGACGACGCCCTACACGCCGCTGCTGACGCGCTTCCACCGGTGGTTCCTGTTCTTCAAGCCGGACCTGCTGGTGGTTTTCGACGACGTGCGCGCGGACCAGCCCCGCAGGGTGGAGTGGCTGCTCCACTACGAGGGGGAGGTGGAGGCGGCGAACGTGGACCTGCGCGTCGTGAAGGGGAGCGCTGTGCTGGACGCGCTCTTTCTGATGCCGGGCCGGGACGAGGGGTGGGTCGCCTCGCACGTGGGCCGAAAGTTTACGTACAGGGACTCCAACCGGCAGGTCATCGTACACCCCGAAAACCGCTACGTGGCGTTCTCCCGGATGCACGCCTACCCGGACCACCGGTTCCTGGCGCTTCTGTCGTTCCACCGGAGGGGCGGCGCGGGCTGGATCGGGGAGGTCACGGCCAGCGACGCGGAGACGGTGCGGTTTGCGCTGCGGCAGGGCGCGGTGGAGCGGCGCGTGAGGCTGGACCTTGAGGGATTGCGCGCGGAGATAGAATCATAGACCTGAGCGCTGATCAGGGACTCGGAGACGCCTTCTCGCTTGACTTATAGCGGAGGATATGCGATCTTCTATCGCGAGTCTCAGGGGTATCACCTTATAAGGGAGAGTGCGCCATGATAGGGACGGCGACGCTGGATCGGGTCTACGACGAGGTGAAGGATGACCTGCTGGAAAAAGACGAGGTGCGGGCGACGGTCAACGACTTCATCCTTACGCATCTGCGGGACTGCTTCGTGGCGGGCAAGCCGCGTCTGGTCGTGTTTCCGATTGCGCCGATCTGGACGGTGCCGATTCTGCTGACCTATCCCGACCGCACGCTGGGTGAAGTGGGCGAGGTCGCCGTTCACGCATTGACGGGCGAGGTCCTGGGCTGGACGCCTCTGAAGGAGATCGAGAAGAATGCCGCCGAACACCGAACCCACCTCGCCTCGACCAACCCTTAAGCCCTTTCTTCAGGAACGCGATTACACCTGCGCCGTCGCCTGCCTTCGCACGGTCTCCGCTACCTTTGGCGTCCAGAGAACAGAGGACGAACTCCTCCCTCTCTGCCGCACCACGGAAGACGGCACCCACCGGGATGACTTGATCGCCGCTGCGCAGGGCCTCGGCTTTGAGACCCGGCACGGCAGACTCACCCTCGATGACCTCCGCTCTGCGACCTACCCCATCGTCTACATCGACCGGACGCCTGTGGACGGCGTTGCGGCCATTCATTCCCTCGTGATCATCGAAGTGGGTGACCCGGTGAAGACGTTCGACCCCAAGTTCGGCGAGCGGGAGATACCGCTTGCCGCATTTGAGTGGGCCTGGAGGCTCTGTCGCAACTTTGGCATCATCCTCCAGCCCCGAAATTCCTAACTCGTTTCCAACCGCAAGATAGGGCTTGACAGGGCAGGGGGGCTATCGTACCATGTGAGCGTTTCTGTTAGTGTATAAAAGGTGATATCTCATATCCGAGGGCTTTCATGGTCAAACCGATTGTGATGCCGAAGTACGGCCTGCAGCAGGACCAGGGGACGGTCATCCGCTGGCTGAAGGGGGAGGGGGAGCGGGTGAAGAGGGGAGAGGCGCTGCTGGAGCTGGAGACGGACAAGGCGGTGTTCGAGTACGAGTCGCCGGAGGCGGGGGTGCTCCGCAAGATCGTGGTCGGGGAGGGGACGACCGTGCCGGTGCTGTCCGTGATCGCGGTGCTGACGGACAGCGCGGATGAGCCGTTCGACGTCGGGGCGGCGGGGCCTGCGCCGTCCGCTGTGACGACGGCGTCGTCGGAGGTGGCCTCCGCAATGCCCGCCGCAGCGCCGGCGGCCGGCGGGGAGGACCGGATCAGGAGTTCCCCGGCGGCCAAGAAGCTGGCGAAGGACCTGGGGGTGGACCTGGCGACGGTGAAGGGGACGGGGCCGGGGGGGCGGATCACGCGGGAGGACGTGGAGCAGGCCGCGGCAGCCAGACAGGCCGCGCCCGCTGCGGCTTCGACGCCCGCCGAAAGCCGCAGGCCGCTGTCCCGCATGCGGCAGGCCATCGGGCGGGCGATGTCGGAGAGCAAGCGCAACATCCCTCACTTCTACGTCTCGGCGGAGGTGGACATGACCGACGCGGAGGCGTGGCGCAGAAGGGTGGCCTCGGAGCGCGGGATCAGGCTGTCGGTGACGGACGTGCTGGTGAAGGCCGCGGCGATGACGCTGGCGAAGTACCCGGCGCTCAATGCCAGCCTGGACGGGGACGCGATGGCCGCGCACGGGGGGGTTCACATCGGGCTGGCCGTGGGGATGGAGGACGGGCTGCTCGTGCCGGTGATCGCCGACGCCCACGCCAGGCCGATGGCCGCTCTGGCGAAGGAGCGGGCGGAGGCCGTGGAGGCGGCCCGGGGGGGCAGGCTGCGGGGGGCGGCGCAGGCGACGTTCACGATCTCCAACCTGGGGATGTTCGGGGTCACGTCGTTCATCGCCATCGTGAACCCGCCTGAGTCCGCGGCCCTGGCCGTGGGCGCGATCCTGCCGCAGGTGCGGCCGTTCGGGGAGCCGCTGACGATCGCGGTGCGGCAGGTGATGCAGGTGACGCTGTCGGCGGACCACCGGCTGACGGATGGGATGCTGGCCGCGCAGTATCTGCAGGACCTCAAGAGGAACCTGGAGAGCGTGGAGACGCTGGAGGGATGGCTGTAAGAATAGTGCTGAGTGCTGAGTAAAGAAAAGTCGTGGGTCCAGGGCCAAAGCCTATAACTCAGGACTCAGGACTCAGGACTTTCTTTTGGAGGTTTTCATGGCTGTTGACAAACAGTTGATGCTGAAGATGTACCGCGACATGCTCCGCATCCGGAGGTTCGAGGAGCAGATCTGGAACGTCTACACGCTCGGGCTGATGCACGGGCTGGCGCACCTCTACATCGGCGAGGAGGCCGTGGCCGTGGGGGTCTGCTCGGCCCTGCGGGACGATGACTACATCACCAGCACCCACCGGGGGCACGGGCACTGCATCGCCAAGGGGGGCAGGCTGGACAGGATGATGGCGGAGGTGATGGGGAAGGTCACGGGCTACTGCCGGGGCAAGGGGGGGTCGATGCACATCGCGGACATGTCCCTGGGCATTTTAGGGGCCAACGGGATCGTGGGCGGGGGGTTCGGGATCGCCACGGGGGCGGCCCTGTCGGCCAAGTACCGGAAGACGGACCAGGTGGTCGCCTGCTTCTTCGGGGACGGGGGGGCCAATCAGGGGATCTTCTTTGAGGTGATGAACTACGCGGCTATCTGGGGCCTGCCGGTGATCTACGTCTGCGAGAACAACCAGTACGGGGAGTACACGGCGGTCAACAAGGTGACGGCGGGGAAGCACATCGCGGACCGGGCGACGCCGTTCGGCATCCCCGGCCGGATCGTGGACGGAAACGACGTGATCGCGGTCCACGGGGCGACGGCGGAGGCGGTGAAGCGGGCGCGGGCAGGGGAGGGGCCCAGTCTGATCGAGTGCGAGACCTACCGGTATCGGGGCCATCACGTCAACGACCCCGGCCTGGCCTACCGGTCGAAGGAGGAGGTGGAGGCGTGGATAAAGAAGGACCCGATCGAGCGGCTGAAGGGGAGAATGCTGGCGGAGGGGCAGGCCGGGGAGGCCGAACTGAACGGGATCGACGAGGACGCGCAGAAGGAGGTCGCGGACGCGGTGGAGTCGGCCAAGGCGTCTCCCTACCCGGACGTGAAGGAGGTGAGCGAGCATGTCTTCGCGTGAGAAGAAGATGACCTTTGGGGAGGCCGTGAAGGAGGCGATGGCCGAGGAGATGCGGCGCGACCCGGCGGTGGTGCTGATCGGGGAGGATGTGGGGCCGGCGGCGGGGGTGTTCAAGATCCTGGTGGGGCTTTATGACGAGTTCGGGCCTGAGCGGGTGATCGACACGCCGATCGCGGAGGCGGGGTTCGTGGGGATAGGGGTGGGGGCGGCGCTGACCGGGATGCGGCCGATCGTGGAGATCATGTTCGGGGACTTCATCGCGCTGACGATGGACCAGGTCGTCAACCAGGCGGCGAAGATCCGCTACATGTCGGGGGGGCAGGCGAAGGTGCCGCTGACCATCCGGGCGACGATGGGGGCGGGCAGGTCCTCGGCGGCGCAGCACTCGCAGAGCCTGCACGCGTGGACCTCCCACATCCCCGGCCTGAAGGTGGCCGTGCCGTCCACGCCGGCGGACGCAAAGGGGCTGATCAAGACGGCGGTCCGGGACGACAACCCGGTGATCGTGTACGAGGACAAGATGATGTACAGGCTGGAGGGGATGGTGCCGGAGGGGGACTACACGATCCCGTTCGGGAAGGCGGACGTGAAGCGGGAGGGAGACGACGTGACGCTGATCGCCACGTCGAGCATGGTGCACGTGGCCCTGAGCGCCGCCGGGACGCTGGCGCAGCAGGGGATCAGCGCGGAGGTGGTGGACCCCCGGACGATGGTTCCGCTGGACAGGGAGGCGCTCGTGGCGTCGGTCTCCAAGACGGGACGGGCCGTGATCATCGACGAGGGGCACCGCAGCTTCGGGGTGACGGCGGAGCTGGCCTCCGTGGTCTACGAGGGGGCGTTCGACTACCTGGACGCGCCCGTCGTCCGCCTCGGCGCGATGGACGTGCCGGTGCCGTTCACCAAGCCTCTGGAGGATGCGACTATCCCCACGGAGAAGGATGTGGTGGAGGCGGTGACGGGGATGATGAAGTAGGGTATGACCTTTTTGATTCTGAGCATCCTCCTGTCCGTGCTGTTTGGGCACACGGTGCGGTGGGCGCAGGCCAGGCGGCGCCACATGATGGCCGTGGGGGTGGTGAACTACGGGGTGGCCGCCCTGGCCTGCGCGCTGCTCACGGCCCTGAGCGGGAACCTGAGCGTCCACGGAGACACGCTGCTCCTGGGCGCGCTGCACGGGGTCGGCTACATCCTGGCCTACGTGGGGATGTGCGCGGCGATGCCGCGCGGGGGGCTGACCATCCCCACGACGATCATGCGGCTGTCTGTGGCGCTTCCGGTCCTGGCCTCGGTGTTCTGGTGGGGGGAGCAGCCGACGCAGGCGCAGGTGGCCGGGGTCGTGGCGACGCTGGTCGCCCTGGTCCTGCTGGGGGGGCGGGAGATGTCCGGGGCATCCGACCCCCGCATCTGGCCGGTCACGGGCCTCCTGTTCCTGGCCAGCGGGGGGGCGAGCGTCGTGTCGAAGGCGTTCCTGATGCGCGGTCTGCCGGACGCCAAGACGACCTACATGGCGGCCCTCTTCGGGACGGCGGCCCTGGGCGGGAGTCTGAGCTTTCTTTTTGAGGGGTTTCATCCGACGCGGGGAGACGTGGGCGCGGGGGCGCTCGTGGGCGTCGTCAACGTGGTTGCGACCGTGGTGATGCTCGTCGCCCTGGACCGGGTTCCAGGGGTGATCGCGTTTCCGGCGCTGGCGTGCGGGGGGTTGGTGGCCACGGCCCTCTTCTGCGCCGTTGTCTGGGAGGAGCGGTTCACGCGCCGGATGCTCGCGGGCATGGGGGTCGCCCTGGTGGGGCTGGCGCTGGTGAACATGAAGTGAAGGATTCCGCCTGTCTAAACGAACCTTCTCATCACGATGACGTCCAGCGTCTGGCCCTGCCAGGTCACCTGTCTCGTCAACCGCGCCTCCTCCTCAAACCCGGTTGCCCGGAGCGCCGCGATCTTGGCCGTCGAACGCTCGTCCGCGTAGGCCTGGACCTTGCCCGGGGGGAGAGGCAGGGCTTCGAGCAGGCGTCTCAGCTCCGAAGAATAGTTGGCGTGGGCGAAACAGTCCAGGACGGAGACGTCGCCCCTCCACTGTCCGTCAGGCGCCACGGACGCGAACCCGACGACGGCGCCGCGCTCCGATTCGAGGAGCCGCGCCCGCGCCCTGCCGTCCGGCTCCAGCGCCCGCATGAAGCTCAGGAATCCCCCCTCGAAGCTGGCCTGCCCCGTGATCCCCCACGCCACGCCTCGCACGGTCTCCGGGCCGGAAGTGGAGCAGAGGGCGTTTACGCGGGGCCAGTGGCTCCAGCAGGTCTCCACCACCGACGACGTCCCGGGGGCGAAGTAGTTCGCCTCGAAGTCCTCCTCGCTGGCATAGCGCATGTGCCCCGTGCCCGGATAGACGCTCCGGAAGCCGTGCCGGTGGTAGATCCAGTAGGGGGGACGCTCAAAGCCCGTGCCGAGGAAGAGGAGGCCGCCGCCCCGTCGGCGGAAGTCCTCCATCTGATGCCGCATGACCGCGTCGCACGCGCCCTTGCGCCTCTGGTCGGGCAGGGTGTAGACGTGGCCGAGGATGCCGGTGCGGTGGCTCTCCACGGTCATGATGTTGCAGATGATGGCGCCGTTCAGCTTGCCGACGTAGTAGCGGGTCTCCAGGTCGTCCAGGGGCTCGTGGACGGACTTCTCGATGTGCCACTTGTAGGGCATCTGCTTGTGGGCGAGGAAGGGTTTGACCTGTTCGGCGTGCGCCTCGTCCGGGGCCAGGACGACGCCCACCTCCAGGCGCTCGCCCGATTTGAGGGTCTCGTCGGCGAGTCGGGTATACATGGGACCTCCTTATCGTTCTGTCGTTCGCCGGTGATTTTCGCCAAAGATAGGGAGATCGGTTCGCTTTGTAAAGCTTTTTGATTCAGAGCTTGGAAACCAGCCCGTATTGTGAATAAACCGACCGCATCATTTATCTCCGCGCTCCTTGCCTTCTTCCTGCTCTGTCCTGGACCGGCGCAGGCGCGGGCCAAGTTCGCCGGGGAGTTCCTCGCGCTCGGGGCGGGGGCGCGCGCCCTGGGCATGGGGAGCGCCTTCGTGGCCGTGAGCGATGACGCCACGGCCGGGGTCTGGAACCCCGCCGGGCTCACCCGCATCCGGCGGCGAGAGGCCCACGCCCAGCACGCCGAGCAGTTCGGCGGGCTGGTCAACCACGACCAGGTCAACTTCGGCGCGACCGTGCGGGGCGCGGGCAGCGTGGGGTTCAGCCTCCTCCGGGTGGGGGTGGACAACATCCCGATCACGCTCCTGGAGCACCCCGACCGGCCCATCGGGCCGGACAACCGGCCGGTGCGCGTGGGGAGCGTGAGCACCTCGGACTACGCCGTGCATCTGTCCTACGCCCGCCTTGTCCGGAAGGGGCTTGCGGCAGGGGGGAGCGTCAAGCTCATCCGGCGCAAGACCGGGTCCGGCACGGGGTTCGGCTACGGCCTGGACGCGGGGGTCCTGTGGGACGCAGCGCCGGGGCTGGCCCTCGGGCTGGCCGTCCGGGACCTGACGCAGAGCCGGATCACTTACTCCAGCGCCGCAACGGACAGGATCGCCCCCACGGCCCTCGTGGGCGCGGCCTACACCTGGCGCTTTGCGGCCCTGCGGGGGCGGCTCACGGGCAGCCTGAGCGCCGGGCTTGGCCAGGATGCCGTCAGCATCGAGGATGGACGCCGGTTCAACACGGGCGTGGAGTATTCATTCCGGGAGATGGCTGCCCTCCGCCTCGGCGCGGAGGAGGGGCATTTCACCGCCGGGGGGGGGGTCCGGTTCTACGGGCGCTTCGGCGTGGACGTGGCGTTTCTGTCGCGGAGCGACCTGGAGAACAGCTATCGCATCTCGGCGACAGCGCAGTGGTAAAATATATGAAATCTTTCCGATCCGGCGACGTGGCCATCGTGGGCAGGCCCAACGTGGGCAAATCGACGCTCTTCAACGCCCTCGTGGGGGAGCGCCTGGCCATCGTCACCCCCAAGCCGCAGACCACGCGCATCCCTCTGCTGGGCGTCGTGACCCGGCCGGCGTCGCAGGTCGTGATCTGGGACACGCCCGGCCTGCTCGACCCGAAGTACCGTCTCCAGGAGGCCATGCGCTCCCACGCCGCCCGGCGCATCCGGGAGGCGGACGCGGTCGTGGGGCTCCTGGACGCCCACGCGCTGGACCTCGACGAGGACCTGAGGGCCGTCTTGTCCGGGGTCAAGGTCCCGCTGATCATCGCGCTGAATAAGGTGGACCTGCTCCGGGCAGAGGAGGTGGGTCTGGCCCTTGTCTGCGTGCGGGAGGCGGTTCGCGCGGACGAGGTCCTCCCGGTCTCCGCGCTGACCGGGGAGGGCCTTGCCGGGCTGATGGACGCCCTGGAGCGCCGGCTCCCGTTCGGGCCCAGGCTCTACCCCGACGAGACGCTGACGGACCAGCCGGAGCGCTTCTTCGTGGCCGAGCTGATCCGGGAGGCCGTTTTTGACCTTCTGAGACAGGAGGTCCCCTACGCCACGGCGGTCACGGTCGAGGAGTTCAGGGAGCGGGACGCCAAGACCTACATCCGCGCGAATGTGTGCGTGGAGCGGGAGTCGCAGAAGGGGATCGTCATCGGTGCGCAGGGGAGGATGCTCAAGCGCGTCGGGAGCGAGGCCCGGCGCCGGGTCGAGGCGTTTCTGGAGCGTCCCGTGTACCTCGACCTGTGGGTCAAGGTGCGGGAGGACTGGCGCAAGAAGGACGGGGATTTGAGGGATTTTGGATATGTGTAGGAGGGTTCCGTGAAGATCACGCAGATTCGCGCCACGCCGCTGTCGCTGCCCTACAAGGAGGCGTACCACTGGAGCGGGGGGTGCCCGATGGGGGCGACGGTGGTGCTCGTGGAGGTGGAGACGGACGCGGGGGTCGTGGGCATCGGGGAGTCCACGGGGGACCGGTCCGCCGAGGGGGTGATGGGGCTGATCCGGGGGTTGACGCCGCTGTTCATCGGGGAGCCGGCGTTCGACGTGGAGCGGCTGATGGCGCGGGCCTTCCGGCTGGGGAAGCTCCAGAACACGCCCCGTTTTGGCAACCACGCCTTCGCGGGCCTGGAGATGGCGCTGTGGGACGCCGTCGGCAAGGCGGCCGGGCAGCCGGTCCACCGGCTCCTGGGCGGGGCCACGCGGGGGGAGATCGACTATTTCGCTTTTTTGCAGGGGGATGAGGCCGGGGAGCTGGCGGAGGACGCGCGGGCCGCGGCCGGGGCGGGCTACTCGGTGATCTATATGAAGGTGGGGCGGGGGGAGAAGAAGGACCTCTCGAACGTGCGGGCCGTGCGGCGGGAGATCGGGGACCTGAAGCTGCGCGTGGACGTGAATGAGGCGTGGGACGTGCTGACGGCCATCCGGATGATCCGGAAGCTGTCGGAGTTCGACCTGGAGTTCGTGGAGCAGCCGACGCCGAGCCGGGATATGGAGGCGCTGGCGCAGGTGAAGGCGGCGGTGAACGTGCCGATTGCCATCGACCAGGGGGTCTACACGCCGGCGGAGGTCTACGAGGCGTGCCGGAGGCGGGCCGCGGACGTGATCGTGCTGGGGCCGCACGAAACGGGGGGGCTGCTGGGGTTCCGGAAGGCGGCGGCGGTGGCCGAGGCCGCGGGACTGCCGGTCTGCCTGCACGGGCAGCACGACACGGGCATCTCCACGTGCGCGGAGAATCAGATCTGCGCCACGCTGTCCAACCTGACGGACGGCAATCAGATCATGCATCAGTTGCTCGTGGAGGACCTGGTGGCGTCGCCGGACCTGACGGTGCGGAAGGGGAGGCTGCCGGCGCTGGAGGGGGTCGGGCTGGGGTTTGAGCTGGACCGGGACGCGGTGGCGAGGGGGGCGGAGCGGTACCGGAAGCAGGGGCAGTACTACCAGTTCAGCGTGTGAAGTCGGGAGAGGAGGGTCGTCGTGCGTCTCAATGGACTGATCGATCTGTCTCACACGATTGCGCCGGGGACGGGCAACCGGCCTCTGCGCCTGGAGAGGGTCCCTCCGCCGGAGTTCGGGTATTTCCCGAAGGACCAGTGGTACATCATGCATCAGGTGGGCTTTCTGAACCACCTCTGCACGCACATCGAGGCGCCCTATCATACGGTTGAACAGGGGCAGGACCTGTCCGGCGTGCCTCTGGACCGGCTGTGCGGGGAGGCCGTGATCCTGGACCTGACCTCGGTCGCGCCCGGATCGGCGGTCACGCCCTCTGCGATCCAGGGGGCGGCGGAGCGGGCAGGCGGGGTCCGGGAGGGGGACATCGTGTTCTGCCGGTTCGACTTCGACCGGCACTTCGACCGGCAGGACCGGCCGAAGTCGCCCCACTTCACGTCGGAGGCGATCGAGTGGCTGGTGGGCCGGGGCATGAAGCTGATGGGGGTGGACACGGGGGGGATCGAACTCCCGCCGGAGGACCCCCGCGCGGCCCGGCAGCACAACCACCACCTGCTGATGGACAGGGGCATCCCGCTCATCGAGAATCTGGCGCATCTGGGACGGCTCGCGCGGCCGCGCGTCACGGTCTTCGCCTTTCCCGTGGCCGTCGAGCGGCTGGACGCCTTCCCCGTGCGGGTCGTGGCCCTGCAGGACTGAGCATCATAGTTCGAACGTATCGCAACACAAAAGCCGACTCGTGCTGAGTCGGCTTTTGCTTTTTTCGCGGCCCTTCGTGATCCCGCCCTATGCCTTTGCGCCGTGTTTCCGGAGGATGTCGGCGATCTCCCTGTGCCCTTTCTTCTCGGCCCAGGCCAGGGGCGTGGCCCAGGGGGATTCTGTCGGCGCGGCTGGATCGGCGCCTCGCTCGATCAGGAAGCGCACCATCTCTACCTGACCCTCGCGCGCCGCGGCGGCCAGGGGCGTTCCACTGTGCTCAAGTTCAACGGCATCGATTTCTGCGCCATATTCGAGCAGGATGCGGGCAATCTCGGTGTCGCCGCGTTCGGCGGCCCTGTGAAGGAAGGTGCGACCGATCCAGTTCGGCCGGTTCGGGTCGAATCCGTGGTCGAGGAGCTTGCGCAGGCTCCCCGGGTCGCGAGGGCAGCTCCCTCCCCAGATGTCGGTGAGCGTCAGGCGACGCGCCAGGTCGGGACGTTCTTTCAGAAGGACGTCGATCAGCTCAGGGTCGGCCTTTTCGAGCAATTCGTGGAGGAACTGTTCGTGGTCGGTAACGGCGGCCCCTTCCCGCAAGGCTGCTTTCATCTCCTCCACAGACAGGACCCACGGCGGGGTGATCGCTCCATGCTGGCGCAGCAGCTCCTGCATGGGGCGGCAGGTCTCCGGATGCTTTGCATCTGCGATGGTCAGGCAACTGCCGGATGAGTCCACCTCCGCGTTGGGGTCGGCGCCGCGCTCAAGCAAGAGCCGGGCAGTCTCCAGATGATTGCCCGCTGCCGCCTCGAACAGCGCTCGACCTCGGGGCGCCAGGTCTTCAGGCATATTTGGGTCTGCGCCATAGTCCAACAATAACTTTACGACTTGAGTGTACCCAAATCTCGCGGCGTAGCAGAGCGGGCTTCCGCGCCCTGAGTCGAGACGTTTTGCCAGGCCAGGGTCCTCTCTCAGGAGTTCCTCGACTCGCTCTTTGTCGCCCAGGGCGGCGGCAATCGAAATGGCATAGTTTGCGCCCTTAGCGAGGAGATATCCGGTTATCGCCCAGGTGTTGCGGATGGAATTGGGTGTCAAATCACGGGTCCGATACCAGTAATCCCCGTTGATAGACACGTGTACCGGCGTCTGCCCATCTGCGCGTTGAGCGTTGATATCCGCTCCCAGTTCCAGGAAGCAGTCGATCAGGCTGAGCTGGCGCGTCAGCACGGCCCAATGCACGGAACTGTTGCCCAGTACATCGCTGGCTCGCACAAGTTCGGGATGCTCCTTCAGGATAGCCTCCACCTGCGCCCGGTCTCTGGACTTGATGGCCTCCTTGAGCTGCTCAAACTCCGGCGCGTAGTTGAACCGTTGCTTCATAACCGCTTCAAGCAGCGCTTGGACGTCTTTGTGACCACGGTCCTTCGCAGCAGCGAGTAACTTGTCCCACGAGTTATAGGTATAGCGCGACTGGCCGGGGTCGGCGCCCGCTTCGAGCAATAGTCTCACCACATCGGTATGCCCTTCACGCACGGCGATATGAATAGGGAACTGATACCAGTACTGGGCGTTCACCAGGCGCGGGTCTTTGTCGAGGGTCGCCCGCACTCCTGGCGCGTCACCCGTTGCACAGGCGCACATCAGCGCCCATGCCTCATTTCCGTCGACCTCATCCACGCCATAGCGATACGCTGATGTCTTCATCGATTCGGGCTGGATCATGCGCGAAACCCTGTCAGCAAAACGGGAATCGCGCGACGGGGCGTGTTTGCTCAGATTCTTTTTGACCATCTCCATCATCCTTTCTCGCAACTTCCTGCGGGCCGTGTGGAGGCGGCTTTTGACGGTCTTCGCGGGCACGTCCAGGAACTCCCCGATCTCGTCCTGGGAGTAGCCGTTGATGTAGAAGAGGGTCGTCACGGCGCGCTCCTGCTCCGGCAGGGCCTGGATGGCCCGGAGCACCCGGTCCTTCAACTCTGACCGTTCGAGGGCCTCCGCCGGGTCGAAGTCGCTGGAGGTCATTTCGGGGATGGACTCCAGGGGGACCGTCGGGACGCGCCTGCCCCGCGTGAGCCGGTCGCAGTGCTTGAACACGATCCTCCGGAACCAGCCGGGGAAGGCGGCAGGCTCCCGGAGATTGGAGAGGCTGGAATATGCCTCGATGAACGCCTCCTGGGCCGCGTCCTCGGCGAGGTGGAAGTCACCCAGGACGGCGTAGGCATAGCCCATGGCCATGTCCTGGAAGCGCCGGACGACCCCGCCGTAAGCGTCCAGGTCGCCGGATTGCGCCCGGAGGACGAGTGCGTTCAAGGGTTCCACATCCGCTCCCCTGCGTTGATCAGAAGGCCTTCTATGAGTAAGTCCCAGGTTTTGGGAGAAAGGTTGATGGAATATGAGCGATTTTTTGATAAATGGGCAAAAAAAGTGCGCCGGGGGCGCCGGCGCAGTCAATATTGCGATGTTGAAACGATCTCAGCCATCCGAAGATATTAGGCCGTCAGGGCTACCCTGGAATCGCTTCGCGTTCTAGTTCGACCTTCAAAACATGGTATCCAGCGCGCTCCACATCGGAGATCGCCGACGAAATTGCGGCCTGCAATGAATCGGCGACTCGCTCGAACAACAACTCCATGCCGTCTGCGTGTCCGCGAATGGATGCATCGGTGCATCCAGCGTTTCCGAGTGCGTCCGTGGCGTCGAGAATCTCATCGTGGGTTAATGAGGGTGTTGGCACGATTACGGCAAATCGATAAGGAGACATGATCGGGTTTTCCCTTATTTGTCTGGACAACGGTTCACAGTTCGTCTAATGTCCCGCGCGTGGTTCTCCGGACTCTTGGGCGTTGAATAAATTGCCATCCAGCATTCCCGATGACCGAACGAGCAGTAAATCACACCCCAAGCATGGGCGCGTGGGCCAGATTTCCTGATGATCCAGCCTTGCTCTTCTGCATATTTCAGAGCTTCACGAATATGTTTGTTTGGATGGTCGGTCACTCCCTTGCCATCGCCTCTTGTCTTAATGTACCCTCTATGATCGAGTTTGTCAATAGCGCAGGGGCGACCCGAGCGCCATTCATCCCGGAGGTCCCGCCGGAAGGGTCTCCCCTCCCTGCCGACGGTCTCCTCCAGGCCCACGAGCGGGCGCACAGGGCCGCCCCCGCGCAAACGGATGGGCGTTGAGAGGTTCAGGGGAGCTTGAAGTTGTCCCCGGACTCTATGCCGATGGGCGCTCGCTCGGCGTGCACGCCGTAGGGCGCGCCGTGAAGGTTGAGTTCGAGGTTCGCCATGGCGAAGGCGACCGTGACCGTGACCAGAACCATCGCCGCGCAGAAACCCTGATTCAGAAGGTCGGACCGCACGTCCTGACGCCGAAAGGTCTTTTTGAAGGTCTTCATGGTATTTATCTCCTGTATAATGATCGCAGTCTTCGTTTTCTGCGATACCGTGTCATCTGTCA
>CAYRZX010000101.1:0-19682 GCA_964428665.1 uncultured Gemmatimonas sp.
GGGCAGATCGAGGCGTTCCTGTGAGGATCTGCTCCAGGATCGTCCTGAAATTTGATGTTGACAATTTTTCCTGCCCGTCCTATAATACTCGCGACCCATCCCACCGGAGACCGCGCATGAAGCCCGACCTGGAGTCCCGCTTTCCCAGGCCTTCCCAGTGGCTGCTCCTGGCCATCGCCGTCGGCATCGGGCTCGTGGTCGCTGCGCTCTACTGGGTCCTGATGAGATTCGCCGAGATGATGAACAGTCAGCCGCTTTAAAACACGACCGGCTGACGAAAGGAGGTGAGAAACGTTGGCCAACCGGGGCGATGTGGTTCAGGCCATAGCAGAGGCCGCGCACCTCTCCAGAAAGGACGCGGACAGCGCCTTTGAATCCCTGATCGACTACCTGACGCAGGCGTTGAAAAAGGGGGAGAAGGTGACCATCTCGGGATTTGGCGCCTTTTCCGTCGGGCGCCGGGCAGCCCGTACGGGTCGCAACCCGAGGACCGGAGTCTCTGTCACCATCCCCGCCAGCAAGGTCCCCAGGTTCAAAGCTGCCAAAACGCTCAAGGATGCCATTCAGTGAAAGGGCGTGATCACCCATCTTCCCGCGAAACCCCCAAAATATTGGGCCATGAGGCAGATTTCCGCTTGACAAAATGGCCTCCGGTGTCTATATTCCGAGCGATTTTGCGCGCCTTTGAGAGCGGTGCGCCGCGAAGGAATCGACCCTCACATCTTGACGTAACCCCGCAGGAGCGGGGGCGTTCATCAAGGAGGTGAACATCGTGAACAAAGCGGATCTGATTGAAGCCGTGGCGAAGGAGGCTGGCCTCAGCAAGAGGGCCGCCGGTGACGCGATCGACTCGGTCATCTCCAACGTCACCAAGACCCTCAAGAAGGGTGGCGAGGTCACGCTCATCGGGTTTGGCACATTTGGGATTTCCAAGCGTGCAGCGCGCACAGGCCGCAACCCGCAGACCGGGGCTACGATCAAGATCAAGGCGAAGAAGGTCCCGCGTTTCAGGGCCGGCGCCGCGCTCAAGAAGGCTGTGGCGTAAGGAAGCCTTGGTCCTGTAGTACCGCTGAAGATGGGGTGGCCACTGACCGCTGTTTGAAAGCCGAAATCCGGAACGCGATTTCGGCTTTTTTATTTCAAGCTTCCGCTTTTCTCCGCGCGGCTAATTCTTATGCTTTTCTCACTCTTACTCGTCGGTGTCATCGCCCTGGCCCTTCTGGCCAGATGGCTGGGGCGGCCGGGGGAGCGCTGCCCGGAGTGCGGGGTGAGACGGGATGGGGATGCCCCCATCTGCGCCTGCGGATGGGTGTTTGAGACGCCGGAGACGGAGGATGACCTGGAATACGTCGGGGAGGAGGGAGAGGAGGAAGAGGAGGAAGATGGGCGGCGCGAGCCCTGACCTCTGACTGCCGGCGACCTGGTAAACTTGACAACCCCCGAAGGATAGCGTATAATTTAGGCGCAACTTTTAGCCACGGAAGCACGAGGATGAACGAGACACGAAGGAGTCAGCCTATGTCGAGCACGCCAGATTCTCGACCCGGCGCCCAATCCCCCCCGAATGAGACCCTCGACCGGGCTGAAAAGGGCATTCGCAGCTATCTGCGGGAGAAGCGGGAGAAAGGTGAGCTGGCCGAGAACTACTACCAGGATGCGATCAACCACGTCATTCCCAACCTGCGCAATTGGTACACGGACCCGGCCCTCGACCGGCTGTCGCCCAACCTGAGGCTCGGAATCCGGGATGCGGTCGACCACCAGCGGTGGGAAGAGCTGGTGAACGCCTTCGTCAGAAACGTCACCTTCGGCACGGGCGGCATTCGGTCCCTGATGGCCTTCGACAGGGCGTCCATCCACAGCCTCAAGGACTCCACCGACCGGCTGAAGGAAAAAGGCCTGGATGCGCGCATCCTGAAGGGCCCCAACACCATCAACAACATCGTGGTCCTGCGCACCGCCTACGGCGTGGCGCGCCACCTGGTCGGCAGGCGCGGAGCGGCCGGGAGCGGCGCGCAGAAGGCGAGGGCGGTCGTCGGATACGACAGCCGCGTGGGAGGCGAGGCGTTCGCCAAGATCATCGCCGAACTCTTCCTCGCCGAAGGCATAGTGGTCTATCTCTTTGACGAGCCTGTCCCCTACCCTGAGGTGACCTTCGCCATCCCGGACCTGTCGGCCGACATCGGGACATTCATATCGGCCAGCCACAACGACTACCGCTACAACGGGTTCAAACTCTCCGGCCCGAACGGCGCGCAGATCCCCCCCGAAGAGCGCAACAAAATCCTCAAGGAGATCCAGGCGGCCAGGCCGGGTGACATCCGACTGGCGCGGCTGGAGGAGGCGTCTGCGGAGACGCTGAGCCGGCTCTACTTTCTGGGCGGCAGCGAGACGCTGCCGGACAAAAACTATTACGGCCGCGAGGGCGACCTGATCGACCTGCACAAAAGGCACGTCAACCAGGTCAAACGCTTCTTGCTCCGAAAAAACCCGGACGGGACCATGCAGGGCGGCCCTGACCTCCGCATCGTCTTCGCCGCGTTCAACGGCTCAGGGCGTCGCGCAGTCCCCCGCATCCTGAGGGAACTCGGCTGCAACCGCATCCACAGCATCACCTCGCTGGACCCCCTGAACGGCCTCTTCCCGGTGTTCAAGAGCGACCCCGGCGAGGAGCAGCAGCCGGACCCCGGCGACCCTCGCGCGGCCCGCATCGCGCTGGAGGAACTGGAGAAGGACGGGATCAAGCACAGGGAAAAGAAGACCCGGACCTTCATCGCCTGGGCGGACGCGGACCTTTTGATCGGCACCGACCCCGACGCGGACCGGTGCGGCGTCGTCGTCAAGCCCCCCGCCCCCCTCGCAGCCGTGCTGAGGGACCGCCCCTCGCTCCGCTCCACCCGGGACCGCGTGCTGGTCCCTGCGGACGACGTGTGGGCCCTCCTCCTCTGGTATCGCCTCCAGTTCGAGATCGAGCAGCGCGGCGCGGTGGTTGCGCCGGAGAGCAAGTTTGTGGCGCTGAGCCACACGACCAGCGACATGATCGCGCAGCTGGCGCGCAAGTATGGCCTCGGCGTGCTCAAGACCTGGGTGGGGTTCGGCTGGCTCTCGAACGCCGTGGCCCAGGCGTGGGGCGACACCCCCCTGCCCACGATTTCGGAGGGGAAGGCCCTGGAGTCCGACGAAAAGTGCCATCTGGTCTTCTACGACACCACAGGGATGGACCCGCGGCGGAAGATCAACGTCGCCACGATGGAGCAGAGCAACGGATTCTCCATCCTCGGAGGCCCGCCCGCGAACCCGGAGCGCGCCCTGGGGGCGGACGGACACGTGCGCGACAAGGACGGCACGTTCGCCGCCCTCCTGGTGACGGAGGTCGCGGCCTATGCCAAACAGCAGGGGACGGACGTCTTCTCCCTGCTCGCGAAACACGTGTATGCCGATCCCGACATCGGCCTGTTCGTCAACTACTACGAGCCCGACCCCCTGGACGGGGAGTATCCGGGGCTGGAAGGGGATTCCAAGAAGAAGAAGATCCTGGATGGGACGGAGGCCCTCTATCAGCTTGCCCGGAAGGGCAACCTCACGATAGGGGGGCGCAGGGTGACCTCCGCGAAGAGATACACCACCGGGAAATACGACGCGGCGAACTGGCCCGGCTTCCCCGACGAGGGCATCCGCTTCTACTTCGAGTCGAAATTCGACTACCTGACCATCCGGCCCTCCGGGACCACCAACTCCCTCCGCTTCCACGTGCAGTTCTATGCCGGCGCGGTCGGCCCCGATCAGGTGTGGCAGAGGCGGGTCGCCCTGGAGGAGGAGGCGAAGGACCTCATCACCGAACTCCGGGAGCGGTTCGACATCCCCAGGGGGGTGGAGTTCTAGCGCACGGAAGGGGGACGGGTTCGGGGCGCAGGTCCTGAAAAGAGCTTGACAAAAGGCTTGCCGTAACCTATAATAATCTTCGGCCTTTAATAAAATCGCCCGGCGCGTCTGCCGCGCCGGGCTGCAAATGGGGTCCACCTCTTTCTCCGGCCTCATCGGGGGAGGGTCAGGTATGAAGGTCAAATTCTGGGGCGTCCGGGGCTCCATCCCCACTCCGCTCACCCCTGACAGGGTGGAGCGCAAGATCACCGAGGCCCTGCTGGAGGCCAGGGGGAAAAATCTCGATACCCCTCAGGCCGTGCAGAGTTTCGTGGCCTCCCTCCCCCTGCCCAAACGGGGGACCGTGGGCGGCAACACCTCCTGCATCGAGGTGCAGGCCGACGGCCAGCTCTTCATCCTGGACTGCGGGTCCGGTCTCTGCGAACTCGGACGCCGCCTGATGCGGGAGGAGTTCGGACAGGGCAAGGGCAAGGCCCACATCCTGATGACCCATACCCACTGGGACCACATCAACGGATTCCCCTTTTTTGTGCCCGCCTACATCCCCGGCAACCGGTTCCTCATCTACAGCGTGCACGACGACCTCAAACAGCGTTTTCAGAACCAGCACCACCCTTACAACTTCCCTGCCCCGCTCGACGTCATGGAGTCCAGCATCCGGTTCGTCAAGCTGACCAGCGGACGGCAGCGCAAATTCGGGAACGTGCGCATCAAGCCGTTTGAGCTGAACCACCCCGGCCACGCCTTCGGCTACCGGATCGAGCACGAGGGAAAGGTCTTCATTTACGCCTCCGACTCCTCTTACAACCACTTCGACGACGCGCACATGAAGCCTTTTTACAACCAGTACAGAGGGTGCGACGTGCTGGTCTTCGACTCCTTCTTCACCCTGAAGGACTCCTTCTTGAAGCCGGACTGGGGGCACAGCACCCCCTTCATCGGCGTGGACATCGCGCTGCAGGCGGAGGTCAAAAAGCTCCTCTTCTTCCACCACAACCCGGCGATGGACGATGAGAGCCTCTATCAGCTGTTCATGACCGCAAAGGACTACATGCGCCGCGTCGCCGGAGGCCGTCCCTGCGAGCTCGAACTGGCCTGCGAGGGGATGGAGATAGAGCTGTAAGGCAAACGGCAAACGGCAAACGGCAAACGGCAAACGCGAAAAGCCTCTTGTGCCTTTACGTCTGCCGTCTGCCGTCTGCCGTCTCACGTTATACGTACGTCACCCGCTCCCACGTCGGCGCGCACCCGGCGATGTAGTCCCTGAGCAGCCGGAGCCCCTCCTTCAGGTCTTTGACCCGCCCCATCTCCAGCCGGCTCACGCCCGTCCCGTGGGCGGCGAGCCAGCTCCTGGCGATCTCCGCGTCCGCCTGTTCGTCCTCCGACCGTTCCCCCTCCTCCTCCCGGCCCCCGTAGACCTCCTCCAGCGCCGCCTTCACCCCGTCGATGTCCGAGAAGTCCTGCTGCGCCCTCACCTGTCTCAGCCCCATCCCCTCCCGGACCATGAACAGCTCCACGCACCCCTCCTTCGCCGAAGGCAGGACGAAGACCGCGTCGTCTACGGGCTGCGCCGAGGGCCGCTCGTGGACCTCCATCTGCACGTTGACCTCCGGGCGGTACGCCCGGATCAGCCGCCCCTCCAGGAGCAACGCCTCCAGCTCGGACCCCACCACCTCCACGCGCAGGTCGCGCACGCGCCCCAGAAACTGCCTCATCCTCTCCGACCGCCGGGTGGTCCGGGCGAAGTAGGCGCCCACCCGGTCTCGCAGACTCTTCGCCTTTCCGACGTAGAGCAGCGCGCCGTCCCTGTCGAACATCAGATAGACCCCCGGCTGCTCCGGCAGGCCGCGGAGAAAGGCCCGGTCAAACGCATAGCCGCTGAAATCGACCCCCTCCAGATCGGGCTCCTGAAGGGCCAGGACGGCCTCCAGGGTGGCTGCGCCCTGCGACCGGCACCGGTCGAGGAGGGCGACCAGGACCGCGCCGAGCGCGTCCGCCTCCCGGTCCGCGCGCCCGACCTCCTGCCGGGAGAGCCCCAGGGCCGCCGCCAGGTCGCGGACCCCGTGGCCCCGGACCTCTGGAAACAGCCTCCGGCCAAGCCGCCTGAGCGAGACCCCTTCCGAAGGCGGACGAGGGGCCCCGGCCCTCCGGGCCTCCCAGTCCAGGAGGCTCAACGTCCCCATCAGGTCCTCCGCGGCCCAGGTCGAGTCCGCCGAGAAGGCCGCCAGGGCTGTCAGGGCCTGTCCGGCGGGCGCCGCCTCGTTCGCGTCGCTGGCCGTCGCTCCCCCCTTTGAGCGGGCGTCCGCATCAGGGAGGACGGCGCAATAGAACCGCTCCGCGACCCGTCCCCCCACCACCCTGAGCGCCCCGACCTCAGCCATCCGGCTCGGGCGGGGTGAGGTATGCCCAGACACCCCCAGAGACACAACGGTGAAGACGGCCCGGTCCAGAGGCGTGCCCCTGCCCGAAGGGGCCAGACGCCACCGCCCGTCGGAGGACCTGACGAAGCGCGCATCGTCCCGGAGCGCCGTCCCGACGACCCGCTCGAACACCCCCGGATTCCCGCGCAATTTGAGGACCTCTGCGGCAACCTCTTCGGAGGTGGCCCCTGACGGCCGCCCCTTCAGATAGGCATGGATGCGATCCCGGAGATCGGACATGGAAGATTTGGACTTGACAACCTCAAGGTGAGGTGCGTATAATATAGGCCATCCACGAGGTATCGTTTGCCGACACCCCAGGTCTGGATACATACAGCAGGAGACACCCTATGCCCGTTGAGAACATTGAGGACAACCTCCCCTACCGCGCCTACGAGGTCGCCTGCCCGGTGTGCGGCAACGTGAACGCCCACGAGCGGCTCTCGTGGGACGCCTTCCGGATCAACGCCCAGGAGGAGGATGAGCACCCCAAGGAGATCATCTGGAAGAACAGGGCGTTCTCCCACACGAGCCCCCTTCAGTTCTTCTGGGCGTTCTGCACGACCTGCTTTTTCACGGCGGAGATCGACGACAAGGAGTTCCGGACCTGGGAGAAGGACGAGGCCAAATACCGCGGCAGCTTCATCGAGGGCATCTTCGACCAGCACTTTGCGGCGCTCCAGAACCCCGGCAGCGCCCTGGCCAGGCTGGGCCACGACATCGACCCGGACTATCCTTATGAGTCCATCCTCGACAAGTTCTTCCTCGGCATCTATTCGGAGTGCCTGAAGAAAAACCCCTCCGTCAGGGACCTGGCCCGTTTCTACCTGCGCCTGGCGTGGATGTATCGGGATCGAGACCTCTACGCCTCCCCCGTTTCCAGGCCCGATCATGAGGCGTTCCTGAAATCCCTCCAGGAGGGCTACACCCTCCTCGTCCCTCCGCAGCCGTCTCTGCCGGTTCAGCCGATGATGGCGTTCACGGAGGCCCAGGCCCTGAAACTGGCCGGCAAATACTACTCGATAGCCTACAACCTCGTCCGGGAGATCGGCGTGGAGGCGGAGCTCAAACTCTTCGCCCTCATCGGAGAACTCTATTTCCGCGCCTATCAGATAGACAACGAGGAGGCCATCTTTGAGCAGGGCAAGTACTACTTCAACGCGGGCATGAAGCGCGCCATGCAGGTGCTCAACGACAAGGAGATGGACCCGGCCAACAAAAACCGGGCGAGGGTGATGCTCGACCGGATCGGAACGCGGGGCGGGCAACTGATGCAGCTTCACCGCACCCGGACGGGCGAGCCCGCCCCGGCGGCGGCCCAGCCGAAAAAGAAGAAGGGCATTCTTGGAGGGCTGTTCTCGTAAAAACAAGTCCTGAGTCCTGAGTAACGAGTCCTGAGTCAAAAAACAGTCCTGAGTCCTGAGTCCTGAGTTGAGAGGCTTTTGAATTTCCTCAGCACTCAGCACTCAGCACTCAGCACTTTCTTCTGGCACTCAGCACTCAGCACTGTTACCTCGTCACCTCCTCGTACTCCTCCTCCGTGCGGCGCGGCATCCGGATGTCCGTCTCCATGTCCTGAATCAGGGCCTGCAGCCGCTCCACCCGGAACTTCAGGTTCTTCTCCTGCTCTTTTGCCCCGTCCTGACGATCTTTGGCCACCCTCAGCCGCGTCCTGGCCTCCTCGATCCCCGACTTGGCCTCGTTCAGGCGCGCCTCTAATTTTTTGACGCTGATCGCCGTGTAATATTTGGCGACGAGCACGAGGACGAGCGTAACGACGATCCAGATCATGGCGCCCCCACTCAGACCTTCTGTTTCGTTGCGCGCGGTTTGTCCCGCTTGGACTCCCCCTCCGCCTTCATTTGTAGCAACCGCTTCAGGGCCTCGATCTCCTCATTCAGGGCCTCGATCTTGCCGTTCTGCAAGCGGATCAAGTCCGTGTACATCCTGGCGCGCTCCTCCTGTTCCACGACCACCTGCCGGATCTCCTCCACCTTCTTCAGCAGGGCCTGGACCGGCTCGGCCTCAGGCAGTTCGAGGGAAGCCCCCGCCTCGACGGAGACGCCGCCAAACGACTCGAACCGCTTCCGGATCTGCTCCTCCGTCTCCTCCTGCCGCCTCTCCGCCTCTTCGATGGCGCGGAGCAGGGGGCGCTTTTCCACGGCCGCTTTCAGCGTCGCTTCAAACCCCCTGTCCCGCTTCTGAGGCCCCGCCACGCCCCCTCGCGAAAGCGCCCTGCGCCGCCGCCGGTAGACCCAGACCAGGATCATCACGAAAAGGAGCGCGGCCGCCCCCCCGCCCCACAGGATGAGCTGCGCGATCGCGTCGTCCGCCAGAAGCGAGCCCACCGACCACGACCTCTCCGGCCCGGCCCCCGCAGAGACAGGGGACTTGCCCCGCCGGATCTCCTCGATGTAGAACTGGGCCTCCGGATGCCTGGGGTCCCCCGTCAACGCCTTCTCGAAATGCCCCAGCGCCTCCTGGGCGCGCCCCCTGTTCTTCAGGATGCGCCCGATCTCGTAGTGCGCCCCTCCGTGGTTCGGGGCCTCCAGGAGCAGCGCCTCGAAGACCCCCAGCGCCCCGTCCTGATTGCCGACCTTCAGAAGGTCCAGCCCCTCCTGAAAGCGGTCCGGCCTCTGGGCCTCCTCCCCCTGCGGGGCCTGGGCCGCCTGCGCCCCCCCCGGCGCAGCCTCCGCTTTTTTCTCCGACCGGAAGGCGACGAACTCCTTGGGGACCCACGCCTTCTGGCCGTCGGGCGTCAGGACGAAATACCAGTTGTTCCGCTCGGAGAGAAACTTGAGCTCATCCCCCTGCATCGCCCGCGTCACCTCCGGCGCGCCCATCGACGGGTTGCGTCGGAGCTTGATGGCCGACGACGTGACGACCAGCGCCTCCCTGGCCACGTCCGGGCGGGCAAAGCGACTGTTCACCCACCCATCCCGCCCGTCGGGCAAAACCACGTGGAACCACCCCTCCTCGCTGCCGAGGCGCTTGAGCCTCTCCCCGCGCGGGATCTTCGCGATCACCTCCCCCTCGGTGCCGTTCACGTCCCGCACGTTGACCTCATCCGCCCCGACGATCTCCACGATCTCGTCGCCGTGCCGGACGGGCTGAGCAAGGGCCGCGAAGGGGAGCAGCAGGAGGAGACAGATGAGATGGAATCTGCTCATAAGCGAGAGCCTGATAAAAAATCGCTGCGGCTCTGGCCCTCACCCCGTCAGGCTGCGCCTGCCACCCCTCTCCCATAAATGGGAGAGGGGAAGCCGAGCGTCAGCGAGGCGGGGAGAGGGCCTGTGCGCCAGGCGAATCATTCCATGCACAAAATTTATGAAAAGTTATTTTAGTCACGCTTCACGCTTTCGCCCGGATGTGCTCCACCAGCCCCCTCAGCCCCAGCAGGTAGCTCCGCCCCCCGAACCCCGCCACGGCCCCGACGCAGACCGGCGCCGTGACCGAGTGATGGCGAAACGCCTCCCGCGCGTGGATATTGGACAGATGGACCTCCACGGCGGGCAGCCCCACGCCGGCCAGGGCGTCCCGGACGGCGATGCTATAGTGCGTGAGCGCGCCGGGGTTGATCAGAATGCCGTCGGCCTGCGTCCGGGCCTCGTGGATCGCGTCGATGATCGCCCCCTCGTGGTTGGACTGGACGAACGCGACCTCGACCCCCAGCTCCCCGGCCAGCGCCCGGATCGACCCGTTGACGGACTCCAGCGTCTCCGCCCCGTAGATGCCCGGCTCCCGGATACCCAGGAGGTTCAGGTTGGGGCCGTGAATGACGAGAATTTTCATGGAGTTTGGCTCATCGTTCTGCGTTCTGCGTTTTATCCCGGCGGCCAGGTCATCTGCCGGCCGCCCAGCACGTGGAGATGCAGGTGGTCCACGGTCTGCCCCCCCTCGGCGTTGCAATTGATCACGACCCGGTATCCGCGCCCCGCGATCCCCCGGTCCGCGGCGATCCGGCTGGCCGTCGTCACCAGCCTGCCTGCCAGGGCCCCGTCCCTCTCCGTCAGGTCCGACAGCCGGGCGATGTGCCGTTTGGGAATGACCAGGATGTGGGCCGGGGCCTGAGGGTGCACGTCCTCGAACGCCACGACCTCGTCGTCCTCGTGAACGATCTTGGACGGAATCTGATGCGTCGCGATCTTGCAGAAGATGCAGTCAGGCATGGCCTCCTCGCCTCACGGATAATCCCGTTTTGCCGGCTTCACCATCAGCTCCCTGCGCTCAAACCCCACCTTTTCGTAGAACGTCTGCGCGTCCTTCGTGACCAGCACCTGTCTCGTGTGGACCACGTCCGGGTGCTCCATGATGCGCCGCATCATCCACTGCCCCAGCCCCTGGCCCCGGAACTCGGCGTCCACCCAGACGTCGCAGAACCAGGAGAAGACCACCTTGTCCCCCACGATCCGGGTGAAGCCGATCTGCCGGTCGCCGCAGTACAGGCCAAAGCAGAGCGAGTTTTTGAAGGACTCCTCTATAATATGTCGCGGTCTGCCGGAGGACCAGTACGCCCTCTGCAGCGATTCATAGACATGGTCCATGTCCAACCGGTCCCGGTCGTCAGACAGGGTGAAGGGGCCGTTCTTCCACTCCATATCGTTTCTTCTGTCACGCCTCCTGAGATCCCTTGAGGTCCATGCGCTTGACGTGCAGCAGCCGGTGCCCCACCATGTCCACAGCGGCCTGGGATTGTTCAAGGACGATGTATCCGATGAGAGGCTCGTAAATGCCATCTTCCGGGTTCATGTCCAGAAACAGCACCTCATTATAGATCGGACGAAACCCTTCGATCTGGATTCTGACAGGACCGCATATCTCCCCCTGGACCGTCTCCTGCGTCGCCGTCTCCAGGTCGATCCTTTCTACCGTCTCCAGATCACCGAGTCGATCTCTCCAGGCGCTCGGCAAGACCAGGTAGGACGCGCCGGTGTCCACCAGCGCATCGCACCTTATACTCTTGGATGGATCAGACGCGTTGTCTATTCTTACCGAGGATACGATTCGGCCCATTCCGATTATCTCCACGCATCCACCGAGGCGCTCTTCTGGTAGCCGCACCCCATGATCCGCCAGTAGCCGTTCGTCTCCCCCCCCACGACCACGACGTGAATGTCGCTCGGCCGGAACATCGGGACCAGCTCGTCGTCCGCCGCTTTCAGTTTCGTCGCGTAAGGCTCCACCCCGTTCAGGGCGCGCGGATAGACATAGTTCTGGATAAGCTGATAGTCCCAGTAGATCCCCGCCGGCAGCGTGGCGTTTTCGTGGACCCACTGGATCAGCTTCTCCTTCGTGTCGAACCCGCCCCGGTCTATAAACTGCCGGGCCGTGATCGGGTCCAGAATAAACGTGGGCCCCGTGTGCGGGTCCATCCCCCGCAGCAGGTAGGTCACGTGCTCCCGCCAGTGCTTCTCCCGCAGACCGAGCGTGAAGGCCGTCGAGCGGCACCCCCCAAAGGCGCTGACCACGCTCTCCTCCGGCTTAAAGCCGTGCTGCACGTGAAACGGCGTCCAGGGGCTCCGCTCCTCGTTCTCGGCGAAGCAGACATTGTTGTAGGCGTAGTTGTTCCCCTGCGATCCCACGTAGGTCTTGCCCGGCGCCGACCCCCCCTGCAGGTTCTGGGACAGCAGGCCGTAGGCCCTGCCGATGGTGGCATTGGCGGGGTTGTAAGGCCCCATGGCCCCGGTCCCCCAGTTCATCCCGATCTCGCGCCGGATCGGCCCGTTCACGACCACCATCGCCGCCGCCGAACTCGTCGTGCTCCCCCGCGCCGTCGCCCCGGTGGAAGCCAGGGCCAGGATCACGGGGAAATACTCCGGCCTGGCCCCGGACATCACGGCGTTCACCGCCACCTTCTCCACCGTGTACTCCCAGGCCTCCCGCGTGGACGTCGGCCTCATCCGGCCCACCACCTCGTCCGGCTTATGGCTCGTCGCGGCCAGCATCCGCGCCACCCGCTCCTCCGTGGGCAGCACGACCGGCAGCCGGTCGGTCCACTGATTCTCCAGGAACAGCCGGTGCAGGTCCTCCTCCGTGTCCGGCTCCACCAGCCTCGGCGTGGAGCGATCAGACCGCCCCCCCCGTCTCTCCTCCTCGCTCAGCGGCCTGGTCAGCGCCTCGATCACCTCCTCCATCACCGGCCGGCCCGTGATCGGGTCCCTCCCGTCCACGTAGGCCCTCAGCTCCGCCGGGGACTTGCCCATCACAGGCTGCGGCACGAACACGAACCGCTGGCGCGGCATCCCCCTCGCAAACGCGAACTGGTCCACCAGGTCCTTGAAGGAATCCGTCTGAATGGAGGCCGTGGGCACCCCGTACTCCGTCTCCAGGATGACGCACTGCTCGGCGACCGCCGGCGCGCACGTGCTTCAGTGTCCCACGGCGACGACCGCCGCGGCCCCCTTCTCCCGGATCTCCTCGTAGAGCGCCGGGTCCCGCTCCGTGTACACGCCCGACTTCCGCCGGAACTCCGCCTTCACCTCCGGCATGTGCTCGACGAACCACGCCTGCATCTGCTGCATCAGGATGTCCCCGTCGTCGAACCGGCAGTCCACCAGATAGACCGTCTTGCCCTTCAGGCTGCCCGGCCGGGGGGCCATGCCCAGCGGCTGGATCGCCGGGGGGTAGCCCATGGGGTTCATGACCACGATCTTCTCGCCTTTGCCCATGTCAGACCTCCTTTGACGTGCTCGCCCTATCTGTTTGCGGAGCGTCTTGTCTTTCTTTTTGATACTACGTATTCGACTTTCGGCTCATGCACTTTAGGAAACTGATCCATCCACGAGAGGTCTTTGCCGATAACCAGTTCTTCCATCGTCGCGTGATGGGTGTTGGTCATGGGGATTAAACGCATCTGGAACCCGTGCGCGCGGGCCATCTGCTTAACCTCGTCGGCATGGTCGTAGGTCATCAAGAAATCGCCCTTCAGAGACTCACAGACCGTGAATAAGCGTTTATGGTCAATCTCACAATGCCTGTAAAGCCGCTTACCAGCTCTCTTACCGCCAGCCGTATACGGTGGGTCTATAAAATAACACACATCTCTGCGCAATGCGAATTCCTGTATGACTTTCAGCCCATCCTCGCACCGAAAGTCAATCTTGTTGGCAACTTGATTAAGATTGACAAACCTTTTGGCAAGCGTGGCAGGGTACCAGCGAGAACCGATGCCTTTCCCATTCTCCCCGTATTTGAGAAGTCCCGCCCCTTCCGCTAAGATTCCCCCGTGAAATGTCCGATTCTTGAGAATGGTCTGGAATGCCTTTTCCCTCAGCGTCTTCGGCGGTTTCGTGATTTCATTTATAACATTCTCTCTCGTGAGGTTAAAGGCGAGAATACGCTTCGCTAACCATTCCCCATCGCCACCGACAACGGACTGCCAGACCGCGGCAATTTCGTCGTCCAGTTCGACCATGACGACGTTTGAAACGAGGTCTTCAAACAGGGCTGTGAGGCTGATAATTCCGCCACCTGCAAAGGGTTCAACCAGAATACCCGGCCTGGAGCGTTTCTGATAAATCCAGTGCCGAAATGTCGGGACAAACCATGTCTTCCCACCGGGATAGCGGAAAGGACTGCGCTGCGGCACAGATGCCACGTTTACAGGTTTGGGCGCTTCTGTCTCACGAAAAAGTTCAGGGAACAGCGTCGTTTGTCTCATTGCGGCAATGTCAAAAAGGGTTCTCGATGGTCTTGTTCACAGGTGGCGTTTCGAGTTGGTCATCCAGCTTTTCTTGAAGCAGTTTCAGGAAGTCTTCGATTCTTCCCGGTGATGGCGTCGTGATTGAAAAAAGGGCGGATTCGAACTCGGTGAATACCTCATCGACCTTCTTCAGAGAGTATCTTTCCACTCCTGTGCTTTTTTCCTTAACCAGCTCCAGATCGTAAATTAGCCAGGCAATATCTGCCTTTGATTTAGCTACGCGCTTGAGATCGGGCAGGGTGTCGAAGAACTCCTTGTTCAGCGCCACAGCAATTCGTTTCCCCCAGCCGTGGAGAATGCCCCCTTTGAAAAGAAGCTGGGGGACGAGCCTCTTCCGAGAAGAAGAAAGGTAATCGGGGCGAGGATAGTTCGGTTCATTGGACCAGTCCATGGTTGATCTGGACGCGGGGTCTTTCATGTAATACTCAAATGGGTCTCGCACATTCCCGGAAATGTACACGGCTTGAATCTCAAGAGCGCCAAAGTCATACACTTTACCGTTGGCGTCATAAGCGACAAGCACAACGTCTATGTTTCCAGCGGACTTGCCGTATGAATCGTTCAGACGAACTTCCGTCAGAGAACTCCAGGTGGTGCCTTCTTCAAAAAAGAAGGAGGCGGCGTCATCGGTGATAATCCAGTCCTCCCGAAATCGAATCGGACACGTAATGACCGGCCGGTCTTCGTGGTAGATGCTACATACCCCAAGCGGATTCTTCGCCTTGTCTTTTGTGCAATTCGGGACCTTGTTGTTGAATGGACAAAGGCGACGGGAGCGATATCGGGTAGCTTTGTCTGTATGATCTGTTATCAAGTGTCCAAAGACTTCTGCAAGGGGTTGTGTTTTGGCGCTCATGGGTTTCATTTTTCCAACTCATGCAAAATCAGCGCCACTGCCAGCACCCCTGCCGTCTCCGTCCGCAGCCTTCGCGGGCCGAGGGAGAAGGGCCTTGCGCCGAGGGACCGGGCCGCGGCCACCTCCTCGTCCGTGAACCCCCCCTCCGGCCCGACCAGGACCCCGACAGACCCAACGGGCGATGAGGGCATCACCTCTGCCAGCCCGCGCGATGTCCCTTCGACTCTGCTCAGGGCAAGCTCCGCGCCCTCCCACGCCATCAGGAGGAGATCCACCTCCCTCGCCAGATCAGCCAGCGCCTCGCTGAAGGGCCGCGCCTCCGCCACCTCCGTCAGCCTGGCGCGCTTCGTCTGCTTCATGGCCGCCAGGGCCACCCGCTGCCAGCGCTCGCGCCTGCCCCCGGCCTCCCTCACCGTCCGCTCCGTGACCACCGGCAGGATGCGCGCCGCGCCCGCCTCCACGGCCTTCTCCACGAGCCAGTCGAACCGCTCCCCCTTCACCGGCGCAACGGCCAGGGTCACGCGCGTCCGCGCCTCCCCGTGTTCCGGCAGCCGCTCCAGGACCTCCGCCTCCGTGGCCTCTGCCGAACAGGCGGACACCCGGCAGCGGTAGAGCGTCCCCGCCCCGTCCATCGCGTCGATCAGGTCCCCGACACTGCACCGGCAGACCCGCGCCGCGTGGCGCGCCTCCTCGCCCCGCAGGACGACCCGGTCGCCCGCCACATCCTGCGGGAGGGCGTAAAACCCCGGCGCGGTCAGGCGGGCCTTTCGGCGACGACCCCCATCCGCTCCCGCCTTTTCTTTTCCTGATTTCCTGAGTTCCAAATTGTCAGGCGGGCCTTTCGGCGACGACCCCGATCCACTCCCCCTCCCTGATTACCTCCGGCTCCCCCCAGGCCGTTCGACGCAGCGCCTCTCCGATCTGGGCCTCCTCCCGGTCCAGGATGCCGGACAGGATGAGCCGTCCCCCGCGCCGCAGGCGCTCCCGCAGGCCGCCGAGCAGGGGGGCGAGCACGTTGGTCTGGATGTTGGCCACGATCACGTCGAACCCGGCCTCGCGCACGGCGTCTAAGGACCCGCAAAGGATCTCCACCCGGTCCGCCACGCCGTTGAGGGCCACGTTTTCGCGGGCGTTGTCGAGCGCCACCGGATCAATGTCTACGGCCACGCATCGCGCCCCCAGCTTCGCGGCGGCGATGCCCAGGACCCCCGACCCCGTCCCCAGGTCCAGGACCCGGTCGCCGGGCCTTACAGCCTGTTCCAGGGCCCGCAGCGCGAGCCGCGTGCTCTCGTGCCGCCCCGTCCCGAAGGCCATCTTCGGCTCGATCACAATCACCATCCCACCCGGCCCCGCCTCCATCTCCGCCCAGGGCGGGCCCACCACCATCCGGTCCGTGGCGCGCACGGGCTGGAAGAACGCCCGCCACTGCTCCCCCCACCGCTCGTCCGGCACCTCCGCCACGACCGCCGGCCCCACCCCTGCCCCGTCCTGCCTGAGCCGGTCCAGCGCTGCCGTCGCCGCCGCGCGCCCCTCCTCGCGCTCGAAGTAGGCCGACATCCGCACGTGCGTCCGGTCCGCCCCATCCTCCACCTCGATCCCGCTCGTCCCGGCCTCGAACAGCAGGCCGGAGACGAGGTCAGACAGGTCCCCCGGCACGTCGAGGGTGAGTTTGGTCCACGTGGACATAATCGGATTTGAATATAAGCCCATCCGCCGACTTTGTCAAACCTTCAGAACAGACTGTTCTATCCAAAGCTTTTTGGCTGTTTCTGCCTGGTTCACAATGGTTTGGAACTCAGAGAAATATACAGAACAGAATGAAACAAACCAAAGGACTTTTTCAGGTTGTTTTGGGGTGCTCCGTTAGATTTTTCTTAGATCGCCCTGCCCGTCCCTGCCTTCGAGGGGGCGCTGAACAGCGTGGCGTCCAGCCTCTTCACGGCCTCCCGGCTGGCCTCGGGGAACAGGTGGGAGTATCGGTCCAGGGTGATCTGAGCGGAGGCGTGGCGTAGCTGGCGCTGAACGTACTTGACACTCTCCCCCTGGTGGATCAGCAGAGAGGCGCAGGTATGGCGCAGGTCGTGGAACCGGATGTGCCGGAGTCCTGCGGCTGAAAGCGCCGGGTGAAAGACCTGTTTGACCAGACTCATGTCGTCCAGGGGCGTCCCCTTCGACGAGGCGAAGATCAGGTCCTGGTCCTGGTACTTCTTCCCGGCCTTGAACTTCTCTTTGTCCTGCCGCGCCTTGTGCTCCCTGAGCGCGTCCAGACAGGCCGGGGTCACGTCCACCGGCTGCGCTGAACTCTCGGTCTTGGTCTGAGCGAACTTCCTCTCCTGAAGCTCCGTCTTTCGCGTCAACGTCTCCCGGACGAAGTACTGCCCCCGGTTCCAATCGAGGTTGGCCCACTTCATGGCCAGCAGTTCGTTGATTCTCAGACCGGTGGTGACAGCCGTCAGGAACAGGGGATACCACTTCCTGAGCATGTCATCGTTCTGCACGCCGTCCAGCAGCGCCCGGACCTCCTCCGGCGTGAGGCAATCCATCTCCTGCCGGGGTATCTTGGGGTCCTTCACCTTCTGAGCCGGGTTGTGCCTCAGATACCCCCAATCAACGGCGTGAGAAAGCATCTGCCGGATAACCCGGAGAAACAGCTTGACGGTCAGCGGTGACAGGTCCTCCGCCAGCTTTGCGGCCTTGAATCCCTGCACGTCCTCGACGCCGATGTCCGCAAGGGGCTTGTCTCCGAGCGCCGGGAGGATGTGCGTCTTAAACGTGCTGAGGTAGCGGGCCAGCGTGGACGGCCTGACCTGGGCCTGGGCGTACTTCTCAACCCAAACGTCCTTGAACTCCCCGAACGTCTGTCGGGACGGCTCGACATACTCCCCGTCGCCTATCTCGTTCAACCGCTTGGCAAGCAACTTCTCAGCGGCCTTCCGGGTCCTCTCCGGCACGGCCTCCCACTTCTGCCGTTGCCCCACCTGGTAGACGATGTAATACAGGGTGATCGGCTTGCCGTCCTTCGTGGCCTTGCCCTGTCGCTTGACGATGCTACCGCGCATAGACAGCCCTCCACCGTGAACGTGAAAGGGCCGGGGTTGCCTTCCCTGGCTTGCCCGGCCCTGCCTCGCCTGCGCCGTCCCTGGCCCTGGCGTGCCGCGCGCCCTCTCCCGGTTCAGTTGCTCGACTCGGGGCGTCCCTCGAACTTCTCAAATCTTTGATCGAGGTAGACCAAACAGTCGCCCCCCTGGTCCCGAAGCCAGTTGACCTTCGCGGCCTCCACCGCCTGCCACATCACCTGCCGGGATACCCCCTTTCTTTTCGCCGCCTCCGGCAGGGGGACCAGTTGTACTTTCATGGATTTCATCTGATACCTGCCCATAAGATACCTCCCCTCTGTTTTGGGTTTTGACTGTGGGGGAGTCCCGGCCTCCCTGCTGGAACTCCCCCCGGTTGCCTACTGTGCCCGCCCGATGCGGACGTTGACGTATCCCCGCCTGGTGTGCCGGTCCAGGCCCTTGACCTCCCTCAGCGCCTTTCCCACGGCTGCCGACAGGCCGGACGCTCTCACCGCCCGGACGATGGGGGTGACAACCGGCATGGGGGTGACAACCGGCCCGGAGGCCGGACAGCCTGAGATCGTGACCGTGTAGAGCTTCATGGGGCTGTCCTCTGCCCGTAGGTGCAGGTCCTGCCGTTGACCGGCTGCCCGGCAGTCGGTCCGGATCCCGAGCGCGCGGGTCCGGGGCTGGTGGACGTCGGGCGCCCTCCCGCCGCCGGGCGCTCCTGGGGCGTCCTCCGGTCGACCCGGGGCCCACTCTGTGCGGCCTGGGGCTTCTCGTAAAGGTGGAGTCCGACGCCGAACAGGGTGGCGCACTTCTTCAGGGCGTCCGACGCTGCGGCCTTCAGGTCGTCGCCGATGCTGACCGGCGCGCCCTTCTCGCCGTCCTGTCCCTTGTGGCGGTGAACCTCACTGCTGCCAAACTGCTCTTTGGTGATGCCCTGCGCCGTAAGCCGCCCCTTGACGACGATCTCGCCCTCAAGGGTCTTGTACTCGACGGCCTCGAAGCTCCAAGCGCCGTTGAACGCCTCATTCAGCCGGGTGATGACGGCGTGAGTCTCCAGGTAGTCCAGCATCTTGCCGCCCCTGCCCTCGCGCTGGCGGATCTGCTCAGGCGCAAAGGGCCGGGTCAGGATGTCCAGGCATGTCGTGTCCATCATCGCGTCTCCTTCTTGCGTCTCGCCTTCTTCTCCGCCCGCCTTGCCTCCCGCATGACCCCTGCAATTGTAATCAGGGCATCCCGAATCTCCTCAGCGGTCATGATCTTCTTTGTCATAGCTTCAAGCAGGCTCACGGTCAACGGACATTCCTTTGTGGCCTCCGCCCATGTCCATCGTTTTGCCCTTGCCATTGTCGCTGTCTCCCGAAGTGAAGGGGGTCGCGTCCTGCCCTTCGGCAAAGCTCAGGGACCGCGCCCCCCCTCTGGTTGCCTGCTCAGTTCTCGGAGATGATTTCCGTGGTGAACTTGTGCAGGTTGACATGGCGCTCCATCACCTCGTGGACCTGCAACCCCTTGTACACCTCCGTGAAGGCGTTGTAGAGGCTCCACAGGTTACGCGGGGAAAACTCCTCGTAACGGGGCTTTTTCCACTCCTCAGCGGCCCTCAAGAATTGCCTCGGTTCCAGCAACCCGCGCCCGAAGGCCCGGCCCATGATCTCGTGCGCCCGGTCGTCGGTCAGGTCCAGCCGGGTCATTGCCTCCCGCGCTGTGACAAGGGACTCCCATGTCTGATGCGCCTTGTGGAAGGTCAGGACCAGCTTGTC